>NZ_CP021032.1:0-300000 GCF_002117485.1 Rhizobium sp. NXC14
ACGCCCCAAAAGCTTCGCGTCAGTTGCAGAGGTTAAAGGGATTGTGGATCGGCGATCTTCTTCGCTTCCTTCCCCGCGCGCTTGTTGAAACAAACCGTTAACCATGTCATAGATGGCGGAAGGAAATGGCTATTTTGCTTCCATTTGTGAAAAACCATAAAGCTTAACAATGCGCTATGATATCGACGGTGTAATGCTTCAAACCCTGCTTCCATTGCTTGCCGCGGCGGAGGATGCGGTGGCGCGACTGGACGAGCGGGTGTTGCGTTCGTCGGTTGGTGAGGGATTTGCTGAACGCAGTCACTTTTTCGATGCCGCAGGTGCGTTATGGGTCGCCGGCGAGCTCGTTCATGTCGAGGATCTCGTTCTGCACGACGCGCATATGGATAGCCGCGCTCCTAGCCACGAGCTGACGATCGCCCATTCGGTGCTGCGGACGCGTCGGCGCATATGGACCGGCGAACCGTCCTGGGCTCTCGGCGCCTCGGGGCTGGCAACGCTGACAGCGACCACAGGGGAAGGGGAGGGCCTCACTCAGGAAGCCAAGAGCGGGGTGGCTGCGGTCGAGGCCGACGATGAGGGCGAGGATGAAGACGCGCCGCTCGCCGCCGAAATGGCCGAGATCGATGCCATTCTTGCCCGCTCGCAGAAGCTCATCGACATCCATACGGGCAAAGCGCCGCCCGGCGAGGCGGCCGCAATATCGCCGGCCAAGCGCAACGATGACCCTCTCGGCCTGCTTGGCGACGAGGAATGGGATGAGGAGCAGCGGCTTTCGGAGTGGCGGTGTGTGCTGCCCCTGGCCGACAACCTGCCGCCGGTTCTAGGCGCCGTGATCCTGTTCGAAGCCTGGGACAGGATCGAGCCGTTGCGGCGTCAGCATTGGCTCGGCGGGCTTCTGGTCGAAAGCTACCTGCGCGCCCGCGGCAAGGTCGCTTCGCATCTCTTTTCCTTTTACGGCGGGCTGAAATTGGTGCGCCACGAGCGGCGTCGGGCCCGTGACCGGGTGACGCGGCTGCAAGCCTTTCTCGAAGCGATGCAGCTGGCTGCGGCGGCCGGCCTCAAGGAAATCGACCGGTTATCGCTGGCCCGCACGCAAATGGAGCTGCGCTTTCGCGGCCGTCGCTCGAACAGCAGCCTGCCGGAGCTTGCCGATTTCATCCTGTCGCGGCCGATGGTGTCGGCAGCGATGATCGCCCGTCAGCTGCGCATCACGCCGCGCGGCGCGCTGAACCTCGTCAACGAGATCGGCATTCGTGAAATCACCGGCCGCGGCCGCTATCGCGCCTGGGGCATCATCTGAAATAAAAAACCGGCCGGGTGGACCTCCGGCCGTACCTTTGAGAGTGAGCGCCCGGTCTGCCATCCTGTCACAGATTGCAGACCGGACGCTCTTGCGCTTCCATTGCCCCCAGAAGCGCGGTCCTATTCCCGCTCGCCGGTGAAGTTGAGCAGAAGCTGGAAGATGTTGACGAAGTTCAGGTAGAGCGAGAGCGCACCGAAAACGGCAAGCTTCTGGTTCGATTCCTGATCGAAATTTTCCGAATATTGTTCCTTGATGTTCTGCGTGTCGTAGGCGGTCAGGCCGACGAAGACGACGACGCCGATCACCGAGATGGCAAACTGCAGCGCGCTCGAACCCAGGAAGATGTTGACGATGGCGGCGATGATGATGCCGAAGAGACCCATCATCAGGAACGAGCCCATCTTCGAGAGGTCACGCTTGGTGGTGTAGCCGTAAAGGCTGGTGGAGCCGAACATGGCCGCGGTGATGAAGAAGGTCTGGGCGATGCTCGTCTTGGTGAAGACCAGGAAGACGGAGGCAAGCGACAGACCCATCACGGCGCAGAAGGCCCAGAAGGTGATCTGAGCGGTGCTCGCCGACATCGTCTGGATGCGGAAGGAGAAGAAGAAGACGAAGGCGAGGGGCGCGAGCATCACCACCCACTTCAGCGGTGAGCCGAAGATCGGGACATAAAGCGCCGGCGTCGAGCCGACGATGAAGGCAACGATGCCGGTGATGACGAGGCCAAGGCCCATATAGTTGTAGACGCGCAGCATATGCTGACGCAGACCCTCGTCGAAAAGGGCCTGTGAGCCGGCGACGGCTCCATAGCGGGGATTGATCGGGTTCATGCTGATCTCCTCGGTTTGAACTAGTAGAGCGAGCGGGCGAGCCGTTCGGCCGCCTGATCGAGATTGAGGCCGCTATCGTCGGCGATCAGCGCATAGGCGACGTCGCCGATCTGCCAATAGGCGGCTTCTGCTTTTTCGAGTGCGAGATGGCTGACCGGCCGGACTTCGAAAGCTCCCGGCCGGACGGCGAAAAGCGACAGCCGTTTTCCATCGGCCACCGTGATCGCCATCTCGACGCTCGGTCCGAATTCGGACGGGAATATCTGCACGTCGGCGATCTTCCAGTCTTTCGGCAACTCAGGCATGACGATCGCGGTGGCGGCGCGGATGTCCTCGGCACTGTAGCTGGTCGGGGTCTGCGAAGGCATCGAGGCGCGAAGGGCCGCGGTCTGATAGGCGCGGACGGCATCCTCGACATAAGCAGGCGCCGGAACGGAAGCCGCCACCTCGGTCGCCGAAAAAGCGCCGAAGGAATTATGCGCCACCCAGCCGGCGGCGACCAGAATGCCGACGGCGGCGATGCGCTGCATGGAATGAAGGATACGGCCATAGGAAAGGCCGCGCTCCAGCCGGCGGGCGGCATCGCGGGTCTCAGGACGGCCGAGGGCATTTTCGCCGGCAAGCGCCAAGCGCAGCTCACCTTTCATGCTGAGATCGGCCATGACCTTGGCGGCAATCGCCGGATTCTCCGAGAGATAGGACTCGACCTGAATACGGCGCGCGACATCGAGCTCGCCATCGACATAGGCATCGAGATCGGCATCGATGATCGGATCAACTGCTTTCATTGCCGCTCCCTCCGATTAATTTGAGATGCGAAACGCGCGGCGTCTTCTCCTCGAATTCGCGCAGTTGCGCCCGGGCACGGGAGATGCGCGACATCAGGGTGCCGATCGGAATACCGAGCGCATTGGCGGCTTCCTGATAGGAAAGGTCTTCGATGGCAACGAGATGCAGCGCCTCGCGCTGTTCCTCCGGCAGGTCGAAGAAGGCGTCGCGCACCTGCTGCAGGCGCACCGCATGTTCCTGGCCGGCCGGCAGCGACTGCTCGCCTTCGACAGCCGCTTCGTCGTGGCGACGCGTCAGCGACCGGTTCCGGCGAAGACGATCGATATGGGCATTGTGCAGGATGGAAAGCAGCCAGGTGCGCAGATTGCCACCGCTTCGGAAGCTTTTTCTCTTCTCTAAGGCGCGCACCAGAGCATCATGCACCAGGTCCTCCGCCTCGTCCGAGTTGCGCACCAGGGCGCGCGCATAGCGCCGCAGCGCTGCAAGCTGTCCGATGACATCGAAGGGGCGGTCTTTGCGTTCCATGCTTGAGTATACGCAACCGCTGCGGATTTTATTCCCGGCGGCATAAAAAATGATGCGGGGAAATACCACCCGTCAGCGCAGGCTCTTAAATCGGCGATTGTTTATGACAATTACATGACAGATCATCACGCCGCTGATTTGCGGGGACGATATAGGATGAAGGAAAAGAAGCGGGTCTACGAAGCTCTCGTGGACGGCGCCATGGAAGGGCTGACGGGTGAGGCACTCTATGATTTCGTCAAGGCGCGATGCCCGAAAGCCACCAGCAAGAAGATCGTCAGAGCTTCGCTTCTCGCTCTGACCGATCCTCATCTCAAAGACCGCAATATTCTCGACGTGATTTACGCGCTTGCGATCAAGCACCGCCTCGATGAGGGCGTGTTTGACGACTGCGACGATGACGAGCCCGCCGAACCGGCGCCGTTCCAGACGGTCAGCTAGAGCCTTCCGGCTTTCCCAGGATGGTCAGCGACCCTCCGAGAGCTCTTCGAGAATCGGGCAATCCGGTCGGTCGTTGCCATGGCAGGCATGCACGAGGTGCTCGAGGGTGCGGCGAAGTTCCGTCAGCTCGCGGATCTTGCGGTCGATTTCTCCGAGTTTCGTCTCGGCAATGTCCCTGACATCGGCGCTCGCCCGGGCTTTGTCCTCATAAAGCGCCAGCAACTGCCGGCATTCCTCGACGGAAAAGCCGAGGCCGCGCGAACGCTGCAGGAAGCGCAGCTTGTGAACATCGGCCGCAGCATAGTCGCGATAGCCGTTTCCGCCCCTTTCGGGGCGGATCAGGCCAATATCCTCGTAGTAGCGGATGGTCTTCGAAGGCAGGCCGGACCGCTCAGATGCTTCGCCGATATTCATGGCCGTCTCCTATAATTTTGAAAAGCGCAGTCTCAGCGCATTAGCGATCACCGATACGGACGAGAGGCTCATCGCCGCCGCCGCGATCATCGGTGAGAGCAGCAAGCCGAAAACGGGATAGAGGATCCCGGCAGCGACCGGAACGCCGAGCGCGTTATAGCCGAAGGCGAAGCCGAGATTCTGGCGGATATTGCGCATCGTCGCCTCCGCCAGCCGCCGTGCCCTGACGATTCCATTGAGATCGCCTTTGACCAAAGTAATGCCTGCGCTTTCCATTGCAACATCGGCGCCGGTGCCCATGGCGATGCCAACATCGGCTGTCGCAAGAGCCGGGGCGTCGTTGACGCCGTCGCCTGCCATGGCGATCACCGCGCCCTTGGCGCGCAGTTCCTCGATCAGCGCTTTCTTGCCTTCCGGCAGCACGTCGGCGCGGACCTCGTCGATGCCGAGGCTTTTCGCGACCGCCCGCGCCGTGCGCTCGTTGTCGCCGGTCGCCATGATGATCTTCAGCCCGCTGTCGTGCAGCGCCTTGATGGCAGCTGATGTCGTCGGCTTGATCCGGTCGGCGACGGCGACGAGACCGGCGAGCTTGCCGTCGAGGGTCACGAACATCACCGTCTTGCCATCGCCGCGCAGGGCTTCGGTCTTCTCCGACAGCGCCGACGGATCGACGCCGAGATCGGTGAGCAGCGCCGCATTGCCGAGTGCCACCTTTGTACTGTCGGCTATGCCTTGGACCCCCTTGCCGGTCTTCGCCTCGAACCCGCTCACCTCCACGAAGGCGGCACCGCGCTCTTCGGCGCCGGCAACGATCGCCTCGGCCAGCGGATGTTCCGAGCCGCGCTCAAGGCTTGCGGCCAGCGACAGCAGCCGGTTCGCCTCGACGCCGCCTGCGGCGACGATGTCGGTGAGCACGGGCTTGCCTTCGGTCAGCGTGCCGGTCTTGTCGACAATCAGCGTGTCGACTTTGGAAAAGCGCTCCAGCGCTTCGGCGTCCTTGATCAGCACGCCTTCGCCAGCGCCGCGCCCGGTCGCGATCATGATCGACATCGGCGTCGCAAGACCGAGCGCACAGGGGCAGGCGATGATCAGAACGGCGACGGCGGCAAGCAGCGCGTTTGCCAGGCTCGGCTCCGGCCCGATCGCTGCCCAGACGACGAAGGCAAGCATGGCGACGGCGACGACGGCGGGCACGAAGTAGGCCGACACCCGGTCGACCGCGCCCTGAATCGGCGCCCGCGAACGCTGCGCCTTGGCGACCATGTCGACGATACGAGACAGCACCGTGTCTGCGCCGACTTTCTCCGCCGACATGACGAGAGAGCCGTTCTTGTTGATCGTGCCGCCGGTCAGTCCGTCGCCCGTCGTCTTCTCGACGGGCAGGGGCTCGCCCGATATCATCGATTCGTCGACCGTCGACTGGCCCTCCAGGACGGAACCGTCCACCGGTACGCGCTCGCCCGGGCGCACGCGCAGCCGGTCGCCGGTCCGGATCTCCTCTACCGGCACGTCCATCTCACTGCCGTCGGCATCAATGCGCCGCGCCGTCTTCGGCGCGAGGTCGAGCAGCGCGCGGATCGCCGAGCCGGTCCGCTCGCGTGCCTTCAATTCCAGCACCTGGCCGACGAAGACCAGGGCGACGATGACGGCGGCCGCCTCGAAATAGACAGGCACGGTGGCGCCATGGCCGCGAAAGCTCATCGGGAAAATTCCGGGCTCAAGTGTGGCGATGACACTGTAGACATAGGCGGTGCCGACGCCGAGGCCGATCAGCGTCCACATGTTCGGGCTGCGATTGACGAGAGAGGCCCATGCGCGGCGGAAAAAGGGCAGGGCGGCCCACAGCACGACCGGCGTTGCGAGGGCTAGCTCGATATAGGTTGCCCGTAGTTCGCCGATCGCTTCGCGAAGCGGCAGGCCGAGCATCGGCCCCATGCCGAGGGCCAGCAGCGGCAGGGCAAGGCCGGCGCTGACCCAAAGCCGCCTGATGAAGTCGATAAGCTCCGGATTCGGTCCTTCATCGGCCGGAGGAATGCCCATCGGCTCCAGCGCCATGCCGCATTTCGGGCAATCGCCGGGCCGGTCGCTGACGACTTCCGGATGCATCGGGCAGGTATAGAGCGTACCCTTCGGCGCCGGCTTTGCCGCCGGACGGGCGCCGTCGCGATAGGCCGACGGACCGGCCTCGAATTTGGTTTGGCAAGCGGCCGAGCAGAAGTAGAATTTCTCGCCCTCGAATTTGACGAAGTATTTTGCCGTCGAACGATCAACGGTCATGCCGCAGACGGGATCCTTCGCCGTCAGATAATCCTGCGGCTGAGCCGCAAACTTCGTCCGGCAACTCTCGGAGCAGAAATGATAGACACGACCCATGTGGTCGAACGAGGGTTTGCCGGCTTGCGGATCGACCGTCATGCCGCAGACGGGATCGCGGATGACCACTTCGGTCGCCTTCTCCTGATGATCATGGCCGCAATGGCAGTGACCGTCGCCGTGGCTGTGGTGATGGTGGTCGTGTTCGTGCTTGGTATCCATGACTATCTCCTATGCCCGAAGGGCACTTGGAGAGGCTTATCCACCTTCCAGCAACTGGAAGGTCAAGCACCAAATTTAACGATGTCGATTTATCGAAAACTGCCGCTTCGCGTGTCGCTGTGGTGGCATGCCCGATTTCTCAGGTCCCGCCCGTTCCTCAAATCGGGCTGATCAGACCGAGCGGCTGGCTCCCGAGCAGTGCGGCCACCGAAATGCTGCCTCCCGGCTCGATCGTTTTTCCGGTCACGAGATCCGCCTTCAACCCATGAAGAGGGGAGGGGACCGCGATCGCCGTATCTTCCCAGAACTCCGGGCCGGCAAAAAGCGCGCCGGGATCGAGCCAGCCGAACATCAGCCGCGGGGCGACGGTGATCGCGAATTCGCTGTTGTGCACGCGGGCAAAGGCCAGCACGTGATCACGGCGGCTGCCGGTCGTCTTCAACGGCAGATAGTCACCCCGGGCAAAGAGAACCGGGTGCCGCTGGCGCAGCTGCAGGCCGATTGCGATGATGCGCTGCTTCAAGGCCGCCGCCTGAAGCTTGGCGATCGGTCCGGCTTCATCAAGCCAGGCGGCCAGCTGTGCATGATCGACCGGCCGGCGATTATCAGGATCGACAAGACTGAAATCGAAGCCTTCCGCGCCTTGGTAAATGTCGGGAATTCCCGGCGCGGTCAGCTTGAGCAGCGTCTGCGAAAGGCTGTTCACGTACCCCGCCGCAATGAAGGGCTGCAGCACTCTTTCGAAATCTTCCAGAAAGGCGTCATTGTCCGGCGACACCAGCGCCGCCGCATAGTCTGTGATCGCCTCCTCGTAAGCGTCATCCTGTTCGGTCCAGTCGCTTCGCAATTTCGCCTCGCGCACCGCCTTGACCGCGTAGTCGGTGAAGCGCGCGCGAAGGTCTTCCCTTTGTGCTCTGTCGAATTCCTCCGGCCAGACGCCGGCGAACGCCTGATACAGCATCCATTCGGTGTTCGTCTCCGGCGCTGCACCATCCGGCAGATGCTTCAGCCACGGCCGGTTCATGTCGCGCCACCGCCCTACCGCCTGAGCAAAAACATCCGCACCCTCGCTCAAGACATAGAGCCGCGCGCGTGCATCCTCGCCGCGTTTGGTGTCGTGAGTGGAGCTTGCCGAAAGCCCGTGCGGCTGCAGCCGCGCCCGCTCGGCCATGCGACGATGGAATCCTTCCGGCCCCTCGGGTGCCTTTCCGGGTTCGCCGCCGACCTCGTTTGCGGCAAGCAGCCTGTTATAGCGGTAGAACAGCGTATCCTCTGTCGCCTTCGCCATGACAGGCCCGCTCAGCTGCTGGAAGCGGATCCGGAATTCGTGGGCTGCGTCACCGTCAATCTTGCCTTCGAGAAGCTTCAGCACGTGATCGAGCGCGCGCCGGTCGTCGAGACGCGGCATGACCTGCGATGCGGTCGCGGCAAGGACGGCCGAATCCTGCCAGCTCAGCGGACCGCCGTCGCCATAGGTGCGGTAGACGGGGAATGCGATCAGCAGCTCGCGCACGGCGGTGGCGATTTCTTCCCGGTTTATCTCGGGAAAGATCCCCGCTGCCATCGCGACCAGCCGGCCGGTCTCGCCGGCAAAATTGCGCTCGACCATCTGTCGTTTGGCTAGCCGCCGGCCCTCCTCGAGATCGCCCGCCTCGCCGGCGAGGCCGCGATAGGCACCGTCCAGTATCCGCAGGCCGTCGGCGTCGATGTAGAGCTCGCCGAGGGCGGCGATGAATTCATATCCGGTGGTGCCGGCAACCGGCCAGCTTTCCGGCAGGACCTCGCCCGCGCCGACGATCTTTTCGACGACGATGTAGGTGTCGGCCCCGACAGCTGCCCTCAGCCTGTCGAGATAGGCCTTGGGTTCGGCAAGCCCGTCAACATGGTCGATGCGCAGGCCCTGCACCTTGCCATGGCGCACGAGTTCGAGCACCAGCCGATGCATGTCCTCGAATACCTGGGGATCCTCGACGCGGGTCCCGACCAGTCCAGTCACCTCGAAGAAGCGACGGTAACTCAGATGCCGCGCCGCTTCCTTCCAATGCATCAGCCGCCAATGCTGCTCGTCGTGCAGGCTTCTCACGAAATCGCGATCGGACGAGACATCCTCGAGTTTCTCCCGAAGGACTGCCTGATCGCCGCCCTCGAAGAGGATGTCGCGCAATGCGCGGTCGAAGTCCTCGCCTGACGTCACGGCCGCGGCCTCGGCCATTCGGGTTGCGACCGGATCATCGAGCCGATTTGCGATCGCGCCGTAGCTGCCGGGTTTGACCGGCAATAGCGTCTGAAAATATGCCAAGGCGAAGTTGCCGTGCATCTCGTCGCGCACGAGGCGCAGTTCGCCTGAAGCCAGCGCCTCTTCGAAATCCTGGCCGAGTTGCGGCAGGGTCAGCGGCTCGCCCCAGTCGATGTCGAAATGGCTGGCATAGGCGCTCTGCGGGCCGAAGGTCAGCACGTCCCGCCACCAGGCGTTGTCAGGCGAAGCGGCCATATGGTTCGGAACGATGTCGAGAACCAATCCCATGCCCGCCGAGGCGAGGCGCTCCGTCAGCCGGTCGAACCCCGCGCGGCCGCCAAGCGCCGGATCGATCTCATTGGCGTCGATGACGTCATAGCCGTGAGTCGAGCCGCTGACGGCGGTGAAGATCGGTGAGGCATAGAGATGGCTGATGCCGAGCGTCTTGAGATAGGGAACGAGGTCGCAGGCACGATCAAAAGTCATGCCGTTGCGGAACTGTATCCGGTAGGTCGCTGTCGGAAGAGTCATGAGGCCGTCTGACGTTGGAGGGAGACCTTTTCCAACGGTTGTCGGACTAATTTGGTTCCTTCAGTCGATGAAAACGCCGACACTTGCGGCGCGTCCGACTGAATCGATGACGGTCAGTTTCGAATAGCCGCCGCCGTCGGGCAGCCATTGCTGGGTGCGACGGCGCGAGAGATCGGGTAAGGGCTTGCCGTTGGCAAGCCAGCGGAAGGGCGCACGGCCGCCCTGCAGCTTCAACAGCAGCGGCGACAGATCGCCCCCCTTCGCGCCGAGATCGACATGGGCGCCCTCGGGCGGATAGACGATCTGCGGCGCGGGCTCGCGGCTGGAAGCGACGAGCAGGCCGCTGGCATTCAGCGCAAAACGCCGCTGGCTAATCGGCAGCTCGGCCTGGGCGATGCGCACGGCGCCTGCCGGCGGGCGGGGCAGGGGCGTGGTGGCGATGCCGGATCTGGCGAAAGCCTCGAACAGGATCGGCGCGGCGGTGCCATAGCCGGTCAGACCGGGCACCGCGCTGTTATCGGGCCGTCCGACCCAGACGCCGAGCACATACCGGCCGTCATAGCCGACCGACCAGGCGTCGCGATAGCCGTAGCTCGTCCCGGTTTTATAGGCGATGCCGCGCTGCGGCGCGCCGGCGGGGGGAATGACGCCGGAGAGGATATCGGCGACGTTCCAGACCGCGGCCGGTTCCAGCAGCGGTTCGCCGTCGAGCTTGCCCGGTGTGCCGGTGACACCGTCGCCAAGCCGTGCCGGCTGGCCGCGGTTGGCGAGCGCCGTGTAAAGCTGCACCAGATCCTTCAGCGTGATGCCGACGCCGCCAAGACCGATCGCCAGTCCGGGCGTCTCGTTCGGCGGCAGGACCGGGCGAACCTCGGCGCGACGGAAGCGCACCAGCAGCCGCGACGGCCCGACGGCGTCGAGCAGCTTGACGGCCGGCACGTTCAAGGAGAGCTGCAAGGCCTCGCGCACGGTGACATCGCCTTGGTAGCTCATGTCGAAATTGCGCGGCCGGTAGCCGAAGAAGTCGGCGGGCCGGTCCTCGATGATCGTCTCCTGGGAAACGAGGCCCTGCTCGAAGGCGAGCCCGTAGATGAAGGGCTTCAGCGTCGAGCCCGGCGAGCGGTTGACGCGGGTCATGTCGATCCAGCCGGAGCGGCTGGCATCGAAATAATCGGCCGAGCCGACCTCGCCGACGATCGCACCGGTCTGCGCATCCGCCATTACCATGGCGAGCGAAAGCTTCGGGCCGAGTTTCGTCGTCGCGGCGCGCGCGACGGATTCCAGCCCCTGCTGCACCTGCTTCTTCAGCGTCGTCCGATGCTTGAGGACCAGAGGCTCCTTGCGCAATGCGGCTTCGCCGACATGGGCGGCAAGGGCAGGCAGTTGCAGGCGCCGCGGCGGAATGGCGACAGCTTCGGCCCGTTCCGCCTCGCCATCGCCGACGGCTTCGGCCACTGCGACGCGGTCGAGCACGCGCTTGCGTGCCTCCTGCGCGGCATTGAGATTGCGGTCCGGCCGACGCCGTTCCGGCAATTGCGGCAGGGCGACGAGCAGCGCCGCCTCGGCCACTGTCAGGCGGCGCGGCTCCTTGCCGAAATAGGCAAGGCTTGCGGCGCGCACGCCCTCGAGGTTGCCGCCATAGGGCGCATGCGTCAGATAGAGGTCGAGGATCTCTTCCTTCGACAGCCGCCGTTCGATCTGCACGGCGCGTGCGAGCTGCAGAAGCTTTGCTGAAAACGAGCGTTCGGCGCGCGGCTCGATCAGCCGGGCCACCTGCATCGAAAGCGTCGAGGCGCCGGAGACGATGTGGCCGTTGCGGACGAACTGCAGGCTGGCGCGCCCGAGCGCCCAGATATCGATGCCGCGGTGATCGTAGAAACGCTGATCCTCATAGGCAACAAGCATGCGCAGAAATTGCGGATCGACGTCGGCGACCACAGTCTTCAGCCGCCAACGGCCCTCCGGCGTCGCGAAAGCGCGCAACAGCTGCCCATCGGCATCCAGCACCTCGGGTGAAACCACAGCCGCCTTGTCGAGCGGCGGCGGAAAGGCGCGGTCGGCGGCGTCGAGCACGAGGAGAGCCCCGCCGGCAAGAAGGATGCCGGCGGCGGAGCCGATCGCGAGCTTGTGCCACAGCCTCATTTTTGCGCTGCTACGACCTCCATCTTGCCGGTCGCCGTGCGGGCCGAAAGCTCCGGCCGGTACATGTCCTCGACGCTTGCCGCCGGATGGTCGTAGGTGCCGGGGGTGACGGCGCGCACGACATAGGCGACGTTGAATTCACGCTCGTCGCCCGGCGCGCGGTTGAAGGCGGCGACAAAGCGGTCATAACGGAACTCGGTATGGGCGGCTGATATTTCGCCGATCCAGTCGAAATTCGTCATCTGGGCGCTGTCGACGAGATTCGGATTGTCGATCTCGAAGCCGGCCGGCAGAAGGTCGGTGATGACGATGCGCGATTGCCAGTCATTGGTCTCGCGCACGTGGATTACGACCACGTAGCGCTCGTTCTGCTTCGCCTCGCTGATATTGGCCCCCTCGCCGTCGAGCGTGTAATAGCTGCGCTCGATGAGGAAGCCGTCGCCGCCGGCCGGCAGCGGCACGGTGGGGGCGGCGACGGTGGTGACGACAGCGGAGACGGAGTCGTTCGTCTGGTTGGTCAGCGTCAGCGGATGATCGGCGAGCGCATCGCCGGTCATGCGTGCCATATAGGCGCCGCTGTGGGCGGCGCCATTGACATCGATCTTCAGACCGTCATCACCGCCCTGGAGGGCGCGCGCGGCAAGCAGCATCCAGGCCTCTTCCTGGGTGCTCTTATATTTGCTGCGGCCCCATTCCTTGGCAACGGCCTTGGCGAGATCCGGGATGACAGGCGGTACCGGCCGGCTTTCGGCGGCGAGCGCCAGGATCGCCGCACCGTCGCGCAGGATCGTTCCGTAATCGGTGCGCGTCAGGTTGACGCGCGACACCATCGATTGCTGCGACATCTGCAGCGCGTCGATGAAAATATTCTTCGAACGCTGGGCGTCGCCATAAAGCGCCAGTGCGGCGGCGATATGCGCCTTGGCAAGCGGCGTCGGGAAGTCGTTGATCATCGTGTCGGCATAATAACGCAGATCGCTGATCGCGGCCTTCTTGTTGCGGGCGAGAACATAGATGGCATAGGCGATCTGGTCGCCCTGGCCCTTGATGTCGGTGGTGTAGGAGAGCGCGTTCTGCAGGTTTTCGAGCGCCTGCACGAAGGCCTTTTCCGGCACGTCATATTTCATTTCGCGGGCCCGCGTCAGGAAATCGGTGACGTAGGAATCGAGCCAGACGTCGCCGGAATCCGGACCCCAGAGGCCGAAGCTGCCGGCCGAGGCCTGGTAGGAGAGCACCCGATAGATCGCGTCCTGCACTCTGCTGTGAACGTCGTCATCATTTTCGATGCCGGCCTGCTTCGCCACTTCGGCGAAATAGAGCAGCGGCAGCGCCCGGCTGGTGGTCTGCTCGGCGCAGCCGAAGGGGTAGCGGTCAAGCGTCATCAGCAGCGCCGGAATGTCGAAGGCCGCCGAGCGGGTGACGTTGACGCTGATCGAGGCGCCGGGCAGGACACTGTCGGCCAAGAGGTTCTTGTCCACCGTCAGCTTGGCCCCCGGCTTCAGCGCCAGCACCCGGCGCTGGGTGATCGGCAGGGAGGAGGGACGCACCGGCACGTCGACGGCCTGGTCGAGCGAGAGGCCGGAGGCGTCGGACAGGTTGATCGAGACGCTGCCGGCGCCCGGCTGTTTGCCGATCAGCGAAAGCGTCAGTTCGGATTTCGCGCCAGCCTCGAGGCGGATCGTCTGCGAGGCTGAAGCCTGCTCGATGCCGACCGCATCATTGCCGGTCAGCTGCAGCTTGTAGTCGCCGGCCGGCGCATCGGTATTGGCGATGTCGAGGCGCAGATTGGCCTTGTCGCCGGGAGCGAGGAATTTCGGCAGGCTCGCCGTCACCACCACGGGATCGCGGATGATGACGTCCTTGACGCCGTGGCCGACGCCCGTCTTCGACCAGGCGACCGCCATGACCCGCGCCGTGCCGTTGAACTGCGGAATGTCGAAGGAGACCTTCGCCTTGCCCTCGGAGTCGAGCTTGACCGGACCGGAGAAGAAGGCGACGAGCTTCTGCGTCGGCGGGCTTGCCTGCAGCGCAATGGCGCCGCCGTCGCCGCCGGTCCTGAGCTTGCCGGTCGCGCCCAGAGAGCCGTCGATCAGCCGGCCATAAAGGTCGCGGATCTCGAGACCGAGCTGGCGCTGGCCGAAATACCAGTCTTCTGGGTTCGGCGGTTCATAACGCGTCAGATTGAGAATGCCGACATCGACGGCGGCAACCGTCACGTAGGCATCCTCGTTGGCGCCGGCGCCGGTTACCTGCAGGCCGATATCAAGCGGCCCGCGCGGCAGCATCTTTTCCGGCGTATCGATCTTTACCGCAAGTGCACGCTGTTCGGGATCGACCTTCAGCCATTTTATGCCGATCGAGCGCATCGGCATGTGGCTGTCCTGCGCGTCGCCTGGGCGGAAGAGCGTCGCCGTGACATAGGCGCCGGCGCCCCAGTCTGCCGTGACCGGGATGTCGATCTCGCCGCCGGTCTCGCCGATCGTGGCGTTCTCTACGGCCACGAGCTTTTCGGTTCCGGCCGTCACCATCAGTTCGCCGCCATAGCGCGACGTGATTTTCAGCTTGGCTGTTTCGCCGATCTTGTAGCTGTCCTTGTCGAGGGCGATTTCCAGGCCGTCCGGCGTTTCGGTCGACGTCGAGGCAACGAACCAGCCGGCGTCGAATTCCACGCTGGAGGTGGGGCCATCGGCGTCAGGGCTTTCCACTTCGAGGCGGTAGCGACCCCAGGTGACCGGCACGGAAATCTTGCCGCCATCCATCGTCGCGTCGACGCTGCCGTTGGAAATCTGCTCGGCGGTATAGACCGGCTCGTATTTCCAGGCCGTCCCCTCGCGATACCATTGGTATTCCCGGTTGAGGCTGTAGAATTGCCAGCGCAGACCCTTGGTCTCCTGCTTCTGTCCGTCGGCATTGACGCCAATCACCGTGAAGTTGGCGATGGAATTCTCGGGCAGCTCGTCGGAGAATTCCGGCTTGATACCGATCGAAGCGCGCTCGTTCTTCACCGGAAGGACAAGCGAGCGCTCGATGGCGCGCCCGCCCGCTTCCTGCATGCGCATATAGACGGTGGCGTTGAGCAACTGCGTCGTTGCCGGCAGGTCGCCGACGGTGAGGTCGGTCGAAGCTTCGCCGTTTTCGTCGAGTTCGGGCAGACCCTCGATTGGCAGACGCGAATCCTCGTTGGCGTCCTCGTCGGCAAGCCCGAAGAAGAAACCTTTATAGGCGGCGCTCTCACGCGTCGGCTTGACGACGACGTCGCCCTCGAGCGTCAGGCCAACGGCCGGCGCGCCATAGAGATATTTGCCTGAGATGGTGATGTTCGCCGGCGTATCCGGGCCGATCTCCTTGGCCTCGGTCTTGATCTCCATGTCGGTGCGATCGGGCACGAAATCGTCGACGAGGAAACTCTTGCTGGCGATCGCGCTGCCCTTCGGATCGGTGTAGATGTTCATCGTCCAAGTGCCGCGCATGGCGTTTGCCTGGGTGGTGAAATCGACGGAATAACCGCCGAGATTGCTGGTCTGGCTGACGATCCGGCGGTCTTCGACGCCATCAGGGCGGCTGAAGATGAAGGTCAGCGGCAGGTTCTCGATGGCGTTGCCGTCGGTGTCGCGGGCAAGCGCCTGAGCGTGGACCGTTTCGCCGGCGCGATAGATGCCGCGTTCGGTAAAGGTCAAGACGTCGATCGCGCCCGGTGAGGCGCGGCCGGTGACGCCGCGGTCGGAGAGATCGAAGCCGGCGCGCGTCATGTCGAGGAAGACGTAGTCCGAGGCGCCGTTTTTCGCGGTGATGACGGCGGGTGTCAGGGCCGCCGTGCCGCGGATGAGGCCGGCAGTGAAGGTGGCGCGGCCGTTTTCGTCGGTGGTGGCGGTGCCGAGCACTTCATTGTTCTTGGCAAGCAGCTGCAATTCGACGCCCGATATCGGCTTGGCCGAGGCGAGCGAACGGGTAAAGACATTGAGCCCGTCGGTGCCGGCATAGGTGGTGACGCCGATGTCGGAGACGAGGAACCATTGCGTCGCCTGCGAATCCCACTCCTGCGTCGGTCCATTCGGCGCCGTCGCCGTCATCACGTAGATGCCGGGCTTGCGCTCGGGCAGCGCCTCGTCAACGGGGAAGCTGGTGATGATGTCCTTGTTGAGCTCGTTGGCGATGTCGATCGAACCCTGCCAGACGAGTTCGCCGCTTTGATCCTCGATATTCTGGGCGCTGTAGCCGTCGAGCTGGCTCAGGAACTGCGAGTTGGTCAAGAGCGGCGCGATGGCGCGATCGCCGATACGGTAGAGCTTGAGATTGGCGGAAGTCAGGTTGACCGAAACGATCGGGATGCCGCGGCGCGCCGTCGAGGGCAGCACGAAGCTGTCGCCGGTGAAGCGCACCATCTGGCTGCGGTCCTTGATATAGACGTCGATGGTAACAGGTGCATCGAGCGTCTCGTCGACCGACGACGGCAGGCCGTTGCGGAAGGCGATCTTGTAGGTCTGGCCGTGCGTCAGGCCCTCGACGCAGATCTGCTTATCCTTGGTTTCGACCGCCTTTGGCGCCTCGCCGTTCAGCGTCACGAAGGGCGTGTAGTCGGTGGTCTTGATCAGCGCCTCCGAGAAGGTGACGCAGGCCCGCGGCGTGGCGCTGTCGGCGTCGACCGTGTGTTCGGTGATGCGGAAGCCCTGCGTCGATTTCAACTGCAGGTAAGCCGCCTGCACATCCTCGGAGGCAACCAGCGCCAGACTCGCCTTGTAGGCGTTGAGCGCCGCGCGGTAATTTGCGTTTCGATCCAGGGCGTCGGCGAGGACGGCGAGCGCCTCCGCGCGCTTGGGCTTGGTGCGCGTCAGCTCGTAGCCGTTCAGCGCGTCGAGCACGGCCTGGCCTGATGTGTTGGTCTCGGCGCTACCGAGCGAAGCGGCGGCGCGGGCGGTTTCCAGCCAGAGATCGGCGTCGTCAGGGGTGATCGACAGCGCGCCATGGAAGGACTTCAGCGCGTCGGCCAGATTGTTGCCGGTGAGATCGATGCGGGCATTGGCCGTCAGGCTGTCGACGCCCTGGCCCTGCTGGTCGTCAGCAAGCGCGAGATTGTCCTTGAAGTCGTGAGCCTGCTGAATGAGGTCGTTGCTCAGGAAGGTCAGACGCGGCGCGGCGCCGAGATCCGGCTCCTGCTTGGCTGATGTCTCGACGATCTTGCCGGCGACGGCGCCGGGGAAGGCGTTCATCGTCTTGAAATCGGACTTCAGGAAGCACCATTTCACCTTGGGATTGTAGGTGAAGGCCTTGCAGCTCTTGTCGCCGATGCAGGAGGTCTTGCATTGATCGAGCGAGACGTTCTGTTCGGTGCGAAGATCGAAGCCGAAGAAATCGGCATCCTTGATCGTCTGGATGTCACGCTTGGTCTCCGCAGCGGCGGCTGGAAGACCGACGGCGATCGCGGAAAAAAATGCGATGGTGGCGAAAGCAAAGAACGAGCGCACGGACATAGGTTCCCCCCGGAATGCTGGCTCAGATCGGCGGCACTCTCCTCACTCCTCACGAGATTGTCAACTCAACTTGAGCGCTGTTTCGCCTTCAAGCACACGCTTTCATTTAGTTGTCACATCGGCGTGAGTGAACGTCTTGTGATTTGCCGCTTTTACAAGGATGAGCAAGGATTTGAGCGACCCTCAGGAGGTAGCGCGATGCCCATCTCTTCCAACCTTACCTCGCTCCTCGTCACTGTCGTCGTCTCGCTCGGTGCGGGCGTGGCATGTGCCGCTGAGGAAGCGGTCGTCATTCCGCCGCCGACCATTGACGAAACCGCCGGGTCCGCTACTGAAACCGCCATTTTCGCCGGGGGATGTTTCTGGGGCGTCCAGGGGGTCTTTCAGCATGTGAAGGGCGTCGAGAGCGCCGTTTCCGGTTATGCCGGCGGCGAGGCTAAAACGGCACAGTACGAAACCGTCAGTACCGGTTCGACCGGTCACGCAGAGGCCGTCGAGGTGAGGTTCGATCCGAAGAAGGTGAGCTACGGCAGGTTGCTGCAGATCTTCTTCTCGGTGGCCCACAACCCGACGCAGCTGAATTTCCAGGGACCGGATCGGGGCACCCAGTACCGCTCGGCGCTGTTCGTCACCGCTCCCGAGCAGCGAGAGGTGGCCGAGCGCTATATCGACCAGCTCGACAAGGCGCACGTCTTCCCGCAGCCGATCGTGACCAAGGTGTCCGAGGCCGCCGGCTTCTATCCCGCCGAGGCCTACCACCAGGATTTCCTGACGCGCAATCCGACCTATCCCTATATCGTCTATAACGACCTGGCGAAGATCGAGAATTTGAAGTCGCTGTTTCCCACCGACTACCGCAGCCAGCCGGTGCTCGTCGGGAAGACCAAGGGCTGATCTGAGCCTGCTCGGTTTCGGGGTCGATGCCGGTGAACCGGATCGCAGCCGCTTAAGGCATGATGTCGATGGGCGTATGATCGGGAACGCGAGCCCAGACATCGCGCATCTCCGCATCGGTCACCGCAATGCAGCCATCCGTCCAGTCCCACAGGCGATGGATCCCTCCGAGCAGGCCCCAGCCATTGGGCAGCCCGTGGATCATGATGCTGCCGCCGGGCGGATAGCCATTGACTTTAGCCTCATGCTGCTCATTCGGATTCGGATAGGAAATGTGCAGGCTGAGATGCGCCACGGATTTCGGATTGCGCCAGTCTATCTCGTAGCGCCCTTCCGGTGTTTTCTCGTCGCCTTCGCGTTGCTTGGGACCCGCATCGGCAGCACTTCCAAGGGAAATCTGATAGGCCGAGATTGCAGCGTCGCCTCTGAAAAGGACCATGCGGCATTCGGACTTGTAAACGCGAATGAGGTCGGCGCGTTGCTCCGGAGGTGCATCCGCGGGCGGCAAGCCCGAACCGATCCTGGCCATCACTTTGGTATAGGCGAACAGGCTGACGGCCACGATGAAAAGGACGATAAATTTGCTTCGCAAGCTGGTCCTCAATCGCCGAGCCCGATGGAATAATCCGATCGTATCATTGCCCGCTCTCATCCAGAAGTAGTTAGGTGAAATTCAAATGATTAAGCGGCGGGTTTTGTTTTTGCGGCTTTTCCTGTTAAGAATTTGTAAACGTTAACAACATCTTAAATGGCGAAAATCGCGTTCCACCGCGGAACATATCGCCAGGTTCCCCGTTACGACAATGAGTTTCGGCAGGGACAGACTACCGAAGCGGCTCCTTCTTTCGAAGTATATGCGTAACAAGAGGACGGATCATGGCCACCAATGTCGTGCGGCGCTACCAACAAGATGATCTCATGAAGCAGAGAGTGTTGATCGTCGAAGATGAATTCCTGATCGCGCTCGATCTCGGCGCGACGGTGGAAGGCATTGGCATGCAGGTCGCCGGCCTTGCGAATGACCGCGAACAGGCGCTACGGCTGGCGCCGTCCTCCGATATCGCCTTCGTCGACGTCAATCTCGCCGATGGCCCGACCGGGCCTGAGCTTGGCAGGCGGCTGGCGGAAGAGCATGGTATCGCCGTCGTCTTCATGACGGGCAATCCCGAGACCGTCGCCGACGGCGTCAAGGGAGCGGTCGGCGTCGTCCAGAAGCCGGTGATGCCTTGGCTTGTCGAACAGCTGTTGAAATATCTTGCGGCGCGCCGTGTCGGCATGTTTGCGGTCGTGCCGGCGCAGATGACGGTTTTTAGCTGATCACAGGGTGTGATCAGCCTGGTATGGCCGCGAGCTGCGGCTCTCCGCCGGCTTTTTCGGCTTTCGGCCTGCCATAGGCCTTCAGAAAGGTCCGCACCGCATTGCGTGCCGCCTTTTCCAGTTCTTCATTGCTGGGTGTGCCGCCGAACAGCGTCATCATCTGCAGGTCTGCATTGGCGAGCGCCACGAACTGCCGGGCGGCGACGTCGAAATCATCGATGGCAAGCGCCTGTTTGTGGTCAAGCCGCGCCAGAAGCGCGGAAAGCGCAGTGGTCAGTTTGCCCGGCCCCTGTTGGCGCCAGCTTTCGAAGAGGTGCGGATATCGCTCGCCCTCCGTCTGCACGAGTTTGCGCAGGAATTTTCCGTCATGATTGCAGATGCAATTTTTGTTGAGGCGCACGGCAAACGCCGTCAGGCCGTCCTCCAGATCGTCGGCGCTGTCAGGAAAAGTCGACAGCACGGAAAAGAGCATGGCGTTGGCGCGGTTCATCACATCCTCGACCACGGCGACGAACAGCGTCTCCTTTTCACGGTAGTGATTGTAGATCGTCTGGCGGGAGACACAGGCGACGGCGGCGATCTCGTCGATGCTGGCGGCTGCAAAACCCTGGCGGCAGAAGACATCGGCGGCGGCGTCAAGGATCGACATACGCTTGGCGCATTGTCCACGCCGCGTATGCCCCATCATCCGGACTGCCGGTGTCATGCTATCTTTCATCGAGCGAAGATAAGACGTCTTGACGATTTAGACAATGGCGTCTAGTTTTACAGGCGTGTCCAAATTTATTGACACTCTTGAGTTCGCTGCTGGAGATCTCCCAACTTCATCTTCGCGCGAACGATCTCATTGAACCCATCGCATCGGCGCGAAAATCGCACTGATTTTCGGAGAGCAGGATGCGTCGATTCCAAAGAGTGCGGAGCGACGATCCGGCGCCTCCGCTGCGCTTTTACGAAAGATCACCACTATGACGGCTTCCTTCTTTCGCATTGCCCTCATTCTCGGCCTGTTGTCGGCCATCGGTCCCTTTGCCATTGACATGTATCTGCCTGCGCTGCCCTCCATCGGCCAGGACCTGCATGCCGATAACAGCGTCACCCAGCTGACCCTGCTCGCTTTCTTCATCTCCTTTGCGCTTGCTCAGCTCGTCTACGGGCCGCTGTCGGACATGTGGGGCCGCAAGCTGCCGCTCTATCTCGGTATCGGTCTCTTCGCCGTCGCGTCGATCGGCTGCGCATTTGCGACCGATATCGAAACGCTGATCGCCTTCCGTTTCGTCCAGGGCATCGGCGGTGCCGCCGGCATGGTCATTCCGCGCGCCATCGTCCGCGACATGCACACCGGCGTCCAGGCCGCGCGGCTGATGTCGCTGCTGATGCTGGTCTTCTCGATCTCGCCGATCCTGGCGCCGCTGACGGGCAGCGCCGTCATCGAACTCTCCGGCTGGCGTGGCGTCTTCTGGGCCGTGACGGGTGCGGCGGTAATCGGCCTCGTCCTGCTTTCCACCCAGCTTGACGAAACCCGCCCGGCCGAGGAGCGCAATGGCAGCGGCCTCGGCAGCGCCATGAAGGCCTATCGTCTGCTGCTCGCCGATCGCAATTTCCTGACGCTGACCTTCATCGGCGGCCTCGGCATTTCGAGCTTCCTCGTCTATCTCGCCAACTCGCCCTTCGTGCTGATCCAGCATTACGGGCTGACGCCGACCGAGTACAGCTTCGCCTTCTCGATCAATGCCGTGTCCTTCTTCGCGGTATCGCAGGCGACGGGCTGGCTCGGGGAGCGTTTCGGCCTAGTGCGCGTCATGCGGATTGCCGTCAGCGCTTTTGCGCTGGCCATGATCGTCATGGCTGTGGTGATGGCTGCAGGCTTCAACCAGCTGCATGTTATGGCGACCTTCCTGTTCATCGGCTACGGCTTCCTCGGCCTCGTCATTCCGACGAGCGCGGTGCTTGCGCTGGAGGAACACGGCGCGATCGCCGGCACCGCCTCGTCGCTGATGGGCACGCTGCATTTCGTCATCGCCGCCGTCGCCATGGTTATTTCGAGCCTGTTCTTCGACGGCACCGCCGTTCCGATGGCCGCCGGTATTGCGCTTTGCGCCTTCTCGGCCTTCGTGCTGACGCAGGCGACGATCGGCCGCCGCGCCGCCGTAGCCGCGGCCGAATAGCCGGAAAACAGGCCGCACACGGCAGCGGGTGCGGCCCCGCCATCTTTTAGGAAAGTACAACGAGCGATTGATTATCGGCGATCTGCGCTATCTACGCCTGACGATGCATTGTGATACCGGAGGATGAGCATGGTCGACGAGAAGCGGCTGATTTCGAAAATCACCTGGAAGCTGATGCCGTTTCTCGGCATCCTCTATCTGATTGCGTATATCGACCGGCAGAACGTCAGCTTCGCCAAGTTGCAGATGGTCGATGCGCTCGGGCTGAGCGAATACGCCTATGGCCTTGGCGCTTCGCTCTTCTTCATTGGCTATTTTCTCTTCGAGGTGCCGAGCAATCTCTTCCTCGACAGGCTCGGCGCGCGTGTCTGGTTCGCGCGCATCCTGGTCTCCTGGGGGCTTGTCACCGTGGCGCTCGCCTTCACGCAGAACGCGACGATGTTTTATATCCTGCGGTTCCTGCTCGGTGTCTGCGAAGCCGGTTTCTTCCCTGGCGTCCTCTACCTCTTGACGCTCTGGTTCCCCTCGGCCTATCGCGGCCGGATGGTCGGGCTGTTCATGATCTTCAGCGCCATCGCCAATGCCGTCGGCGCACCGCTCGGCGGCGTGCTGCTTGATCTCGACGGTCTCTATGGTTTTGCCGGCTGGGAATGGGTCTTCCTGGCGACCGGTGTACCGGCCGTCATCGCCGGCGTCGTCACCTTCTTCTATCTTCCCGGCCGGCCGGAGAGCGCAGGTTTCCTGACCGGCGAGGAGAAGGCCTGGCTCGAGCGCCGGCTCGCTTCGGAAAATGCCGGCATGGGCGAAAATGCCGAAAACGGTTTCAAGGCGCTCGTCGATCCGCGCGTCGTGCTGATGGCGCTCTGCTATATCGCCTTTCCGCTGTCGGCCTATGGGCTGAGCTATTGGCTGCCGACCATCGTCAAGGCCTTCGGCGTCAGCAATACGGTGAACGGTTTCCTCAACGTCATTCCCTGGCTTTTGGTGGCGGTGGGGCTCTATGCAGTGCCCGCCATGGCCGACAAGGCGCAATTGAAGACGCCCTATATCGTCATCCCGGCCTTCATCGGCGCTGCCTGCCTGCTGCTGTCGGCGCTGATCCCGAACCATACGGTGCAGTTCGCCTTCCTCTGCGTCGCCGCCGCCGGGATTTTCGCGCCCCAGCCGGTGTTCTGGAGCCTGCCCTCGCGTTTCCTGAAAGGGGCAGGTGCGGCGGCCGGCCTTGCCGCCATTAACTCGGTCGGAAACCTCGGCGGCTTCGTCGCCCAGAACGTCGTGCCCTGGATCAAGGATGAGAGCGGCAGCACGATCGCGCCAATGTTCTTCCTGGCCGGCTGCCTTGCTGCCGGCGCCCTGCTGGTCTTCGTCGTCGCACATCAGCTGGCGAACCGGGAACAGTCGGCGCCGAGCCGGGCCTGAAATCGGCCTTGGTCTCAGCCCGCCAGCGTGAAAGCGTCGCTTTCGCCTGGAACAAGCTCCATCGGCCAGATCCTGTTGCGGGCTCCCTGCGGATAATGCTCGGCATAGGCCGGCATGGTGGCGAGCAGGGTTTCGCCGAGCTGGGCGCCGAGATCACGCAGCGACATGCGGAAAGAGGTCAGCGTCGGCTGCAGGAAATGGGTGCGCGGCTCTTCGCGGAAGCCGACGACAGCAAGGTCGCGCCCCGGCACGATGCCGGCCTCGGCCAGCCGCCGGTACAGCCCGATCGCCATCAGTTCGTGGATCAGGATGATCGCGGTCGGCCGCTCTTCGAGCATCAGCAGTTCGTGGCCGGCCTGGTAGCCGCCTTGCTCGCTCGACTTTACACGGATGATGAGGGCGGGGTCGAAGGGAATGCCGTGGCGTTTCAACGCCTGACGATAACTGTCGAGGAAGATATAGCCGAGATTGATATCGGAGGAGGGGGCCGCCACGGCAATCCGCCGGTGGCCTTTGGCAACGAGCCGGTCAACGCCGCGTGCCGCTACGCCCTCGAAATCCAGATCCATCCAGGTATAACTGCCGCCCGACGCACTGCGGCCGAGCGCCACGAAGGGGATACGGGCCTTTTCCAGAAGTTCGATGCGCCGGTCGGTGCGCCGCGTCGCCGAAATGATCAGCGCGTCGACCAGCCGGCGGGCCACCATGCGTTTCAGATATTCGTGCGGATCCTCGTCGTCGGGGCAGGGCAGCATGACCAGATCGAGTTTGTGACGGGAAAAGACGCTCTGCAGCCCGTCGGTGACGCCGAGGAAGAAATCGTCGCTGTTTTCGACCGTCTCCCGGCTGACCTCGAGCATCAGCCCGATGACATTGGTCATGCCCTGGCGCAGGCTGCGGCCCGACTGGTTGGCGACGTAACCGAGCTCTTCGGCGGCGGCGAGCACGCGCCGGCGCGTGTCTTCATTGACATCCGGCTTGCCGTTCAGCGCCCGGGACACCGTCCCGATCGAAATGTCGAGATGCTCGGCGAGCTGGCGAATTCCTTTCATCTGCAGCGATCTTCCTCCCTGACAACGCCGCGCGATCGAAACGCGCAAAGGACGTAATACCTCGATTGCCAAATCCTTCTTGCCACAGGACGGCGCCTGCGAAAAGCTAAGGCTTGAGGCTCTGTTGATGCTGCCTAAAGCGGTGCGGTTGGGGAGGGGTGAGCGGCAGCCGGAAGACCGGGCTGATCCGCTGCCCGGATGTGGCCGATGGTGAGCAAAAAAATACCGAGGCTGCGGGACGCAACCTCGGCTGAAGGCAAACCGGCGGCGCTAACCGGCCGTCGCAACAATTCGGGACTACTCGCAGACCCGTACGGTCTCGGCATGGTAGCCGCCGTCATAGCGGTTGCGCACGTCGCGGTCCTCATACCAGCATCTCGGTTCGACATAGCGGGGGCTTTCGACATACCGCGGCCCCTCATCGACGTAGCGCGGACCGCCATTGGCGAGTGCACCGCCGATCAGGCCTCCGACGACACCTGCTGCGACGCCGCCGGCGATGATGCGGCCGGTGTTATCGTGATGGTGATGGTGATCGCGTGCGGCAGCAGGCTGAATAGCCGATCCAACAAGGGCCGTCGCGATCAACAAGCTGCTAATAATTCTCTTCATGACATTCTCCTCAGTGGCACTTGCCCCGGATAAGAGGGAAATGCGGCAGGAACGCGTTTGTTCGTTCAATCTTTACGACACGCGTTAATGCAAGTCATCCCCCGTCAGGTCGCCGATCCTTCAGCCGTCGCCTCTTCCAGCACATCCTCGGGAATATCGTCGAACGAGGCGTAGTTGAGGCTATAGAGCCTGGAATAGAGCTTGCCATTCTTCATCAGCTGGCGGTGGTCGCCGCTTTCGATGATTTCGCCGTTCTGCAGCACGATGATGCGGTCGGCTTCGCGGATCGTCGCCAGGCGGTGGGCGATGACGAGCCCGGTGCGGTTTTCGAGCAGCTTCACCAGCGCCTTCTGGATCAGCATCTCGGTATAGCTGTCGATATTGGCCGTCGCCTCGTCGAGCACCAGGATCTTCGCATCCGCCACAAGGGCGCGGGCAAAGCTCAAAAGCTGGCGCTGGCCGAGGGAGAGATTGCCACCGCGCTCGCCGAGAACGCTGTTGTAGCCATCGGCCAGACGCATGATGAAATCATGCGCGCCGACGGCCCTGGCCGCCTCGATCACCTGCTCGCGGGTCGCATCTACCTTGTGATAGCGGATGTTTTCAAAGACGGTGCCGGTAAAGAGGAAGGGCTCCTGCAGCACCATTGCGATCTGTGCCCCGAGCGAATCCTGCGTCAGGTCACGCACATCGTGGCCGCCGACCAGCACCTGGCCCTGCTGCACGTCGTAGAAGCGATGGATCAGCGACATGCAGCTCGATTTGCCCGATCCCGTCGGACCCACAAGCGCCACCGTCTCGCCGGGATTGACCTTGAAGCTCACATGTTTCAGCACCGGATGCTTCGGATTGTAGCCGAAGACGACATCCTTGAATTCCACCGAGCCGTCCATGTCGCGCGACAATGCCTTGGCGTCGGGTGCGTCCTTGATGTCAACAGGCACGTCGAGCACTTCGGTCAGGCGCTGGCCCGAGGCCATGGCGCGCTGCATCACCGAATATTGCAACGTCAGCGAACGGATGGGGTCGAAGAAGCGCTGGATATAAAACAGAAAGGCGACGAGCACGCCGACATCGAGCGCTTGGTTGAGAACGCGGGCGCCGCCGACGACGATGACGAGCGCCATCGCCACGCCGGTCAGGCTGTCGACGATCGGCACCATGACCTGCGCATAACGCGCCGCGGTCAGATGCGTCTTGAGATTGGCATGCGCCTTGTCGTCGTAGAGCATGAAGTTGACGCCCTGCCGGTCCATGCTCTGGACGGCGCGCACGCCGTGGATGGCTTCGGCGAGCGCGCCATTCGCAACCGAATTGGTCTCATGCGCGGCCATGAAGGACTTGCGGGCGAGCGGCAGCCAGAATAGCCGGACGATGAACAGCACCGGCAGCACGGAGAGGGTCAGCAGCCCCAGCTTGAAATCGAGATAGAGCATCACGAAGATGATGCCGAAGAGCAGCACGATGTCGCCGACTGACAGCACCGAGGTTTCGAGGAATTCCTGCATCGAGTTGACGTCGCCCTGCAGGCGCGACATCAGCCGGCCTACCTCGGTCTTGTCCATGAAGGAGAGCGAAACCCGCTGGAGATGCGAAAACATCGCCTTCCGGATGTCGAAGAGCACCTCTTCCGCGACATTGCCGACCAGCGTCTCCTGGGCGTAGCTTGCCGCATAGTTGATCAGGATGGCGATGGCAAAGGCGGCTATCGCCCAGATCAGCGCCGCATGATTGCCGCCCGGCGACATGCCGTGGTCGATGGCGTAGCGGATGATCAGCGGAATCAGCAATTGCATCGTGGTGAAAGTCAATACCGCGACAACAGCCCAGAGGACCTGGGTACGGTAAGGGCGAACGAAAGCCCAGATCCGCTTGATGATATTGCCGTCGAAGGCCTTGCCGAACATTTCCTCCTCGACGCGATGCGAACCGACCACCGCCCGCGGCGGGCGGCGGCCATCCTCGCGAACGTCGGGACGCTCGGTTTCCAGTTCCTCGGCCATCACATTCCTCCTGCGGCCATGACGTCGGGTGGCCTGCATCCCATTGCTTGTCCCCCTTCTCCCCAGCGGGGGTCCGAAGGACGAGTCGACCGCGGCTCGACCCTGGTCAGTGGCCCGAGGGCGGATGAGGGGGCCGCACGGCACGCCCTATTTGCCCTTCGCTTCCGCTCAGGACACTCGTCGCTCCTCGCCCCCTGATCGCCTCGCTTTGCTCGGCACTTCTCCCAGCTGGGGAGAAGCGGGTATGATTACGCGCTCAACACCTCGTCGCCCGGCCGCACCTGCAGGTCGTAGAGCGCCTTGTAGCGCCCGCCGAGCGAAAGGAGCGCCTGATGCGTGCCGCGCTCGACAATCCTTCCGTCTTCGACGAACAGGATCAGGTCGGCATGCATCAGAGAGCTCAGGCGATGAGCGACGATGATCGTCACGCGGTCGGCGGCATAGCGACGCATGGCGCTGCGGATGCGCTGCTCGGTGGCCGCGTCGATCGCCGCCGTCGAGTCGTCGAACACCATGACAGCCGGCTTGAGCATCAGCGCGCGGGCGATCGACAGCCGCTGCCGCTGACCGCCGGAGAGCGACACGCCGCGCTCGCCGACGACGGTGCCGTAGCCGGTGGGAAGGCCCAGGACGTAATTATGCAGCTGAGCGCTCTCGCTGGCGCGTTCGATGCGGCTTTCCTTCGCCCAGGGATCGCCATAGGCGATGTTGTTCTCGATCGTCGTCGTGAACAGGAAGGAATCCTGCTGGACGACCGCAACGGAACGGCGCAGCGACTGCAGCGTCGCCTTGCGGATGTCCTGGCCGTCGATGGTGATCCTGCCGCGGCTGACATCGTAGAAGCGCGGAATGAGATGGGCGATGGTCGACTTGCCGCTGCCGGGAGGGCCGACGATGCCGATGGTCTGGCCGCGCCTGGCTTCAAAGGAGACGTCGTGAAGCACACTGCGCTTTTCCGCGCCGGGATAGGCGAAGCTGACATTTTCGAAGCGCAGCACGCCGTCCGTCACCGCCAATTCTCTGGCATCCGGCGCGTCCTTGATCGCGATGTCGAGGTCGAGAAGGTCGAAGAGGCGCGACCCGCAGGTGGAGGCGCGGGCAAAGGCGTTGACCATCAGGCCGAGCTGGCGCACCGGCATCTGCAGGATGGTCATGAAGGTCAGGAATGAGGCGAGCGTGCCGACGGTGATCTCGCCCGACATCACCTTGCCGCCGCCGACCCACAGCACGAGGCCGATGGCGGCGAAGAAGGAGAAGGTCATGGCGCTGGTGTTGACGACACGGATGCCGACGCGTTGATGGGCGAGCGCCAGCGCGTTCTTCGAGGCCGCCTCGAATTTCGACAGTTCGTGCTCCTGTGCGGCAAAGGCGCGCACGACGCGGATGCCGCCGAGATTCTCTTCCATGATGCGGGTCAGTACCGAAAGCCGCTCCTGCAGCTCTAGCCAGGTCGCGCGCAGCCTGAGTTGCGTGACCGAGGAGCGCCAGCCGACGAAAGGCACGAAGGAGAGCGCCAGCAGGCCGAGCACCACGTCGGTCGACAGCAGCATATAGGCGCCGATACCGATGAGGATCGACAGCAGGATCATGCGGACGAGCGCCGTCGAAAAATACATGCGCACGCCCTCGAGATCGAGCAGGCCGACGGTGATCAGGTCGCCGGAATGGACCGTGTCGTGAAAGCTGAAGGAGAGGCGCTGGATCTTTTCGTAGCAGGCCAGCCGCAGCTCGTAGCCCATGTGGTGACCGACGGATTCGCTGAAATAGTTCTGCACCATGGTGAAGAGACCGCGCAGCACGCTGGAGCCGAGCAGCAGCAGCGCCGTGGTCAGAAGCGCATCCTGCGCCGCCTGGCCGTCCGCGCCGCCGCCCATCGCCATCTGGGTGTGGTCGACGGCCCGGCCGAGAAGCCGGGGGATCATCAGCTGGAAGGTGGAGGCAATGAGGGTGGCGCCGATCGCAAAGCCCGCCTGCCAGGGGTGGCGGAAGGCCATCACGGTGATGCGCACCAGTGTATAGAGGCCTCGGCCCCAGCCTGCCGCAGTTGCAAGCGCCATCGAAGCCGAAGGCTTCGTCGCGCGTGTTGACGCATCGCTGCTCACGGTATTTTTCCAATAGATGTGGTGCTCGGACGCTGGCCCGAAAAGACGGCAAATCCATGAAGGGATTGATAGCACCATCATTTTTGCCGATTCCAATTGGGGGTTCAAGTAAAGAATTCACCAACTGGTTATTTTTACGTGAGGCTACCCCGCGGGAACAGTCAACGCGCGGGTGGGTTGCAGCAGCACCTCCGTCCGGCCGTTGCTGAAGCCTCGCTCATCGTACGCTGAAGGCCCGCAGCGCCGCCAAGACGTGTGGACCGGGACACTCTGTCGCTCACATGTTTGCGCTCTCCCTTTGAGGAAAGGGAGAGCGCTTGCTGGCAGGTGTTGAAGTTGCCGATAACGATTGTCAGGCCGGCCGTTCGGCAGCGCTTGTGCGCCACTTGATGAGATGCTTCTCGGCTATGTCCAGAATGCTGTCGATGATCAGGACAAAGATCGCCAGGATCAGAATGCCCGCGAAGACGCCGACCGCATCGAAATTGCCTTCGGCCTGAGCGATCAGGTAGCCGAGCCCGGCAGAGGAGCCGAGATATTCGCCGATAATCGCCCCCACCACGGCGAAGCCGACCGAAGTGCGCAACGACGACAGAATCCAGCTCGCCGCTGCCGGGAAATAGACATGGCGAAGCAGGTCCCTCCGATTGCCTCCCAAAATGCGGGCGTTCGACAGCACCACCGGATTGACTTCGCGCACCCCTTGCATCGCGTTGAAAAAGGTGACGAAGAACACCAGCGTCACGGCGAGCGCCACCTTGGACCACAGCCCAAGGCCAAGCCACAGCACGAAAATCGGCGCGAGCACGACGCGCGGTATTGCGTTCAGCCCCTTGATGAAGGGGTCGAGAATACGCGCAGCCGAACGGCTGAGACCAAGCCACACGCCTGCGGCGACCCCGAGTGCAGTTCCGACGAGGTAGCCGAGCACGGTTTCCGTCAGCGTGATGGCGACATGGCTGTAGAAGCTGACGTCGGCCACCCAGGATAAGACCTGGTCGAAGATGTCGAGAGGAGCCGGGAAAAAGAAGACGTCAATGACGCCAGCCGCGACACCAAGCTGCCAACCGCCGACAATTGCCACGAGCAGCACGATTTGAATGAGGCGTTCAGTCATGACGTTCATAGCTTTTCTCCACTTCACCGCGCAGCGATGACCAGATGTTACGATAGAGATCCAAGAAGCGCGGATCGAGCTTGATTTCGGCGACATCACGCGGGCGTACGAGGTCGACCGGGAAGCTGTCGATGACGCGCGAGCGCGGTCCGGCGGCAAGCACGACGACCCGATCGCCAAGGGCGATCGCTTCCTCGAGGTCGTGCGTTATCATCACCACTGCGCGCCGTTCCTCCTGCCAAAGCCGCAGCAGCTCGTTCTGCATGAGGTGGCGGGTATGGATATCGAGCGCGGAGAAAGGCTCGTCCATCAGGATGACCTTGGGGCCGGTGATCAGCGCCTGTGCCATCTGCACACGCTTGCGCTGACCGCCGGAAAGTTGATGCGGATATCGATGCTCGAACCCTTTTAATCCGACCTTCGCCAGCCATCTCATCGACTGCTCGCGACGGTCGGCAGCGCCGACACCCTTGAACATGGGACCGAGTTCCACATTCTCGATTGCGGTCTTCCACGGAAGCAGTGCGTCCTGTTGGAACAGGTAACCGATATCGGTCTGAACTCCGCGGACCGGCTGACCATCGATGGAAACAGTGCCGCTGGCAGGCTTCAGAAGACCGGCAATCGCGTTGAGTATGGTGCTTTTGCCGCATCCAGTCGGTCCGACGATGGCCAGGAATTCGCCATTGGAGACGCTAAGATTAACATCCTGCACCGCTACGTAAGCACCAAAGGACATGGTGATTGCATCGATGGAAACCATCGGCTTCGAATGATCCGGACGGTTGGTCGGGGGTGCAGTTTTCACGACGGCCAATTCCATGACCTCCTCCTATCAGTTGGCAGCGGCATTCGGGACTTTGCCGACGAACTCGTTCGTGTAGGTTTTTGCAAGGTCGATGTCGGCCGCGGCGACTTTATCGTTGAAGCTCTTCAGGACGGCGAGCGGGATTTTAATGTCATCCTCGTTAATGCGCCCGTCCTTCGAGAAGATCGCCTTCGCGTTCTCGACCGCCTTGACGTAGGTGTCACGATCGCCTGAAATGAACTCCTTCGGGAGCTTCTCCACGATCTCTTCCGCGGAGTGGCTATTCATCCATTCGAGCGCTTTGACCGTCGCATTGGTGACCTTCTGGATCGTCTCGGGATTTTCCTCGATATAGCTTTGCGTGGCATAGAGGACGGAGGTCGGGTAAATCCCGCCATAGATCGCTCTCGCACCGTCGTCGCTGCGCCCATCGATCAGGATCTTGCCAACACCCTTGGCTTCGATGAACGTCGCAGCCGGATCGTAGTTGACGAGCAGGTCGACCTTCTGCTGTTCGAGTGCTGCGACGGCGGAAGAGCCGGAGCCAACACCGATCAGCGACACGTCGCTTGCGGACAAGCCGTTGCGCTGCAGGTAATAGCGGACAAAGAAATCGGAGGACGAACCCGGCGACGTAATTCCGATTTTTGCGCCTTTGATCGTTTCCGGCTTTGCCGGATCGAAATTGCTGCCCTTGCCGCCAGCCAGTACGAGCCCTGAATTGCGGGCGAGCTGCACGAAGGCGACGACGGCCTTCTTCTGCGATTGCATCTGGATCGTATGATCGTAGAAGCCGACGCCGATATCGGTTGAGCCGGCAACAAGCGCCTGAAGCGTCTTGGAACCGCCCGACGCAAAATTTTCAACGGTCACCTCCAGCCCTTCCTTTTCATAAAGGCCAAGCCCTTGGGCGACAGGAAAGGGAAGATTATTGAGGTTGTAAGAGCCGACGCTGATACGGACCGGATCCGCAAGTGCGGGGCCGGCGAGCGCGACCGTTGCTGCGAGGGCGAGCATAAGCTTGCGCATGATGACATTCTCCTCCTGTTGTTGGCGCCCTCCTGGCGGCCAGAGCTATTATGCCGCGCAACCCAGTTGCGTGACAGGTTTTGCTAACACATGTCCCTCGAACAGCCGGCGGGCGGTGCGAAGGATGCCGGCGACGGTCTTGCCGTCCCGTTCATACAGCTTGACGTCGAGGTGGCCGCTGGGGTGCTCGATGGAAAGAACAAGCGGAGGGGCCCTCCGGCCGATCAGACGCGAAGCGACCGTATCCTCGGTGATGCAGGCTGTGGCAATTCCGACGGCGCCCGTGGTTGCCAGCGACGGATGACATTGATGCGGCATGAAATAACGTACGCTGAGGTCGCCTCCGGCCTTTGGCCGCGATATGAGCACCGGCTTTGGCGTTACCTGATTGCGCACGTTTCCAAGGCCCATCCGTTCGCCAGCCGCAATCCGCAGCTCTTCCAGCCGTTCCAGCAATTCCCTGTCAGCATTGAGTTCGGCTGCCGATTCCAGGCCGGTTGCGCCGATCGAAACTGCCTCGATCAGCATCATCGGCATGGCGCAATCGATGCAGGTGACAGCCACGCCGCCGATCAAGTCGATGGCTTTGCCGGTGGGAAAGAGCTGTCCGGTACGAGCTCCGGCTGCGTCCATGAAAGTAAGCGCGATTGGCGCAGCGCGCCCGGGCACTCCGTCGATTGCAGCTTCACCGAGATAGGAGACGCTGCCATTCGGAGTGGGAACTTCGGCCTCGATCAGCTTGCTGGTGTTGACGTTATGGATCCGAACGAGCGTCTTTTCTCCACGAACCGGAACTAGTCCAGCCTCGATGGCAAACGGGCCGACTGCGGCGAGCATGTTGCCGCAATTCGGCGAGGTGTCGACGATCTGTTGATCGACTCGTACCTGCGCAAAGAGATAATCCACGTCTGCGCCGGGAATGCTGGCAGGTCCGATAATGGCGACCTTGCTCGTAACCGGGTTGCCGCCTCCAATTCCGTCGATTTGCAGCGGATGACCCGAGCCCATGATCGACAGCAGGATCTTGTCGCGCTGGTCGGTGTCCGCGGGAAGATCCCTGGCGAGGAAGAACGGCCCTTTCGAGGTGCCGCCTCTCATCAGTACGCAAGGAATAGGCATCAGATCGTTCATCGGTTGTGCTTTCGCCGGAATTATGCTGCGACCGTATTAATCGGCGCCGTTTGATCCGATTATTGAAAGAATTTTTTATTTGTAAAATGCTAAGATTTGGAGGATTGATGCGAAATGAGCATTAATTGTGAGATCCTCGACCTGCGAGCCTTCCTGAGCGTCGTAGAACTGGAGAGCTTCAATCGCGCCGCCGATGCCCTGCACATGTCGCAGCCCGCGTTGAGCCGCCGTATTCAAAAACTGGAGCAGGCCATCGGCGCACCGCTCCTGGAACGCACAACCAGGCATGTGTCCGCGACGGCGCTCGGCACGGAACTGGTGCCCCTCGTCCGACGCATGCTGGAGGAGTTCGATGGCTCCCTCTTTGCCGTGCGTGACGTTGGACCCAATCGAGGGGGGTTGGTGACTATTGCATGTCTTCCGACCGCGGCATTCTACTTCCTGCCCACGGTCATTCGCCAGTTCAATGAAGAATATCCGAACATTCGTTTTCGTATCCTCGATCTGCCTGCAACCGACGGTCTTCAAGCCGTAGCAAGCGGGGAAGTGGAATTCGGTATAAATATCATGGGTACCTCCGACCCGGACCTTACCTTCGAGCGGCTTGCGGAAGACCCATTCGTACTTGCAGCGCGCAAGGATCATCCTCTTGCAGCAAAACAATGGGTCGAATGGGCGGAGTTAGAGCCTTATCACGTGATCACCGTTCATCGGTCGAGTGGCAACAGAACGCTGCTCGACGCGGCACTGGCAAAGTCGAACATCAAGCTGCGCTGGTTCTATGAGGTAACTCATCTGTCCACCTCCCTTGGGCTCGTCGAGGCGGGCCTTGGGATCTCGGTGCTGCCACGAATGGCAACCCCGCGGGAAGATCATCCGTTCCTGATCACCCGCCCCATTCGCAATCCCGATATATCTCGTACGATCGGCGTGGTTCGCCGCCGCGGCGGCACCTTGTCGCCCGCGGCGGAGAGGTTTCTCAAGATGTTAATTGGCGTATGGGGCGCTTGATTGAACGTCGCCTTCAGGATCGCCTGAGCAGTTCGAGCAGACTTGGCAAGCACGACCGCGGCGAAGGCAGCGGCGTGGCCACTTTGGGCGCGGTGTGAAAATACTTGGCGTTCTCAGTGGTTTAAGCTCGTGTTCAACAAATCTCTTGCCACTTTCGGTTTTTGGCGCTTTCATACACGACCAGATTGATAGACTATCGCCAGGGATCAGGCCCTCGTTCACTTGCGGGCTCCCGGTGGACCCCGAGCTGCGGCGTCAATGGCCGCGTGACCCTCATCAACGCGTGAGCCGCTGTTTACGCGTTGAAACCTCGATCGACCCCAGGCTGCGAATGAAGCGCAAAGGAGTTGCGATGACGGTTCAGGGACTTTTTTCCGGAAGAGCCAAGGCGGCAGCGCAGATCTCGGCCGTGCCGCGCATAGCGATTGTCGGCCGCGGTTTCTCCGGAATGATGACGGCCATTGCGCTGATGAAGACGGTGCGCGCACCCTTCCATCTGCAATTGTTCGATCCTAATTCGTCGGTCAGCGGCGGCCAGGCGCTGGCCTCGGCCCGCGCCTCGACGATCCTCAACACCCGCGTGCGTGATCTCTCTGTTTCGGTGGGCGACAGCGACGATTTCAACGACTGGCTCTGTAGCAACGCCGCTTTCCGCGCCGCCGTGCCGGCCGCCATTCCCGGTTTCCGGCAAATCTTCGTGCCGAAGGAGATCTTCAGCGATTATGTCTACCAGCGCTTTTCGGAAGCGCTCGCCGCGCGCCGGGACATCACCGTCCAGGTCTGCAACGATCCCGTGGTGGCGATCCGCCGCAGCCACGGCAACCGCTTCCTGCTCGAAAGCGCCAATCCAGCCAATCCGCTGTTCGATACGGTGATTCTCGCCACCGGCTACGGCCTGGGCGATCCGGATGCTGAGGAGCCGGGCGCGTCGCCGGTCAGGGCCCAGCGCCTCGTCGCGCGGCCGCATACCGTGTTGCTCGGCAGCGGCATTCGCGTCGTCGATCAGTTGCTGCAGCTGCGCGATTCCGGTTATGCCGGCCAGGTGACGATCATTTCCCGGCGCGGCTTCCTGCCCCAGAGCCATACGCCGAATTCCGCCGATCCGGTGTTTCCGGCCGAAGCGCTGCCGGAGAGCCTGCCCGACATTGTGCGTTTCATCCGCCAGGCCTGTCGCGAGGCGGAAGAAGAGGGGCGAAGCTGGCAATCGGTGATGAACGGTCTGAGGAAACATGCGCGCTCTCTGTGGAGATCGCTGCCGGCCCGCCACAAACATCAGTTCAACCGTCATTTGCGGGCGATCTACGACAGCCACCGCAATCGCCTGCCCGAGGCCATGCACCTGCGCCTGAAACGCGAGCTTGCCGAAGGCCGCACGGTGCTGCGCCGCGGCCGAGCCGGGCGTCAGGGCCTGAGCGGCCTGTTCTTCACGCCAGCCGGCTCCTCTATCGAAGAGGTCATCCATGCCGAGCGCATCATCGATTGCCGCTGCAGGGCGCCGGATCTTTCCGCGCCGCTGATGCAGAGCCTGTTTTCCGCCGGTCTCGCCATGCCGGACGAACTTTCGCTCGGGCTGGCGGTCAATGCGCGCGGCGAGCCTTTCCTGGGGGACGGTTCGACGGTTGCCGGGCTTTTTGCCGTCGGCCCGCTTGGGCTTGGTAGCCTGCCCGACATCGATCTCGTGCCGGAGATCGTCTCGCAGGCCTATGCCGCTGCCGAGCACATCGGTGAGCGGTTCCATCCACAGGTCAGGGCCATGTGAAAAGTGTGATATTTTGGGAACCTTCTGCCCGGTGTAGCGTTAAGAGCGCTGGTAACCGAGAGGGGCAGATGGAAGTGCTGGATCGACATGATACGTCTCTTGATGAAGAGGGACGCTTTCGCCTTCTGGTCGATGCCATCACCGACTATGCCATCTACATGCTGAGCCCGGAAGGCATCGTCACCAGCTGGAATACCGGCGCTCAACGGTTCAAGGGCTATAAACCTTCGGAAATTCTGGGCGAGCACTTTTCCCGTTTCTATGTGGAAGAGGACCGAGCCGCGGGCATCCCCGAGCGCGCGCTCACCACGGCGGTGGAAGAGGGCCGGTACGAGGGGGAGGGCTGGCGCCGGCGCAAGGACGGCAGCCGCTTCTGGGCGCATGTGGTCATCGATCCCATCCGCCATCCCTCCGGCGAACTGGTTGGCTTTGCCAAGATCACCCGCGATCTGACGGAACGCAGGGCCGCCGAACACGCGATCCGCCAGAGCGAGGAGCAATTTCGCCGTCTGATTCAGGGCGTTTCGGACTATGCGATCTACATGCTCGATCCTGACGGCAATGTCAGCAGCTGGAATTTCGGCGCCGAGCGCATCAAGGGTTATCGGCCTGATGAAATCATCGGCCGGCATTTCTCGACCTTCTATACGCCCGAGGATCGCGCGGCCGGCCTGCCGGAGAAGGCGCTCCGGGTCGCGCGCGCCGAAGGCCGGTTCGAAAGGGAGGGCTGGCGTGTCCGCAAGGATGGCAGCCGTTTCTGGGCGAGTGTCGTCGTCGACGCTATCCGCGACGAAGACGGCGAAGTACTAGGTTTCGCCAAGATCACCCGCGACATCACCGAAAAGATGGAAACGCAGCGGGCGTTGGAGCAGGCGCGCGAAGAGCTTTTCCAATCGCAAAAGATGGAGGCGATCGGCCAATTGACCGGCGGTATCGCCCATGATTTTAACAATCTGCTGATGGCCGTGCTCGGCAGTCTCGAACTCCTGAAGAAGCGCATGCCGCAGGACCGCTCGCTGACGTCGCTGGTCGACAATGCCATGCAGGGCGCTCAGCGGGGTGCTGCCTTAACGCAGCGCATGCTTGCCTTTTCCCGCCGGCAGGAGCTGCACATGGAGCCGATCGACGTATCGGGCCTGGTGCGCGGCATGATGGAAATTCTGAGCCGGTCGCTCGGCCCCCTCACCACGATCGAGACTTCCTTCCCAGTCAGGCTGCCGACAATCCTCACCGACCCCAACCAGCTGGAGATGGCGATCCTCAATCTTGTCGTCAACGCGCGAGACGCCATGCCTTCCGGCGGCCGCATCATGCTTCGCGCATCCGAGGAAACGATAGCCGCAGGCAAGGGGCCGCTGCCGGCCGGCCGCTATATAAGAATCGCGGTGATCGATGAAGGCGAGGGCATGGATGCGAAGACGCTGGAGCAGGCGGTCACACCGTTCTTCACCACCAAGGGTGTCGGCAAGGGCACCGGCCTCGGCCTTTCCATGGTGCAGGGTCTCGCGAGCCAGTCCGGCGGCCGGCTCATCCTGAAGAGCACGCTGGGCGAAGGCACGACGGCCGAGCTATGGTTTCCTGTCGTCATTGCCGAACAGACTGCCGAAGCACCGGCAGACATCCCACAAAAACCGGATAACCCGCAGCAGGGGCTGCGCATCGTCGCCGTGGATGACGACGGCCTGGTCCTGATGAATACGACGCTGATGCTGGAGGATCTCGGACACACCGTTTTCGAGGCGATGGCCGGTCCGGAGGCGCTCGATATTCTGCGCAAGGAGCCTGTCGATCTGGTCATCTGCGATCACGCCATGCCGCGAATGACGGGGGCGCAGCTCGCCGAGGCGATCCGCAGCGAGTGGCCTGAGATGCCGATCATTCTCGCCACCGGTTACGCCGATCTGCCCGATGGGCCCGGTGCCGCCGATCTGCCCCGCCTGGGCAAGCCCTTCTCGCAGGCGCAGCTTGCCGAAGCGATCAGTCGGATTGCGGTTTAGCCGTAAGCTGACCGGCGCTTTAGGCGTGAAGCTTCTCGTCGTCACTATTCTGAATGACAGTGCGGCCGGCTCCGAGTTCTGAGGTCATCGGGATTTGCTGTTTATCCGTCGTGGCCGCATTTGCGCCGTCCAGCAAGCGCTTTTCGGTCTCTTGCAGGTCGAGGATCGCCTGTTCGATCGTCTCAGCCGGAGTTTCGCGCGAGGCTGCGCGCCGCCGATGATGCCGCCACCACGCGAAGAGCAGGCGTCGGCTCGGGACTTCTATCGTCTCGTGAATGAACCATCCTCCTGCCACCGCAACGCCAAGCGCCACCAGGACGAGTACTGGTTCCGGAATCAGACCGTCGAAAGCCCGGCGTACAAGGAACGTGATGGGGACGTGGAAAAGATAGAGCGAAAAGCTGATCGCGCCCAAGAACCGCATGGGCGCCGCTGCCAGGACATGGGCTGCGATCGGAGGCTGTCGAGCGGCGAGCGCCACGATGACGGCTGACGCGAGCGCACTTTGAAGCCCCCAGAATACAGGCGAGAAACCGGGCAAGACATGCCTGTACGTGAAGAACACCGCCAGAAGGAACAGCGTGAAAGCGCCCGTGAGGGCGGATGGCCTCCACCTGTCCCAGCAGGAATGCATCGCCCCGGCAAGCGCGCCGAACAGAAAATAGGGGAGCTTGGAAAGAAGCAGTATACCTGGTCCCGGCAGCTCGAGCAGACCCTCCACCACGACCAGCACCGCCAAACCTGCGATCACACCGCTATAGCGCTGCGGGCGGGTCAAGCAGAGCCAAAGGATCGGGAAAAACAGATAGAATTGAATTTCGGGTGGAATTGACCAGAAAACCCCGCTCGAGCCCATAAGAAAGACATGGCGGAGAAACTCCGTGCCGCCGATGATCGGCTGAACGAAGTTTAGACTTTGCATGCCGGACAGCGCCGCCACGAGCAGGACTGCAGCCAGATAGACCGGATAGATGCGGGCAAAGCGGCTGACAAGAAAATCCAGGACGGTTTCCTTGGTGACCGGTCGTGAGCCGTAGAGATGGGCCATCAGAAAGCCGCTGAGGGCGAAGAACAGGCCGACGGCTTCGCTGCCCATTGTGATGAAATGCAAGGCTGTGTTTGGAAAGACAAGCCCGATATGCGCTTGCACGACCAGAAGCGCGGCGAGACCGCGCAGACCATCGAGACTGGGGATGTAATCCGGCCGGCTCATGTGCAGCTTTATGAGTTCTGTTCAGGCAAGCAGTATCGGACATCGCTTTACAAGAGATTAATCCGAAGCGCGGAGACGACCGCTGTGCAACTGTTGCTTGCCGGAGCGCTTGCACCGCTGCAAAGCGGCAGCGACTTACGTCCGGCGGCCTCTTCCGATCTCGCCGCGAACAACAAACACCAGCAATACCAGCACCATCACCGCCAGCCCGTACCAGGTGATCGCATAGACGAGATGGTTGTTGGGGAAATGGATGATCGTCAGGCCGCCGACGGGCAGACCGCCGGGATTGGCAGCGGCGTCGGCATCGATGAAATAGGGCGCGACCGCGCCGAGGCCGCGCTTTTGGGCGATCGCGGCGACATCGCGCGAATACCAGCGGTCGGCGGCGACGTCGTTTGATTGGAGCAGCGATCCCTTCGGCTCGGTCATCCGCAGCAGCCCGGTGATCTCGATGACATCAGACAGCTGACCCTCGCGGCGCGAGGCGGGGTCGCGCCTGTCCGTCGGCACGAAGCCGCGATTGACGAGGATGGCGGTGCCGTCTGCGAGCATCAGCGGCGTCATCACCCAATAACCCGGACCGAGAACGGTCGAGGCGTAGACCAGCGTTTCCTTGTCGTTTGCCAGCATTCCCTCGACGGTCACACGGCGGTATTCGTCGCTGCCGGCATTGACCTTGTCCCAGTCGGCGCGCCCCGGGGCGGGCACGGCGGCTGCGTGCACGCGCTGGTCGACGCGGGCGGCGAGGTCGCGCTTCCAGCCCAGGCGTTGAACCTGCCAAGTGCCGAGACCAAACAGGATGGCGGCGAGCAGTGCCAGGCAGACGGCGAAAAGCGCGCGTTTTGCCCGGAAATGCCGTCTTTCCGATTTTTGCGTGGAGGCTTCGCTCATTGGTCTCAGAGCGGCGCTGCCGCCGCCCTTCGTTTGCCGTTACGGCATGTTCTTCATCATCTCGGGGCTCATCGGCATCATATTGGAGTTGAGATGATGCATGACCCAGAGTGAACCGGAGAGCGCGATGGCGACGATGATGAGGGTAAAGATCAGCGCCATCATCGTCCAGCCGCCTTCGCTCCTGGGATTCATGTGCAGGAAGAAGACCATATGGACGACGATCTGGATGGCGCCGATACCCATCACCAGCACCGCCGTCAGCGCCGGGCTGGCGAACACGCCGGCCATAACAAGCCAGAAGGGGATGGCGGTCAGGACGACGGAGAGCGCGAAGCCCACCATATAGCTGCGGAACGTGCCATGGCCGGCCTGGTGGCCGTGGCTGTGGCCGTGATGCGCCTCGTGGGCATCCTCATGGGTGGGTGCTTGCGAACTCATCCGAGAACTCCGAGCAGATAGACGAAGGAAAAGACGCCGATCCAGACGACGTCGAGGAAGTGCCAGAACATCGAAAGGCACATCAGGCGGCGGCGGTTGGCCTCGATCAGCCCGTGCATCGACACCTGGACCATCAGCGTGATCAGCCAGATGATGCCGAAGGTGACGTGCAGCCCGTGGGTGCCGACGAGCGTGAAGAAGGAGGAGAGGAAGGCGCTGCGGGTCGGCCCGGCGCCCTCGTGGATCAGGTGTATGAACTCGTAAAGTTCCAACCCGATAAAGGCCGCGCCGAACAGGCCGGTCACGGCGAGCCAGAACAGCGTTTCCGCCTTGGCGTTCCGCTCCATCTGCAGCATGGCGAAGCCGTAGGTAATCGACGAGAAGAGCAGCATCGAGGTGTTGAGGGCGACGATCGGCAGATCGAAGAGATCGGCCGGCGACGGGCCGGCGGCATAGTTGCGGCCGAGCACGCCGTGCGTCGCAAACAGCACCGCAAAGATCAGGCAGTCGCTCATCAGGTAGAGCCAGAAGCCGAGATTGGTGCTCCCCTCCGGATGATGGTCTTCCGTCAGGTAGAATTCAGGCTTTTCGGCCGTATCGATGGTTTGATCGCTCATGGTCATTACACCTGCTCGGCAAGCAGCGCCGTGCGCTTGCCTTCCGTTTCGGTCACCTTGCCGGCGGGAATGTAGAAGTCGCGTTTGTAGTTGAAGGTATGGCCGATCGCCACGGCAAGCAGCCCGATGGCGGAAACGATCACCAGCCACCACATGTACCAGATCAGGCCGAAGGCAAGCGCGACGCTGATTGCCGACAGGATGGCGCCGGTGCCGGTATTCTTCGGCATGTGGATCGGCTTGAAGCCGCCGAGCGGGCGCTCGTAGCCGCGCCTTTTCATGTCGTACCAGCTGTCATGGTCATGGACGACGGGCGTGAAGGCGAAGTTGTAGTCCGGCGGCGGCGAGGAGGTCGACCATTCCAGCGTACGGCCGTCCCAGGGATCGCCGCTGTCGTCACGCAGTTCCTCGCGTTTCACGAAGCTGACGACGATCTGGATCAGGAAAGCGGCGATGCCGAGCGCGATCAGTCCGACGCCGAAGGCGGCGATGATGAACCAGATTTGCAGTGACGGATCCTCGAACTGGCTCATGCGGCGGGTGACGCCCATCAGGCCGAGCACGTAGAGCGGCATGAAGGCGAACCAGAAGCCGATCTGCCAGAACCAGAAGCTCATCTTGCCCCAGAAGGGATCGAGCTTGAAGCCGAAGGCCTTCGGGAACCAGTAGTTCACGCCGGCGAACATGCCGAACAGAACGCCGCCGATGATGACGTTGTGGAAATGGGCGATGAGGAACAACGAATTGTGCAGCACGAAGTCGGCCGGCGGCACCGCCAGCATGACGCCGGTCATGCCGCCGATGACGAAGGTCACCATGAAGCCGACCGTCCACAGCATCGGCACCTCGTAGCGGATACGGCCGCGATACATGGTGAAGAGCCAGTTGAAGATCTTCGCTCCCGTGGGGATCGAGATGATCATCGTGGTGATGCCGAAGAAGGAGTTGACGCTGGCGCCCGAGCCCATCGTGAAGAAGTGGTGCAGCCAGACGATGTAGGACAGGATCATGATCACGCAGGTGGCGTAGACCATGGAGGCATAGCCGAACAGGCGTTTGCCGGAGAAGGTGGCGACGACTTCCGAAAAGATGCCGAAGGCCGGCAGCACCAGGATGTAGACCTCCGGATGGCCCCAGATCCAGATGAGGTTGATGTACATCATCGGATTGCCGCCAAGGTCGTTGGTGAAGAAATTCGTGCCGGCATAGCGGTCGAGCGACAGCAGCGCTAGCGTTGCCGTCAGGATCGGGAAGGAGGCGACGATCAGCACGTTGGTGCAGAGCGCCGTCCAGGTGAAGACCGGCATTTTCATGAACGTCATGCCGGGCGCACGCATCTTGACGATGGTGGCGATCAGGTTGATTCCCGACAGCGTCGTTCCGACACCCGCCACCTGCAGGCCCCAGATATAATAGTCGACGCCGACGCCCGGACTGTAGGCGGCTCCCGACAGCGGCGGATAGGCGAGCCAGCCGGTCTGGGCAAATTCGCCGATGAAAAGCGACAGCATGATGATGATCGCGCCGGCGGTGGTCATCCAGAAGGAGAAGTTGTTGAGGAAGGGGAAGGAGACGTCGCGCGCGCCGATCTGCAGCGGCACCACGAAGTTCATCAGACCGGTGACGAAGGGCATCGCCACGAAGAAGATCATGATGACGCCGTGGGCGGTGAAGATCTGGTCGTAGTGGTGCGGCGGCAGGTAGCCCTCGGAACCGTTGAAGGCGATCGCCTGCTGGACGCGCATCAGGATCGCGTCGGAAAAGCCGCGTAGCAGCATGATCACTGCGAGTATCACATACATGATGCCGATCTTCTTGTGATCGACGCTGCAGATCCAGTCGTGCCAGAGCGGACCCCAGAATTTGAAATAGGTGATGGCGCCGAGCACGGCGAGACCGCCGATGACGACGCCGATGAAGGTCACGACCAGAATCGGCTCGTGATAGGGGATGGCGTCGAGGGTCAACCGGCCGAAGATCAACTTCAGGAGGTCAGGATTGGAAAACATGGAACAACCCGTTCATTATGTCTTGCGACGCAAAGCGCCAGGTTAATTGTTGTTGTTGAGCTGCGTCGGCGCCGGGTCGGCGCCGTTGCCCGAGCCCGGCATGGAATGGCCGTCATGCTGCATATCCATCCCGGGCATGCCCTGCATGCCGGGCATGTCGTGCTGCATGCTGCCTCCGGAATTGCGCGGCGGCTCTGCCTTTGCCGGGACGCCTGTTGCCGGCACGGTGGCCCCAGGCTCGACGACGCCTTCACCGGCATGGCGGTTGTCGTATTGCAGCTTCTCGCGGTTTTCAGCACTTTCCTTGCCGCCGCCACCCATCATATCGATGTGCATCATCTCGTTCATGCACATCTTGCCTGGCGTGGCGCACATGTTGAGGATGGCGTCGTAGAGATCGGCGTCGGCGCCTGCATAGTAGCGCACCGGCTCCTTCTCGCTCGGCTTCTCAAGCGTCAGATAGGCGTCGCGGTTGAGCATCGTGCCCTGCTGCTTGACCTTGGCCATCCAGGCGTCGAAGCCTTCGCGGGTTAGGCCATGGAACTTGAAACGCATGTGCGAGAAGCCGGCGCCGCTGTAATTGGCGGAGAAGCCTTCATATTCGCCCTCCCGGTTGATGACGGCGTGCAGCTTCGTCTCCATGCCGGGCATGGCGTAGATCTGGCCGGCAAGAGCCGGGATGTAGAAGGAGTTCATCACCGAGGAGGCGGTGATCTTGAAATTGATCGGCGTGTCGACAGGGGCGGCCATCTCGTTGACTGTGGCGATGCCGAGTTCGGGATAGAAGAACAGCCATTTCCAGTCGAGCGCCACGACCTCGACGGTCAGCGGCTTGGTATCGGCCGGGATGGCGCGCTCGGCATCGAGGCGGTCGAGCGGTCGGTAGGGATCGAGCTTATGCGTGGAAATCCAGGTGACGGCCCCGAGCGCAATGATGATCGCCAGGGGGGCCGCCCAGATGACGATTTCGAGGCGGGTCGAATGATGCCATTCCGGCGCGTAAGCGGCGGCCGTGTTGGAGCGGCGGTAGCGCCAGGCGAAGAGCAGCGTCAGGAAGATCACCGGGACGATGATCAAAAGCATCAGCACCGTCGAGATGACGATGAGATCGCGCTGTTGCACGGCGATGTCGCCTGAGGGCGCCATGACGACCATGTTGCATCCTGCCAGGAAAAGCAGCGGCAAGACGGATAGAAGGCGGGAAAACTTCACGAGTTTTTGCACGTCTCTAAGCTCTTGTTGTTTCGTTTTGACCGCGACTAAAGCACTGAACCCGATAGCGACATGAGGCGGAAAGTCGCAGTGCAGCAAAGATGCCGCAGTGCGGTAGAAATCATGTTGCGCTACCGCTTTGAAATCCTGATGAAATCGAGAAGGATTTTTTGCGCGCGCATGTCCCCTCAATATATCCGCAAGAGCCGGCCAGGCCAGCTTTTGCACCGGAAAAATAGCGGCTGGGGCCACGCAATTTTTCCTGACACGGCTCGATTTGCGCCGCGATGATGAACTATTTCCATATTGCGGACTTGATAAGCCTGCGGGTTTGATCAAGATCAGCCTGGGGCGCCTTGCCGGAAGCGCCTTAACGAGGAGGCGTTTTTCATGGCTACAACATCGCATTACGGACCGTCATCGTCGTCGCTCGAACGCGACGCGCGGCGCATTCACGACGACAAGCCGGTTTCGCCGGGCAGTATCGCCATCGGCGTGGTGATCGGCCGCATGTCGGAATTCTTTGATTTCTTCGTCTATGGCCTCGCCTCGGTCCTCGTTTTTCCGCAGCTCGTCTTTCCCTTCGCACCGGACAGGCTGACGGCGACGCTCTATTCCTTCGCCATCTTCTCGCTCGCCTTCCTCGCCCGCCCCGTCGGGTCCGTGGTCTTCATGACCATCGACCGGATGTACGGGCGCGGCACGAAGCTCACGATTGCACTCTTCCTGCTCGGCGGTTCCACGGCCTCGATCGCTTTCCTGCCCGGATATGCTGAGATCGGCGTCTGGTCGATCGCCCTGCTGGCGCTCTTCCGTCTCGGCCAGGGCTTCGCGCTCGGCGGCGCCTGGGACGGTCTGGCATCGCTGCTCGCGCTCAACGCGCCGCCCAATCACCGCGGCTGGTACGCGATGATCCCGCAGCTCGGCGCGCCGATCGGCTTTGCGCTGGCAAGCACGCTCTTCGGTTATTTCGTCGCCAACCTGTCCAGCGAGGATTTCCTCTCCTGGGGCTGGCGTTATCCCTTCTTCGTCGCCTTCGCGATCAACGTCGTGGCGCTGTTTGCGCGTCTGCGCCTGGTCATGACCAAGGAATTCGGCACGCTTTTGGAGCAGCATGAGCTGGAGGCCGCACCGATCCTCCAGGTGCTGCGCGTTCACGGCCGCGACATCCTGATCGGCGCCTTCGTGCCGCTCGCCAGTTTCGCCATGTTCCACCTGGTCACCATCTTCCCTCTCGGCTGGATGAGCCTTTACGGCAACCAGCCGATCGGCACTTTCATGGTGGTGCAGGTGATCGGCGCCATGGTCGGCGTCATCGCCATCATCGCCTCGGGCCTGATCGCCGACCGCATCGGGCGCCGCGCCCAGCTTGCCATCTGCGCCGTCATCATCGCCGTCTTCAGCTTTATCGGGCCCATCCTGATCGCCTCCGGCAATAATGGCCACGACGCTTTCGTCATCATCGGCTTCGGCGTGCTCGGCCTGTCCTTCGGCCAGGCGACAGGCTCGATCTCGTCGCGCTTCGGCCGCGGCTATCGCTATACCGGTGCAGCCTTCACCTCGGATCTCGCCTGGCTGGTCGGCGCAGGCTTTGCGCCGCTGGTGGCGCTCAGCCTCTCCAGCCGTTTCGGCCTGACCTTCGTCGGTTACTACCTTCTCTCCGGCGCCATCTGCACGCTGGCCGCGCTGGCCTTCAGCAAGGCGCTGGAACAGCGGGAATAGGATCGAGACAGTCCGCCGGGAAACCGGCGGCTGCCTTAGCATCTATCGCAGAGAAGAGCGGCATCGTCGAAATGCAACATTTGGTCGTTGGCGATATCCACGGCTTTCCCGAAACCTTTGTCGAGCTGCTGGATGCTGGCAGCTTTCAGCGCCATGGTTTGCAACTGGCCGACCTGAGCGGGCGTCCTGATCTACGTGGGGACGCGCTTCATGACCATCTCTTCAACCAGGACGGTATGCGGCATGCGATCCGGGCACTTCGTGAGATCGACGGACGCGGGTGCTTGGGGATCGGTTTTAGCGCCGGTGGGACGGCTCTGTGGAATGCGGTCAGAGAGGGTCTTGAACTCCAGGCGCTGATCTGCGTGTCATCAACCAGGTTGCGCTTCGAAACGTGTCCCCTCGATATACCCACCATGGTCTTCTGGGGAGAGCTCGATCCATACCGGCCAACTGAAAGCTGGAACAACGCTGTTCCCCAGTGCTGGAAAATCTACGCCGGCAAGCAGCATGATTTTTATCGGCTCGATGCGCTTACAGTGCGATCTCCGTTGAGGTCGGATATTGCCGCCTTTGTCGAAGGCCGAGGCCCGTTTGAATAGGGCGTATTCTGTGTCGCTTGGCCGCTTTGGCCTGAATTTCGTCGATTACTACTGCCCGGCGCCATCTGCGCGCGGCAGCACTCGCCTTTCAGCAGGGCGCTGGAGCAGCGTGAATAGGCGGATTTGGACACGGGAGCTCGCGCCTCGGACAACAGCCCCTCATCCGCCTGCCAGCACCTGCTCCCCGCCTGCGGGGCCAAGGGGGCAAGCGGCGAGCCCTCTGTTCCTCGCCAGCCTCTCGCTGGGCACGTCCCCTCGCCCCGTTTACGGGGAGAGGGTTAGGGTGAGGGGCAGCCACGCGGCACAAAGGCTGCAGCAGCGGTGGCCTGCCGCCTGCATCTGCTGGACATTGCAAATACAACACGTCAGGACATCAAACAGGTCGAAATGCTGCGCCTCGTCGATGGCGCGCAGAAATGGCCGCCGAAATCTTGATTTGATCTTACTGCGCCATCTGCGGCTGCTTTGCCGCCCGCGCTGCGGTCAATTCCGCCGTCGTGTGATTAAGGCGGTCGGCGAGCACGCGCATGATTTCCACGGCCATTTCGGGGAAGTCGCTGAGCAGCTTTAAAAAGTGCTCTTTGCTGATGCGCAATACTTCGAGGGGCGAGGTGGCCCGCACTGTCGCCGTGCGTGAGACATCGCAGAGAATGGCGATTTCGCCGACGATGGAATTGAGCTCGACGTCGGCGACCTTGATCTCGCCTGCCGGCGAGGAGACGATGATGTCGGCGCTGCCGGAAAGGATGACATAGGCGGCATCGCCGACATCGCCCTGGTGGAAGAGATCCTGACCGGCTTTGTAGGTCATGCGGTCGGAGGTGAAGGCCAAAAGCTTGAGTTTCGCTGGTGCAATCCTGGAAAAGATCGGCACCCGGCGCAGCATTTCGACTTCGTCTCTCAACAGCATGAGCGTTTCAATCCCCTGACGCAGGGTTCTTGGAACCAGGCGCCTCAATTCCGGGCGTTCCCCCGGGAACGCCTACCATCGCCGCCCCCATAGAATATTACGATAACAGTTCCTTGAACATACCGTTTTTCTCGGAAAGTTCCGGATAGTTTCCCGCTTCCGCCAGCCCGCCGCGGTCGAAGAGCAGGATCCGGTCGAACATTTCGGCAAGCCGCGCATTCGAAAGCACCCAGATGATCGCCGGGCGCTCACCTTCCTTATGCAGGTCTTCGATGATGTTGCGGGTGATCTGATCCTGAACGCGCTGGTCGAGTGCCGACAGCGGCCGGTTGAAGACGAAATAGTCCGAGCGCTTCAGAAGCGCGCGGGCCAGGTTCAGCTTCTGGCGCTGCACCATGGTCAGCCGCTTGCCGCCGGAGCCGACGTCGAATTCGAGGCCGATCGACAGAACATCGTCATAAAGGTCGAGTGCGTCGAAGAGCTCGCCCATGATGGCGCGGATGCGGTCGGAGGCGTCGGCCTGCTGATAGGCGATACGGCCGAAGAGCACATTGTCCATCAGGCTTGCCGACGGGGTGAAACGCTCGGCGTCGTAGCGCTCTATCAGCTCGGCGAGATCGGCCGGAATATGCGCATGGAACTGCTTGCGGGCGCTGACGATCTTGTCCATCAGCTCGTTGGTCAAAAGGCCGAAGCGATGGCGCGGCTCAATATAGGCGAAGCTCAGCCGGATGATGGCGGAGCGCTCCTCAGGTGTCGCATCCTCGAAGCGGCGGCTTTGCAGCTTCTGCAGCAGCGCCTGATAGGTCGGAATGTCATCCGCCGTCATGAAGGTCAGCTGCTGGAAGAAAGGATGATCCGGCGGCAGGTCGTGAAAGAGTTCGACGGCGTTTTCGGCAATCTCCAGGCCCATGGCGTAGAGATCGGTGCTGAGGCCCGTCTCGCGGAACAGCTGCTGGAAATAGGGATGGGCGGCCAGCCGGCGGTTGGTCATCAGCGGCCGCTTCATCGTGCCGAAGAGCAGGTTCTCACCGACCGTTGCCTGGGCATTGTAGGCGTCGAAATCGAAAGGCACGACGATGCCGTCAAGACCTTCGTCGCGCAGCCGGTCGCGCAGCGAGGCTCGCAGCGCCACGACATGGTCGCTGACCGCCACATGCACCTCGGTATTGACGTTCGAGCGCAGCGCCAGATCGAGGATGTCCTGCGAAATCTGCACGGCGTCGAGCACCGGCCGGATCGCTTTCAGGAGATCTTCCGGTCCATTGGCGCCGGCCGCCTGGTAATCCACCCAATCGCTGTTGAGGTCTAGCGTCGGGTTGCCGGCCTTCACCGCCTCGATGGAATGCCATTTATACTCCTGCGCTTCCTTCTCGTCGTAGACGGCGTCGATCATCGGCGCGTGCTTGAGGCCGTAGAGCAGATTGCTGGCGAGCGTGCCATGGAAGAAGAAGGTGTCGGCCGAGGCATAGGAGATGCGGCGGCCGGTGATCGATTCCGGCAGCTCGAGCAGGTCGCGTCCGTCGATGGTGATGCGGCCGGAGTCGGGCCAGATCATCCGGCCGAGCGCTTCGGCGAAGGCTTCGGCGCCGCTGCCGTTCGGACCGACGATCGCAACCGTCTCATTCGGCTTGATTTCGACCGAGACGTGGTCGACGAGGCGGGCGCCGCTGTCGTCGGAGAGCGTCAGATTGGTGACGACGAGTGCGCTGGTCAGTGGGCCCACGGGTGCGGTCGCCAATTCCTGGATGTGGCTGTCAATCAGGGGCTCGACGTTGAACTGCTCGTAGACCTGCTGGTATTTCACCTGCACGTCCTGGCGCATCTGGTCCCAGTCGATCAGCTCCTTCAGCGGCCCGGGCAGGTCTTTGTAGGCTGATATGACGGCGACGAGCTGGCCGATGTCGAGCCGGCCCTGCAGCGCGAGATAACCGCCGATCGCGTAGAACAGGAAAGGCGTGACCTGGGCGAGAAAGTTATTGATGAACTTCACCAGGAACTTCCACTGGTAAAGGTCGTAGCGGATCGAGAAGATGCGGCCGAGCCGCCAGGCGATATCGGCGCGTTCGAGGTTGGATGTGTCGTTGCCGTGGATCGTGCCGATGCCTTCGACGATTTCGCCGACGCGGCCGGAAAGCTCGCGCGCCGTCAGCTGCCGCTGGCGGCCGAGATCCAGCAGGCGCTTGCGCATGCGCGGGATGACGACCGCCTGGACGCCGACGATGGCGGCGGCGATCATGCCGAGCCAGAAATTCTGCACGATGATGAAGGCGAGCGCGGTGATCGCCTGGCCGCCGAGCAGGGCAGGCGAGACGAAGGCGTCGCCGGTGAAGCCGCCCATCGGCTCCACCTCGTCCTTGATCATCGTAGCGATCTCGGCCGATTTCACCCGCTTGAAATGGGCCGGCGGAAACCGCAGCACCCGGTCGATCAGTTCGAAGCGGATGCGCCGCAGCATGCGTTCGCCGAGCCGGCCCTTATAGGTGTTGATGTAGAACTTGAAGAGCCCGTTCAGCACCACCAGCGCCAGGAATACCAGACTGAGAGCCATCAGCATCTGGAAACGGTCGAGCTGCACGCCCTTGAAGAATTCCACATGGCCGATCAGCGGAATGTCATAGGCGATATGCATGAAAGTCTGGGTTGCGCCGGGGCCTTCAAAGCCGTCGCCCTGGATCGGTCCGTTGACGATCTGCTTCGGCAGATCGAAGGACAGGAAATAGGGGATCATCGAGGCCGCGACGACAGCCAGGATCCACAGCTGCTGCAGCCGCGTGTTCTTCCAGATATAGCGGGCGAGGCTCTTTTCCATGGCTAACCTTCAGCGTGCTGGGAAATTCCGAAGGCGCGATCCGGGCGCGGGGAGGGTAGGAATTGTCGAGAACAGGACCATGCAGCCGGACCGCCGATATCGCAATGAAAACAAGGCGAAGGGACCGGCTGCAGACAGGCCGATTCTCGCCGGAACTCTGCTTATATCACAGGACTTTTAAATAAGGCGAGCGATTCGGCAATCAGCGAGCGAATGATGGCAGCCGTCTTCTCCGCCCCGTCGAGATCGAGCGAGACCGGCTCCTGCCGAGGCGCTGCCAGCGCCTTTTCGACAGCCTCTTTCATATGGGCCGAGGTCAGCCCCTGTTCCGGCAGGATATCGGCAAGGCCCAGCGCCTGCAGCCGTTCGGCGCGCACCGTCTGCTCGGTCTCGCCGCCGGCGACGAAAGGGATGAGGATCGGCCGGCACTCGGTGCGCAAGAGGTCGCCGACGGTGTTGTAGCCGGCCTGCGAGATCGATACCCTGGCACCGCGCAAGAGCGAAGGAAAATCCCTGCGGAAGCGCACCAGCGTCACATTCGGGGCTGCGTCCCGCGACAGTCTGGCGAAATCGGCCTCCGGCAGGTTGGGACCCGAGATCAGCAGCCAGCGAAGATCGACCGGCAGCAGCGCCGCCGCCTCCTTCGCCGCGCCGATCAGCTCGGCGCCGACCGCGCCGCCGCCGGCCGAGGCGATGATGTCGAAGGTTTCCGTCGGTTCGGGCGCCGGCGGCGGCGCGACGAGGCCGGTATACCGCAGCCTGTCGGCGATCTCAGGCGTCAGCGGGAAGGTATCCTCGAGCCTGACGAAGCCGGGATCGCCATGGACAAGCACGGCGTCGAAGTGATCCTTGACCAGGGCGACCGTCTCGGCGTCGCGGCCGGCCTTGCGGTTTTGCTGCAGGATGTCGCGCACCGAGCTGACGAGTTTTGGCCGCGGTTCGGCCTCTTCGATCGCTTGAAGCAGGGGCAGAAGTTCGAAGCGCATCTGCCGCCGGCCAAAGGGGAAGGCCTCGATGATGACGGCATCGGGCCTTGCGGCATGGAAGGCGTCGAGCAGCAAGTTCCGGCGAGCGGCCAGGAATTCTTCGCCGGCCGGCCGGCCATCGGCATCGGCAAGGCCGGAGAAACCGGCATTGCTGGCGACGACCGCCGGCAGGGCGACGGTCTTCACGCCCTCGCCGGGAAAACCCGGCACCGGCAGGCCGCCGGTCACGACGGTGACGTCGAAGCCGTCCCTGACGAGTGCATTGGCGATGCGGCTGGCGCGGGCGATGTGGCCGATGCCGAGCAGATGCTGGACATAGAAAAAGATGCGCGGTGCCATCATGACGCCTTCTGCCATTCGGCCTCGAACAGGCCGGCGAGCTGCCTGATGCTGGAATGATAATCGAAGTCCTCGCGCACCCGCCTTTCGGCGGCGTCGCCGAGGCGCTGGCGCAGCGCCGGATCGCGAATCGCCGCCTCCAGCGCGCTGGCGAGCAGCGCCGGATTCTCCGGCGGCACGACGAGGCCGTTCTCGCCGTCCGTCAGCAGCTCCGGCACGCCGGATACCGTGGTGGAGATGCAGACGAGGCGCTGGCTCGAGGCCTCGACCAGCACGTTCGGCAAACCGTCGCGGTCGCCGTTGGCGGCGATGCGGCAGGCGAGCGCAAAGAGATCGGCGCGGCGGTAGTGATCGAGCACGTCTTCCTGTGCCATGGCGCCCTTCCAGACAATGCGGCCGGAGAGGCCGAGCTCGGCTGCGAGCGCCTTCAGCCTGGCAAGCTCGTCGCCGCCGCCAATATGCTCCATGCGCCAATGGAGATCAGCCGGCAGCTGCGCCAGCGCCCGCAGCAACACGTCGTAGCCTTTCTTCTCGACCGCGCGGCCGACGCTGAGAATGAAGGCCGGATCGGCCGGGTCGTTGCCGGTTCTCTCGGAATGCGCGCCGGAAAAATGGCCGAAGCGGGCGAGATCGAGGCCGTGATAGCTCAAATGTATGGCCTGCTTGCGCGATGTCAGCATGCGCATGTGTTCATAGCCAGTCCGGGTGCAGGTGACGGTCCAGCGGGCGCTCTTCAGCTTTTCCTTCAATTCCCAGTCGGGCGAGGTCCATATGTCCTTGGCATGGGCCGAACAGGTCCAGGGCGTGCCCGTCAGGATGCTCGTATATTCCGTCACCGAGGCCGGCGTATGGATGAAATGGGCATGCAGCCACTCACCGCCGTCACGCCACTCGCGCGCCAGCACCAGCGCTTGGCCGAGGCGACGGAAGCGGTTGCGGGAGAGATCACGCTTGAGGTCGGCGAAGAAGCGCTTGATCAGTGGCTTGAAGCCGGGTTTGCCGAAGCCGGCTGCCAAGCCTTTGAGTACGCGGATCGGCTCCTCGTGCAGATATTCCGGCAGATAGAGGACAGGCGCCTTGATCTCGTCATGCACCGGATGGCGTTTCTTGTCGGTCGGTCGGCGCATGGAAATCAGCGTCAGGTCGAAGCCGGCCCGTTCGAGGCCGAGCAGTTCCTGGGCGATGAAGGTTTCCGAAAGGCGGGGATAGCCTTTCAGCACGACGAGGATCTTGCGGCGTGGCGGCAAGGCTGTGCCCTATTCTGCGCCGACGACGGCAAGGTGGGTGGCGCGGCCGTCGAGCCATCGGCCGACAGTCTGCGAGATGTGGTCCAGCCCTTCGAGATGCATATTGCTGCCGCTTTTCGACGGCGGCAGCCGGGAGGGCAGGCGCTTCAGCGCCGCGGCCATGATGGCCGGATCGGCCGATTGTTCCGGCAGCAGCATGTCGACGAGGCCTAGCTCACTTGCCCGCTTTGCGCGCAGCAGCTGTTCCTCGCGCGGCTTGACGCGCGGCACGATAAGGGCCGGCTTGTCGAAGGAGAGGATCTCGCAATAGGTGTTGTAGCCGCCCATGGCGACGACGCCGGTGGCGCCGGCGATCAACTCTTCCATATGATTGTCGAACTCGATCACCTCTATATAGGGAATGGCTTCGCCCTTCTGCACCAGCTTGGCGCGCTCGGCGGCCGGCATATAGGGCCCGAGCACGACGAGCGCCTTCTGCGTCAGCGTCGGATCGGCCTCGTAGGCGTTCATGACGTCGTGGACGAGATCGGAGCCGTCGCCGCCGCCGCCTGTGGTGACGAGCAGGTAATTGTCCTTGCGGGCGTTGATCGAGCTCTTGCCCTTGGAAACGCTGCGCTGCAGGAAGCCGACAAAATCCATTTTCCGGCGCAGGCTGGCCGGCACGTCGAGACCAACGAGCGGATCGTAGAAGTCAGGCGGGCCGTAGACCCAGACGCTGTCGTAATATTGGTCGATCTTCTGCATGATGCTGTTTTTCTTCCACTCGGCCTCCAGCAGATGCGGCGCGTCCATGATCTCGCGCAGGCCGAGCACCAGCACGGTGCCGCGGGCCTTGAGATAGGCGAGCGTATCCTCGACCTCGCCCTTCAATCCCATCGGCTCCTTGTCGACGATGAAGATATCCGGCTGGAAGGTCTCGGCCGTATGGCGGATGCTCGATTCGCGCATCTTCAGCGTCTCGTGGAGATCGATATGGCTGGCGAGCGACGTATATTCGCCGTTGCGCAGCTTGATGACGCTCGGGATCTTCACGAAGTCGACGCGGGCGCGGTAATCGAAGGCGCCGGCGATCGTCGCCCCCGAAATGATCAGGATGTTGAGGCCGCGATAGTCTTCGACCAGCGCATGGGCGATGGTGCGACAGCGCCTGAGGTGGCCGAGGCCGAACGTGTCGTGGCTGTACATGAGGATGCGAGCATCTTCGAGACGTCTGGCCATGGGTGTTCCCTCCGGGGTGAACAACATGAATTAGTACCCCCACCGTCCGGAGGCCAAGAGGCGGGCGCGGTGCCGGAAGGCGCCGCCGAGCGTCCCGCTATTTGTAGGGATCTGCCGCATCGCGCAAGCCGTCTCCCAGAAAGTTGAACGCCAAAATGACAAGAACAACAGGAATGATCGGAAAGAGCAACCAAGGATAGAAGGCGATGACGCTGACGCTTTTTGCCTCGGTGAGCAGAATGCCCCAGCTGGTGATCGGCGGCCGAAGACCGAGGCCGAGGAAGGAGAGCGCGGTCTCGCCGAGGATCATGCCGGGGATCGAAATCGTCGCCGAAGCGATGAGATGCGACATGAAGCCCGGGACCAGATGGCGGCCGATGATGCGCGGCGTGCTGGCGCCCATCAGCTGCGCGGCCTGTACGTAATCCTCCTCACGCAGCGCGAGAAGCTTGGAGCGCACGGCCCGCGCCAGTCCGGTCCAGTCGATGATGCCGAGGATGACGGTGATGCCGAAATAAATGACGATCGGACTCCAGGTCACCGGCATGATGGCGGCGAGCGCCATCCACAGCGGCAGGCTCGGCAGCGATTGCAGCACCTCGATCAGGCGCTGGACGATGAGGTCGAAGACGCCGCCCCAGTAGCCGGCAAGGCCGCCGATGACGATGCCGAGGACGAAGCTGATCGAAATGCCGATCAGGCCGATCGTCAGCGATATGCGCGCGCCGTAGAGGATGCGCGACAGCACGTCGCGGCCGAGCCGGTCGGTGCCGAGCAGAAACATCTGGCCGCCGATCGCGGGGCAGACGAGATGATAGTTCGAGGCGACGAGGCCCCAGAACTTATAGGAATCGCCGCGGCAGAAGAAGCGGATCGGCTGCACGTCGTTCGGCCTGTCGGTATAGACGCGGTGCAGCGTGTCGAGATCGAGCGTCATGCTGCGGCCGTAGACGAAGGGACCGACGAACTCGCCCTTGTCGAAGAAATGGACGCGCTGGGGTGGCGCGTGGATGAAATCGACATTGCGCGTGTGCAGGCCGTAGGGCGCCAGGAACTCGACGATCAGGATCATCAGGTAGATGGCGGCAAGGAAGATGCCGGAGATCAAGGCGAGCCTGTGCTGCTTGAACTTCCACCACATCAGCTGTTTCTGCGAGGCGAGATGGATGCGCGATTGCGCCGCCGTCATGCTCTCGGTCGCGTGCGGATCGAAGGGCGCGGTGGAGACGTAATGCGGCAGCGGCGCGCCGGGTGCGGGAAGGGGCGACATTATTTGGTGCTCCTGCCTTGCAGTCGGATGCGGGGATCGAGGAAGCCGAGGGCGATATCGGAGATCAGCACGCCGATGACGTTGAGGAAAGCGAGGAACATCAGGAAGGAGCCGGCCAGATACATGTCCTGGCTCTGCAGCGCCTTGATCAGCATCGGCCCGGTCGTCTCCAGCGACAGGACGATGGCGACGATCTCGGCGCCCGAGATGATCGACGGCAGAATCGAGCCGATGTCGGCGATGAAGAAATTGAGCGCCATGCGCAGCGGATATTTGACCAGCGCCCGCATCGGATGCAGGCCCTTGGCGCGGGCTGTCGTCACATATTGCTTCTGCATCTCGTCGAGAAGATTGGCGCGCAGCCGCCGGATCATGCCGGCCGTGCCGGCCGTGCCGACGATGATGACGGGGATCCAGAGATGGGCAAGGATCGACTTCGCCTTTTCCCAGCTCATCGGCGCGTTGAGATATTGCTGGTCCATCAGGTGGCCGATCGACAGCCCGAACCAGACATTGGCGAAATACATCAGGATCAGGGCCAGCATGAAGTTCGGAACAGCGATGCCGAGCAGGCCGAGAAAGGTCAGCCCGTAATCGCCCCAGCTATACTGATGCGTCGCCGAATAGATGCCGATCGGAAAGGCGATCAGCCAGGTGAGCAGGATCGTCGTGAAGGAGACGAGGATCGTCAGCCACAGCCGTTCGCCGACGACGTCCGAGACTGGCAGCTGGTATTCGAAGGAATAGCCGAAATCGCCGTGCAGCATGCCGGCGACCCAGTAAAAGTAGCGCACGATTTCCGGCTTGTCGAAGCCGTATTGCTCCCGCATTTCCTCGATTTCCTGGAGATTGGCGGTCTCGCCAGAGGCGCGCAGCTCGGCGATCTGGCTCTCGAAGAAGTCGCCGGGCGGCAGCTCGATGATCGTGAAGACAAGCGCCGAAATGACGAAGAGCGTCGGCACCATGGCGGCGATGCGCCAGAGAATATATCTGAGCACGCCTCAGGCCTCCTTGTACCAGAAAACATCCGGCATGTAGACGCCGAGATAGGAGGTGGGATCGAAGCCGTAGAGTGCTCTCTCCGGCAGGTTCTGCAGCTTGGCGGCGCGAAGGATCGGCTGCAGCGTGCTGTTGATGAGGCCGATAGAGAAGACCTGCTGCGTATAGAGCGACAGCATTTTGTGCCAGATCGCCTGACGCTCCTCGAACTTCGCCGTCGAGCCCCATTGGCCGAGCAGGTCCACCAGCTCTGCAGCTTCCGGGAGGTCTGGTGCGACGCCTTCCTGGCCGGCGGAGAGATAATGCATGCCCCAGAGCGGCCATTGCAGCTGATCGTCGAGCGTCGGCGCAAGACCGGACGGCGACATGTCGGCCGTCGGCACGCCGTTGTCGAGACCATACCAGATCGACATCATGATCGTGCCGCTCATGGCGCGGTTGCGGAAGACGTCGCGCTGCGAGGTGCGGGTATAAAGCGCAAGGCCGATATCGGCCCAGTGATCGTGCACCAGTTCCAGCACGTCGGTATCGAGATTGCTTTCGCCGGCGGTCTCGACGGTGATCTCGGCGCGCCGTCCGTCAGGCAGCAGCCTTATGCCGTCGTCGCCGCGCTTGGCTAGGCCAAGCTCGTCGAGCAGGCGGTTGGCCTCATCGGGATCGAACTTCACGAAGGCGTCGGCATATTCCTGCTTGAAGAGCGGGCTGTCGGGCAGCACGGTATCGGCGCTCGGAGTGCCCAAGCCATAGAAGGCGACCATGTTGATCTCGTGCCGGTTGATTGCCAGCGACAGCGCCCGGCGCAGCCGCGCGTCGCGGAAAAGGCCGCGCCACACCTCGTCGGCGCAGTTGAGATTCGGCAAGAGCGTGATGCGCGAGCCGCGCGCGACCTTCCAGAGATTGACCTTTACGGGAAAGCGCTTCTCCGCCTCTTTAAGGAAGGTGTAGTCGTTGAAATCGATGCCGGTCGCCTGCAGGTCGGCCTCGCCCGCACCCGCTTTGGCGGCGATGATCGACGAGGAAGAGACGTTGAGGACGAAACGGTCGAGATAGGGAAGCTGCCTGCCGTTTTCGTCGACGCGATGAAAGAACGGGTTGCGCTCGAAGACGAACTGCTCGGCTGGCAGCGCCGTCGTATTGTGCCAGGGATCCAGCGTCGGCAGGTTGGGATTCTCAGGCCGGTAGGAGCGCGCCATCTTGATGTGCAGGTCCTGCCATTTCTTGGCGCGGTTGGCCTGCATCATCTGTTCCATCTTCGCCTGGTCGGGCTGATACTTCTTGTGGAACTGCTTGAGGTAATGCGCCGGCCCGAAGATGACGAGGGGTTGCGGGCCTGCCAAGCTCGGCAGGAACATCGGGTTGGGTTTTTCCCAGGTATAACGCACCGTCAGCGGATCGAGCATCTCGAAGCGCGGCAGGCTGCCGTGTGGACGAAGCTCGAGCGCACCGCCGCCGGGTGTTAGCTTGTCGTTGAGGATGACGTCTTCCCACCAGTAGCGGAAATCATCGGCCGTAAACGGCGCTCCGTCCGACCATTTATGGCCCTCGCGCAGCGTGAAGGTGAAGACTGTGTCGTCTTCGGAGCGGAAATCGGCGAGAATGTCAGGCTGGAACTGCAGATGCTTGTCGTAGCCGACCAGGCGGGCATAGCCGTAGATCGTCATGAAGCGGATGTCTCGCTGGCTGCCGATGATGGTGCGCACCGTGCCGCCATAGGCGCCGGGTTCGAGCCCCATCTCCTTCAGGTTGAAGATGCGCGGGCGGGCGGGAATGCGCTCTGCCATCGGCGGCAGGCTGCCGGCGGCCAGCCGCTCTTTCAGGAATTCCGGTTCGACGGCCTGTTCGGCGCGAAGCACTGCCGGCGCGATCGCAGCGCCGACGAGGCCGCCGAGGAATGTGCGACGCGTCACCATCAGCGCAACTCCCGGATATCCGCGCCCTTGCGGGCGCGCACCAGATGGCCGTCGCCGAGATCGGCATAGGCAAGCTCGGCCGCGTCGTCATGCTCGGCGGTGAAGGTCTTGCCCCAGTTCTGCTTGTCAGCGGCGCCGTTTTCCCGGAGCGCCTGGAAATCGAGCGGCCGGTCGAGATCGGGGAAGGGCACGGCGGCGAGCAGCGATTTCGTGTAGGGGTGCACCGGATCGCGCAGGATGATTTCGCGTGGAGCGATCTCGACGATGCGGCCCTTGCACATGACCGCGATGCGGTCAGCCATGTAATCGACGACAGCGAGATTGTGCGAGATGAAAAGATAAGTGAGCCCCAGCTCCTTCTGCAGATCCTTCAGGAGGTTGAGGATCTGCGCCTGCACCGAGACGTCGAGCGCCGACACCGGCTCGTCGAGGATGACGAGTTTCGGGCCGAGTGCGAGTGCCCGAGCAATGCCGATGCGCTGGCGCTGCCCGCCTGAGAAGCTGTGCGGATAACGGCTGAGATAGCGCTTGTCGAGGCCGATCGCCGCCATCAGCCCTTCGACCTTGCGCTTACGCTCGTCGCTGTCACCTCGGTCGTGGATCTCCAACGGTTCGCTGAGGATGTTGCGCACCGTCATGCGCGGCGAAAGCGAGGAGACCGGATCCTGGAACACCATCTGGATCTTGGTGCGCATATCCTGGAGAGCCTCACCGCGAACGGAAAGCAGGTCGATCACGTCCTTGCCATCGTTGAACACCACCGCGCCGCTGTCCGGCGTGATGGCGCGCATCAGGATCTTGCTGACGGTTGTCTTGCCGCAGCCGGATTCGCCGACCAGGCCAAGACATTCGCCGCGGCGGATATCGAAGCTGACATCGTCCACAGCGCGCAGCACGGTAGCCTCGTGCTTGCCGAGAAAACTGCGCTTGCGCGTCTTGTAAGTCTTTGAAAGATTGGAGACTGAAAGCAACGTGCCCGGGGTTTCCGCCTGCTGCGGCTTTTTCTTGCCGACAAGGGCCTCGAGATTGACCCGCACATCCCTCAGCGCCTTCAGCCGCTCGCCGGGCTTCATGTCGAAATGCGGAACGGCGGCCATCAGGGCCTTGAGATAGGGATGCTGCGGGTCGCGGAAGATCGCCTCGACCGGCCCGGCTTCCATGATCTCGCCGTGATAGATGACGACCACCTCGTCGGCCATGTTGGCGACAATGCCGAGATCGTGGGTGATGAGCAGCATCGCCATGCCAAGCTTGGCCTGCAGGTCGCGCAGCAATTCCAGGATCTGCGCCTGAATCGTCACGTCGAGCGCCGTCGTCGGCTCGTCGGCGATCAGCAGCGCCGGCTTGCAGATCAGCGCCATGGCGATCATCGCGCGCTGGCGCATGCCGCCCGACAGTTCGAAGGGATACATGTCGTAGGTGCGGTGCGGATTGGAGAAGCCGACGAGGCCGAGCATCTCCTCGGTCCTGGCGCGCGCCTCCTGCTTGTCGATTTCGGTGTGGATCAGCAGCACTTCGCTGATCTGGTTGCCGACAGTGTGCAGCGGCGAGAGGGAGGTCATCGGCTCCTGGAAAATCGTCGCCATGCGCTTGCCGCGCAGATCGCGCATCTCTTCGCTGTCGCGCGGCAGCGACAGGATATCGGTCGTGCTGCCGTCGAGCGGATCGGTAAAGAGGATGCTGCCCGACGCTTTCGCCGGATTGGGCAGGATGCCCATGATGGCTTGGCTAATCACAGATTTGCCGGAACCGGACTCACCGACGAGAGCGGTGACCTTGCCCGGAAGAATGCGGAGATTGGCTTCTTTTACGACACGCAGGCGGTCGCCGAAAACCGAGAAGGAGACGTCGAGATTCTCAATACGCAACAGATCGGCAGCGGACGCCATACCAATGAAATTCCCCAGTCTTCTATGTTCCCGTTAAGGCAACACTATCGTACCGCAAACGGGGTGTCTAGCTGATGACAATCAAGGGGAAATTGCTGCGTTTCTCCATCTCTGCCCGAAAGAACCGGCAGTTCTAGCGGCCGCAACCTGGCGTTTTACTGGATGAACTTCTCCATACTTGTGCGCTTGACCTGTTTCTTGGCGTCGCGGTGCAGGAGAATGACCTGTTCGGCTTCTGAAAGTCCGTTCTGCACGGCCTCTCGGAAATGTTCGTCGACATGAATCTCCGGGGCCGGGGCACGTGGCTGCAGCACAGTCACCTTCTGGCGGATGCCGCGCAGTTTCTCCTCGCCGAGCGTCGTCCATTCGCCGCCGCAATAGCCGGCGAAGGCCTGACTGGCGACGACTTCGCGGCCGTATTTCTTGGTCAGGATCTGCAGACGCTGCACCTCGTTGACCGCCGATCCGAAGGCGGAGAAGGTCAACCGGTCCTTGAGGCCGACATTGCCGAACATGACGTTGCCGACATGCAGGCCGATGCCGTAGCCGATCCTGGCCAGACCCTTCTCCTCGCGGTCGCGGTTGAGCTCGGCCACCCGCGCCTGCGCCTGGTAGACGGCGGAAAGCGCTGCCTCGCAGGCGATTTTCGACGGGTCTTTGTGACGCCCGCAGGGATAGACGGCCAGAAAGCCGTCGCCGAGGAAGCTCAGAATCTCGCCGCCGTTGCGGTTGAAGGGGGCGGCGATCGCGTCGAAGAACTGGTTCAGCGTATCGATATAGGACTGCCTTCCTTCCTTTTCGGCATACATGGTGGATTCGCGCATGTCGCCCATGACGAGCGCCGCACGGATCGTCTCGCCGTCGCCGCGGCGGATCTGGCCGTTCAGCACCCGCTTGCCGGCGTCGCCGCCGAGATAGGTGGTCAACATGTTGTTGGCGAGCTTGCCGAGCACCGCCATCTTGGCGGCGACCGCCAGATGGTTCTGCATCCGGAGCAGCGCGTCGATCATGTCGTCGGTAAAACCGTCGTGATGGTCGGTCGACCAGGAGCCCATCATGCCTTGCACCGAATCGTCGCCGAAGGGCTGCACGAAGGCGAGGTAATCGGTCATCCTGTCCTTGCGCAGGTCCTCGAAGATCGGGAATTCGGCCGGCCCTTCCTGCATCAGCCGCCGGCGGATGTGCTGCAGGTTGTTGTCGAGCAGGTAATAATAGGGGCTCTGCAGGAAGCGGTCTGGCTTCTGGCCAGCGGGCATCCGGAAGCCCTCGATGGTGACGCCGCTGGCGCGCCGCCAGGTGAAGCTTAGCGCATCATAGAGCGGATGCAGCATCGAAAAGGTCAGGTGCACGCGCGCGATCGGCAGGCCCGCGGCGGCAAGTCGTTCGCAGAAGCCGCGCACGATGTTTTCGAGGTCGTCGCCGGCCAGCGAGGAATGCGTCAGCCATTCGGCGACCCGGTCCAACAGGATGGAGGACACGCTGGATTCGATCGTGCTCATTCTCGGTATGATCCTCATAAGGCACGCCATCCCCAAGAGCCAAAAATCCCCCGGCCGACGCATTTTCATGCGCAGGTCACAAGGAAATCAGGATGTACGAGCGGTAATAATTGTCAACGATCTGCCGAAAGCCCGGCAGCAGCGCCCCCCGGATGGGGGATCGGACGGGAGGTCCTTTCTCGGTGGTTCAATATCCAACTCAGATAGGGATGCTGCATATGCGAAACAATGGGACCCGGACTCTTTTGTGCGTCGAAGTTACGGCAAAGGCTGCCGCCGGGGCATTTCGGCCACACCCCCCGGAGGAGGGGTCTAAATACCGCCCGAGGCCGCCAAGAATGCCCGGGGACGGGAGCGCCGGTTGGCCGCCAAGGCACAATAGCAGCCCAGCCAGGCTGGCATCGAGATGGCGGGCTGGCTGTTGCTGCTGACGTCGCTCACAGCCGACGACTGGCCGCCGAACGGCTCGCCTCGGCCTATCGGCTGCGATGGCAGATCGAGCTGAGCTTCAAACGCATGAAGTCGCCGATCGCTTGGAAGACCTTCGCGCAAGGGATGCCGACCTGGTCCGCCTGTGGATTAACACCGCCCTGCTCGCCGCGCTGCTGGCGAAAGACGACCTGCCGACGCTCGATTCGAGGCGCCGGACACTCTCCCCTTTTGCTCGAGCCGATCGAGCTTGCCGATCCGGGGTCTCGTCGGCATCTCTATCGCCGTCTTGCACCGCGCCACTGATCCTCGCCCTCTTGCTCAGCGCAGAATTGGGCTGCCGTGATGGTTGTCACCGGCTTCGGTCGCCGTTCAGGACCATTCCCGTTCTCTTGTGTCGCCTTTCTAAGGGACCGGCCGCCGTCAGCGTCAACCCGCAAGGGGTTCCCCTGCGCTGGCGCTCCGGTGACGCCTGCGGCTCGGTCCCTTCTTCGGGCGCCATCGGGAATGGTCCCGAGCAACCGAAGGAGACATACAATGGCAACCACCATCGCAGCCCTGACGCAGAAGACCGACGGCAGCCTTGAAGGCATCTTTGCCACCATCCGGGTCAACGCCCCGATCGCCATCGTTCCCAACGCCAGCAAGGCGAGCGACGACGCACCCGACTACCGCATCATCCACCGCAAGACCGGCTTCGAAATAGGGGCGGCGTGGAACCGCATTGCCCGCCAGACCGGCGAGGAATATCTCTCCGTCAAGCTGGAGGCCCCTGACATCGGCGTGATCTTCGGCAACGTCGCCCAGGCTCCTGGCGGTGATCCCGGCAAGAAAGTCATCCTCTGGAACAGCCCGAACTGAAGAGCGACTCGAGCGGCCCCGAGCAATCGGGGCCGCCTTCGCCGTTTCGCGATTTGTTACGCGCGGTATCGGGAGTGAACGCGGGCATCGAGCCCGCATTCACTCCTCCTGTCGTGCCACACGAGACCAAGGACTGCCTGCTCAGATATCCGAGTCTGCCGTGAGGCTCGTGCCGCCTCAAGGACTTCGCGGCCCCTCCAATTTTCAGCCGGCGCCCTGAAAGGCACCGTCAGAAAATCGGTTCCTCCGCTCGCCGGCTCCGCCGGTCGCTGACGCGATCCTTGACCCGGCCCGACCCCCACGACCCGGGGCGTCATCTTTCACATCATTCAGGAGATGACGACGATGACGGTTGCACTCGAAATTCAGGTTGAAGAACTGCGCGCCGAGCTCAGGAACGCCGATCCCGCCGAGCGCCGCCAGATCGAAGCGGAGCTGGAGATCGCTCAGGCCGAACTGACTGTAGCGATCGCCGAACAGGAGGGCACCATCGATGCTGCGCCACCCTTCTGAGGGTGGCCTTTGCCTTCCCGCCTGGGCCGGCACGCCGGATCGACCGGCGCGTCGCCCCGAAGCTGTGCTTCACATCAAAGATTACCGGTTATGAAGGCTTCCCGGACAGCTCCAGACCATGGGTTCACGTCGGATTCTTGTGTTCGGTCTATAGCCGCGCGCCCGTTTCGTCCGAAGAAGATCAAGGAACATGCTTACTGCATCCTCTTCCTTGTCGAAGTGATGCACCATGGCCTGGCCGGTCGTTCCGATGCGTCCCCATCGCCGCGTCAAGCAGGGCGTGCCGAACAGCGTTGGTTCGATCGCAAGCACGTAGAAGCGCGCCATATTTTTCGTCGCGTCCGTGCGTTCGATATAGAGCTGATAGGGCTGAGCGAGCATGACGGAAGAATCGCTTATTCCAGCTTTTGCGTCCAACGACACTTGTGAATCGGTCGACCCGCACCGATTCATTTTCGTGATGATGGCCGAAACCGACGATAGTGGGCGAGCCGGCCAATGGTCGCCGGGGGCTATTCGCTTCGATCACGCAAGCCCACAAGCGACCTCCGCCTCCGGTCGCCGGTCTCGTTGGATGATGTGAGCGAATGATCGCCGAGGGGTTCTATCCTCGATGCGTCTCCCGCCGGCTCACGCCGGAAGCGGTCGCGGCCCCTTCGGGTCCGCGGGTCTTCTTCTCTCTGACGTCCTATTTTACTCCAGCAAATCCGGCGTCAAGGACGGCGCGGTCGCCCCCAATTTTTCCGCCGCTGCGTTTCACTGCGCTCTGGAAAAATCGGTTCCCCCGCTTGCAAGCCGCGTTCCGCGGTCCTTGACCCCTCTTTGCAACAGAGGCGCCGATCTCCGTCATCAAGATGAAGGAGATCACATTATGACAACCAATCAGAACCTCATGCTCTACACCAAGCTTGCCGGTTTCCGACTCGTCGTCCTGGCAAACCGCTTCGGCTGCGACAGCAGCTTCTCGCGCGAGCTTCACGATCGCCTGGTCGATGGACTCGAGGCGGCAATTGATCGGATCCACGTCATCATGGAGTTGCAACGGAGGGTTCTCATCGGGGACGATGAATTCGCCGAATATCAGCTGGAGGGTGAGAACGAGATTTTCGGGCGCTTCACCATCAGTCTGCTGGACGATCTCGAATTTGATTGCGACACGCATGAATTCCGCGTCAACGGCGGCGATTGGATGAACGCTTGGGCTGCCGACGCCACTGGCGTCGATATCAACTATCCCAAGCTCGTCGCGCTTATCGAGGACGAACTCGGTTCGCTGGCGCCAATCATCGAGGATATCACGTTAGCAACCGGCATACCCGTCTATGTGGCGCGTGCCGTTCAATGGGCCGGGTAGCAGCGCCCAAATTCCGAGGAGTCGCAAACAAGGCAGCCCCTCAGTCGGCGGTCGTCTCTAAAGCGGAATTGATCGTTTTGTATCCACCCTATCCAGCGAAGAACAGGATGTGAATGGAATTGAAGTCTTGGCCGCAGATCAGGAGCGGTGGCTTACCGCCCCATCCCGGCCAATCGCTATATTCATGTAAAGCTTCCGATCAGAGTTAGAAAGTAAGCATAGCTCGCCATGGCCGCCATGCGCCATTGCCAGCCATCCCCAGCCGTTGCACCACCGCTATACTAACTATAATAAAATAGTTAAATAGGCTATTTTGCATCAATCTGAAAATGTCGCAGCCGCAATTCCGGTCGATAGGCGCGTTTCGGAAAAGCGGCATCGGCCTGTTGAAGGCGTGGAAGATCGCCTGGGCGGAGACGGCCAACCGGCACCTGGCGCTTGCCGGTCATGAGATCCGGCTCGACGGCCGCTCCTATGCCGAACAGGGCCTCGACGGTATCGCGCAAAAACATCTCGGGCCGGAGAAGGCAGCCCTCGCGCGCAAGGGCAGGGAGCTTTACTTCGCGCCGGCCGATCTCGCCCGCCGGCAAGAGATGGCCGACCGGCTGCTGGCGGAGCCGGAGCTTTTGCTGAAGCAGCTCGGCAATGAGCGCTCGACCTTCGACGAGAAGGATATCGCCAAAGCGCTGCACCGCTATGTCGACGATCCAGCAGACTTCACCAATATCCGCGCCCGGCTGATGGCGTCGGATGAACTGGTGATGTTGAAGCCGCAGCAGCTTGACGCTGAGACCGGCAAGGCGTCGGAACCGGCAGTCTTCACCACACGGGCGATGCTGCGCATCGAATACGACATGGCGCGTTCGGCGCGGGTTCTGTCGGAGCAAGCAGGCTATGGGGTATCGGCTCGGCAGGTCGATACGGCGATCGAGCGCGTCGAGAGCGGCGATCCACAAAAGCCGTTCAAGCTCGACGCGGAACAGGTCGATGCGATCCGTCATGTCACCGGCGACAGCGGTATTGCGGCTGTTGTCGGCCTTGCCGGCGCCGGCAAATCGACGCTGCTGGCGGCAGCCCGCCTTGCCTGGGAAAGCCAGGGGCGCCGGGTGATCGGTGCCGCCCTTGCAGGCAAGGCGGCGGAAGGCTTGGAAGACAGTTCCGGCATCAAGTCGCGCACCCTCGCCGCCTGGGAGATGGCCTGGGCGAATGGCCGCGACACACTCCATCGCGGTGATGTGCTCGTCATCGATGAAGCCGGCATGGTGTCATCCCAGCAGATGGCCCGTGTGCTTGACATCGTCGAGGCGGCGGGCGCGAAAGTCGTTCTCGTCGGCGACGCCATGCAGCTACAGCCGATCCAGGCGGGTGCAGCCTTTCGGGCGATCAGCGAACGCATCGGTTTTGCCGAGCTTGCCGGCGTGCGCCGCCAGCGTGAAGAATGGGCGCGTGAGGCCTCGCGGCTCTTTGCCCGCGGCGAGATCGAGAAAGGGCTCGACGTTTATGCCCGGCATGGTCACCTTGCCGAGGCGCGCACGCGCGCGGAAACGATCGAGCGGATTGTTGCCGACTGGAGCCAGGCGCGTAGAGAGGCAATCGGTCGATCCGTTTCCGAGGGCAGGGATGGTCGGCTGCGCGGGGACGAACTGCTCGTGCTTGCCCACACCAATGACGATGTCGGCAAGCTGAACGAGGCGCTGCGTCAGGTGATGGCAGGCGATGGTGCGCTTTCCGACAGCCGCACCTTCCAGACGGCACGCGGGGCGCGGGAGTTCGCCGCAGGCGATCGCATCATCTTTTTGGAGAACGCCCGCTTTCTCGAGCCGCGGGCCAGCAGTTATGGTCCGCAATACGTCAAGAACGGCATGCTCGGCACGGTCATCTCCACCGGCGACAAACGCGGCGAAGCGCTGATGTCGGTTCGTCTCGACAACGGCCATAAAGTCGTCTTCAGCGAAGACAGCTATCGCAATGTCGATCACGGCTATGCCGCAACGATCCACAAAGCCCAGGGTACCACCGTCGAGCGCACCTTGGTGCTTGCCACCGGCATGATGGACCAACACCTGACCTATGTAGCGATGACGAGGCATCGCGATCGCGTCGATCTTTATGCGGCAAGGGAGGATTTTGAGCCAAGACCGGAATGGGGACGCAAACCGCGTGTCGATCATGCCGCCGGCGTGACCGGCGAGCTTGTCGAAACCGGAGAGGCCAAATTCCGGCCTGATGATGAGGATGCCGACGACAGCCCCTATGCCGATGTCAGGACCGATGATGGAACCGTCCATCGGCTGTGGGGCGTGAGCCTGCCAAAGGCGCTCGAGGAAGCCGGCGTCTCTGAGGGCGACACCGTCACGCTGCGCAAGGACGGCGTGGAGCGGGTCAAGGTCCAGATTGCCGTTGTCGATGAAGAGACAGGTCAGAAGCGTTATGAGGAGCGGGAGGTCGACCGCAACGTCTGGACGGCCAGGCAGATCGAAACCGCCGAAGCGCGCCAGGACCGCATCGAGCGGGAAAGTCATCGGCCGGATCTGTTCAAGCCGCTCGTCGAGCGGCTGTCGCGCTCCGGCGCCAAGACGACGACGCTCGATTTTGAGAGCGAGGCCGGTTATCGGGCTCATGCGCAAGACTTCGCCCGCCGCCGCGGGTTCGATCATCTCTCGCTGGCCGCGGCCGAGATCGAGGGGGACATCTCGCGTCGCTTTGCGTGGATTGCCGCAAAGCGTGAGCAGGTGGAAAAGCTCTGGGAGCGGGCAGGCATGGCGCTCGGCTTTGCGATCGAGCGGGAACGGCGCGTCTCCTATAGCGAGATGCGAACTGAATCCCACCCAACTGAACCCCAGCCCCCCTCGGGCGCGAACGCCGGCAAAGCCGATTATCTGATCCCGCCGACCACCGAATTCGCCAGGAGCCTCAATGAGGATGCGCGGCTGGCGCAGTTGTCATCCCCGGCGTGGAAGGATCGGGAAACGCTGCTGCGACCGGTACTGGAAAAGATCTATCGCGATCCGGATGGCGCACTTGTCGCCCTGAATGCGCGTGCTTCAGAGGCCGGCGCCGAACCCCGCAGGCTCGCCGACGATCTTGCCGCGAGCCCCGATCGGCTTGGCCGCCTGCGCGGCTCCGAGCTCATCGTCGACGGACGCGCAGAGCGCCAGGAGCGGAATGTCGCCTTGGCGGCTGTGACGGAATTGCTTCCCATGGTTCGCGCCCATGCGAGCGAGTTCCGCAGGAACGCCGAACGGTTCGAGATCCGTGAGCAGGCGCGTCGCGCGCATATGTCATTGTCGATCCCGGCGCTCTCCGAAGGCGCCATGGCGCGTCTCATGGAGATCGAGACGGTGCGCAACAGGGGCGGGGATGATGCTTATAAGACCGCCTTTGCGCTTGCCGCGAAGGACCGCACGGTCGTGCAGGAGATCAAGGCGGTCAGCGAGGCGCTGTCTGCCCGCTTCGGCTGGAGCGCCTTCACCGCAAAGGCGGATGCGATTGCTGAACGCAACATGGCCGAGCGCATGCCGGAAGATCTGGCGGCCGGCGAGCGCGATAAGCTGACCCACCTGTTTGAAGCCGTCAAACGTTTTGCCGAGGCGCAGCATCTGGCCGAACGGCATGACCGCTCGAGGGTCGTCGCGGCGGCCAGTGCCGTTGCGGACCAGGAGCAAGGCAAGGGGTCAGGCATGAAGCCGGGCAAGGAGAATGTCACCGTGCTGCCCATGCTTGCCGCTGTCACCGCGTTCAAGATACCGATCGACGACGAGGCGCGGTCGCGGGTTCTCTCCGCTCCTTTCTACCGTCAGCAGCGAGCGGCACTGGCGAACGTGGCAAGGACGATCTGGCGCGATCCGGCAGGCGCTGTCGGCAAGATCGAGGAACTGCTTGCAAAAGGCTTTGCTGCCGATCGCATCGCTGCTGCGGTGACCAATGATCCGGCTGCTTATGGCGCCTTGCGCGGCTCCGGCCGTCTGATGGACAAGATGCTGGCTTCCGGCCGGGAGCGTAAAGATGCGGTGCAGGCCGTGCCCGAGGCGGCCACCCGGCTGCGCTCTCTCGGGAGCGCCTATGCCAATATCTTCGATGCGGAGCGCCAGGGCATCATCGACGAGCGCCGGCGCATGGCGGTTGCTATTCCCGGCCTGTCGAAGGCGGCGGAAGAGGCGCTGATGCGTCTCACCGCTGAGGCGAGGAACAAAAGCCATCGGCAAAACGCATCGCCTGCCTCTCTCGATCCGGGCGCCCGGCGGGAGTTCGACGACATCAGCAAGGCGCTCGACCAGCGCTTCGGTCGCAATGCCATCATCCGCGGTGACAAGGATCTCATCAACCACGTGCCAGAGGCGCAGCGCCCGGCCTTCGTCGAGATGCAGGAGAGATTGAAGGTCCTGCAGCAGACCGTCCGCGCGGAAAGCAGTCAGCAGATCCTCGCCGAAAGGCGTCACCGGGCGGTCAACCGCGGCCGGGGAATCGATCTCTAAAGGTCGCTGAACAACCGCATTGCTTGGCGTTCATGCGCCGCTGTCGGCTACTCGCTTTCACGCTGGGGATGTGGTGGTCTCCTCTGTGCTCAGATGTTTGAAAACGTTCACCCAGAAGCGGAAGTCACCGGAGCGGCGGTCAGAGCGCGCGCCCAATTGTCAAAGCTGATTAGGAATGCGACTCTGCCAACCGATTAGAAACGCGACACTGGCTGCTCGGATCGGCCCCCGATCCGACGGGCTGGGCCGGGTTGAAAGGGCGGAGCGGGGGCGGGTGATGATGCTCCTCTTCGGCTTTAGCTTTCTCAGTAGCAATTGTTTCGTCGCCGGCTGATACTCGTGCGCACCTGCATAGGGGCGGGGTAGGGATCAAAGTCGCACGATGCTTCCGGAAATCAAACTGCAGGGTGACGTCAATGTCGCCGCGCTGTCACCACTTGTTCGCGGCATGCTTCTGTCCGTTGCCTATGCTGACGGTGAGGGTGGCATAGGATTGACGGCGACCGGCGCCATGAGCCGCAAGTTCGTGCATTGGGCCGCTGTGCACTTCCTTTGGCCAGGGTTCACAGCCGAAGATCTCTACAGCATGAACAAGGTGCTCAATGAAAGCGACATGCCGCCGCTTTGGGTCGTGCGCGACATGACCCGCCATCTGAAGCTTCTACGCCGGAGAAAGGATGTGCTGCTGCCAACCAGACGCGGCCGCGAGTTTCTGGTGAACCCTAACGCCTTCTTCGATTTGGTCGCCACGGATTATCTCTATTCCTACATCCACGCCACCGAGCGGGAAGAGGAGGTGCAAGCGCGGTTGCGCTGGTGGCGCATGTTCCTCAATCTTCTCAATATCAAGGCCAGAGAAGGTTGCACGCCAATGGAGGTTGTGAAAATCCTCTATCCAGATCTGGCGCCTCTTTCGGAAGCTGAAATGACCCTGGAAGCCTGGAAGCTGAAATCCGATCTAAAATACGGCGTCTTACGGCGCTTGTGCTGGCTCGGCTTGCTCTATGAAGTAAGAGAGGGGCTCACACTCTTCCAGGACGGATCCTTCCACAAGACACCGCTTTGGTCCGCATGCCTGCAGCTGGAATCGGATACGCAAAGCGACATCGGCGTGCACTGACGATCTTTATTCCGCCGCTGGTTGCCTCAATAACGCTTTCTCTCGCCGTGCAATCACCGCCGGATCGTTCATGTAATCTGTCCTCGGCTTGCGTCCCGCTTCTGATAGCCGTTGGCTGTGCTACCGTCCCGAATGCCAAACATATGATCCATCTGCCCGGTGCGTCGGGGACCACTCTTGCTGCGTTGCTGTTCTCGGCCGGCTTGCAACTCGGCGACGATCGACAGCATGTCGTCCAGCCGCTTGTTGTCGACGACCTCCGCACGATGCACCGAGCGCAACGTATCGAAGGTCCTGTAGGGCAGGGAAAAGCTCTCGTGCATGATCTCGAGCCGTCCGTCCGGGTAGTCGCAGACGATCACTTTCTGGCCAGCCAGTGGCCTGGAAATCTCGGTCGGATCGAGAATGAACAACACCTTCTCGTAGCGTAGCGTCAGAGATTGCGACAGCGTGCGGACTTCCTTCCGGCACATGGCACCATCGAGGTTCTCGTGGTTGACCAGCGGTCGGTGCATGTCTTTCGGATTGCGTGGCGGCTTGCCGAAGCGCCCGTTGAAATCCGCCATGAACTCAGGCGCATAGGCAGTGGCAGCCTCGATCGTATCGATGCCGCGAAGCCGCATCTCCTTGACCAGCCGATCCTGCAATGTCTGGTTGGCACGTTCCACCCGACCCTTGGCCTGAGGGGTGTTGGCGCAGATGATATCGATGTTGAGCTCATAGAGCGCCCGGCCGAACTGCGTCAGACCGCTTGTCCTGTCCTTCTTCGACGGATGCGTCGATCGAAAGACACCATGTTTGTCGCTGTAGAAAGCCAGCGGCTTGCCCCATTGCTGCAGATAAGCCTTCGTCGCATGCAGATAGTCGAACGTGTTCTCCGATCCGGCAAAGCGAAGATGCAAGAGCTTGCCGGGGGCGTCATCGATATAGACAAGCAGGGCGCACTTGGGGCCGCGGCTCTCGAACCACCAGTGATGCGAGCCATCGATCTGCACCAGTTCGCCAAAGCAATCGCGCCGGCCGCGTGGTTGGAAAACCCGTTTCTTGCGCTCCCGGCGCGAGACCCAGATGCCAGCCTCGGTCATCCATTGCCGCAGCGTCTCCTTGGCGACAGAGATCCGGTGCAACTCGATCAGCTTCTCACGCGCCAGCGTCGGACCGAAATCCAGATAGCGCTCGCGGATCAGATCCAGCGCCGCATTGCGAAACTCCTCGCTGTGGCGCCGGTTGCTTGGGCGTGATCGCTTCTTTGAAACAAGCCCCGCCGGACCATCCCGGTCATAGGCCTGCAGCAGCCGATGGACCTGACTTCGACTAAGCGCGAGCTGTTCGGCGGCCTGAACGACGCTTAGGCGCTCGTCACGGATCTTCTGGATAAGCTCGAGGCGATGCAATTCTTTCTGCGACATGGTGATCAAAAAGGACATGACGACTCCGACCGCTCATGGTCTCGACCAGGTTGAAGGTCGTCATCCTTGCTCCCAACGTTGGCTTTGACCAGTGCGTCAAGAGGCGAGGCTGTCGCATCTCTAACTGGCCTAACTGTCGCTTTACTAAATAGCTCTGGAGAAGCTAACCCAAGTGCATCATGCCTGTTTTGCAGGATAGGGGATCACCCATCTTCGCGCAAATGCGCCATAAATACCTCGGTCGGTGTCCTGTATCCGAGGCATTTGCGCGGCTGATCGTTGATATGGCGCGTCAGGTTGAGAAGGTCGTGTTGCGACACAACTGCCAAGTCTGTGGTGCCTGGCAGGAAACGTCGAATGCGCTTGTTGGTGTTCTCGACGGTTCCTTTTTGCCAAGGCGCACTTGGGTCGCAAAACCAACTATGCGCACCGATCCCTTCTTCCAAAGCCCTGAATCCGGCAAACTCGGTACCGCGATCAAAGGTGAAGCTTTGACGCGCGAAGGCCGGCAAAGGCGAAAACGCTCTGATGATCTTGTCCATGATCGGGCGCGAGTGCCGGCTCGGATTCTTGATGAGAACGGTATAGCGGCTCTTGCGCTCGACGAGGGAGGTGACATTGGCATGGCCGAGTGGACGTTCGAAGATGAGGAGGTCGCCCTCCCAATGCCCAAACTGCGATCTATCTCCAACAGAATCAGGACGTTGGGATATGCGGTGCGTGGCTGGAAAAACACCGTCGCGCGGCTTCCTGGAGCGCAGTGGACGACGTTTGCGGCGCGCTTCCGGTAGATACTGATAGAGACCAAGCCCATAATCTTCCTTGCTGTAGATAAAGCGATAGATTGTCTCCTTGCAAACGCGAACACGACTGAGGCCGTCCGACAGCAGGCGTCCGGCAATCTGTTCCGGAGACCAGCGAGCCTCCAACTGGTTGATGATCTGTGTTCGCAAATTCGGGTGACGCCGCAGCTTTTTCAGCCGGCGACGTCGGTCCTGCGCAATGTCGTTCGCAACCGTGCTGTAGTAGCCGTCGTAGTCCGGCAGGTCACGATCGCGAAACGTGTTGCGCTTGATCTCGCGGTAAATCGTCGAGCGGTGACGGCCAAGCTGACGGGCCATCTCGTTGACCGGAACTTTCGCCGCCACCAAGTGATGCAGGCGTCGGCGATCGGCGAGGGCAAGCTGCGTATAGCATCGGGACATGCCAAAATCTCCAAAGTGAAGCCATTGAAACCATTGGCATGTCGCACTTGGAAATAGAATGTACCCTCTTACAATAATAGATTGCATAATCAACATTATGGAACACCAGTGTTTGCCAGCCGCGCCAAGGGCTTGCGAAGGCGGCCGCTCGCCGCGCGCAGCAGCAACAGGAGGGGCTTTCATCCATCAAGAGCGCTGAACGTCAAGACGGCGGAGAATGCGACGAGGGTTGCGGATCCGCATCGCCGGGCAAACGACGGTATCCGTTTATCACGTCCAAGGATGACCCTGCCGACCGACAGCCAGATCGAGGAGACCGCGAGGACCACTGATGCGAGAATGGTAATGGATCCTGCAGCAGGCAGCTCCGCTGCGGGAGGGAGCATCGTCAGTCCGATGATCAGCGCTTTGGGATTTAACAGCGTCGTCACGGCCAGCTGCCTTACGCTCACGGCCTCGACCTGGCTCGATCCCATGCCCCAGAGCCGCAGCGCCAGGTACAGCACCCAGGTTGCCGAGATGAGTTTGACGCCTTGCGAAACCAGGGGGTGATCGCTGAGAAAAGAGCCGGCCAGACCGGATGCCGGAAGGACGATCGCAAGATATGCCAGCAGGACGGTGGCGAGTAGCGCGATCGCGCGCCCGACAGTCAGCCCCTGAGATGCCATTGCCAAAATGGCGTTGGTCGGCCCGGGCAAGATGAGAAGCGTGAAAACGCCTGATGCGAAAGGCAGAAGATGCACTGATACGGTCTCCGGTTTCCTCCGCTTCTCATGGTCGCGCCCGCCGGTCGTTGACAGAGATCATTTTGGCGACGGAACATTCCGGGCGCCCCGACGTTTATTGCGGTCAGGTCAGAGGTAGGCGCCATGCCTTGCATGATCAGGTTCATGCTCACTCGATTGGCCACGGGCTTTGGAATAGGATGCGCCGTGGGGTTCTTCGTTTGGCAGAACGGGTTTGCAGCAGCAGACACGCTCGAGAATTATCTGGCAAAGGGCCTTTTCATCTACCTCTTTGCGAGCACCGTCAGCGTGGGTTATGTCGCGACGGCTCTCCTCCTGGAAGAATAGCACCGGAAGATCAAAGCCCTGCTGCGCGGACGTCGGACAATCGCCAATCAAGCGTCCTGTTCCGGTTCAAGACCGGCCGGAATCTCGGACTGCGGCTCCGCCAGGCGCGTGTAAAGGCCGCCTTGGCGCATGAGCGAGGCGTGCGTCCCCTCTTCCACGATCCTGCGTCCATCGCCAGAATCCTCTCCGCCTTGAGCACGGTGGCGAGCCTGTGCGCGATCACGATCATGGTCCGCGCCGCCATCAATTCCTCCAGGCCTCGCTGGATAGCGCCGGCCTTCCCAAGGCAATGTTGTCGTAAACGGAAGCGGCAAACATCGTCACCTCCTGCGGGACAATGGCGATTTCCTTGCGCAGGGTCTGCGGGGGGAAACGCCGTTGTCTCCTCGATGCTTGCTTCAGGCTTTGTCCCGCGAGCGGCGATTTATATCTTTGATCGCGGCGAATATCGTGCATCCTTCCCCCGTGCTCAGGCTACCATCCGCGCCAGCGCGCAACGCGACCAGAGCGAATGCAGGGCCTCGACGAGATGGGCGATATCGGCGTCGGAATGCAGCGGCGTCGGGGTGATGCGCAGTCGCTCGGTCTTCTTCGGCACGGTGGGATAGTTGATCGGCTGGACGTAGACGCCGCAATTGTCGAGCAGCAGGTCGGAGATCCACTTGCACTTGGCGGCATCGCCGACCATCACCGGTACGATATGGCTGGGATTGTGCATATGCGGAATGCCGTTCTGGTCGAGCAGCGAGCGCAGCTTGCGCACCCGGTCCTGGTGGCGGGCGCGCTCGAATTGGCTGACCTTCAGATGCTGGATCGAGGCCACCGCACCGGCGGCGAGCGCCGGCGGCAGCGCCGTGGTGAAGATGAAGCCGGAGGCGAAGGAGCGGATGAAATCGCACAGCGCCGCGGAGGCGGCGATATAGCCGCCCATCACCCCGAAAGCCTTGCCGAGCGTGCCCTCGATTACCGTCAGCCGGTCCATCAGCCCCTCCCGTTCGGCAATGCCGCCGCCGCGCGGGCCGTACATGCCGACGCCATGGACTTCGTCGAGATAGGTCATTGCCCCGTATTTGTCGGCGAGATCGCAGATCTCCTTGATCGGGGCGATATCGCCGTCCATCGAATAGACGCTCTCGAAGGCGATCAGCTTCGGCGCCTTCGGATCGGCGGCTTTGAGCTTGGCTTCGAGATCGGCGACGTCGTTGTGCTTCCAGATCACCTTGTCGCACTTGGCGTAACGGATGCCCTCGATCATCGAGGCGTGGTTCAGCGCGTCGGAGAAGATGATCAGGCCGGGAATTTTGGCGCCGAGCGTACCGAGTGCGGCCCAGTTGGAGACATAGCCTGAGGTGAAGATCAGTGCTGATTCCTTGCCATGCAGATCGGCAAGCTCCCGCTCGAGCAGAACGTGATAATGGTTGGTGCCAGAAATATTCCGGGTGCCTCCCGCACCCGCGCCACAGTGGTCGATGGCGGCCTTCATCGCCTCGATCACCTTCGGGTTCTGGCCCATGCCGAGATAGTCGTTGGAGCACCAGACCGTGACTTCCTTCTCGCCGTCGGCCGTATGGCGCGTCGCGCGCGGGAAGTTGCCGCGGTGACGTTCGAGATCGGCAAAAACGCGGTAGCGGCCCTCGGCATGAAGCCCGTCCAGCTCGTTTTTGAAAAATGCTTCGAAATCCATCAGATGCTCCCTTTTGCGAGGTCAAGCGATACATCGGGGCAGCCGGTCGGTATTTGATCTCCGTCAAGTTCGGCGCAAGTCGCGTGCTTTCGCGGGGGTCGCCGTGATTGCGTTACATCAATGAGGAAGCCTGTGGCTGGTGTAGTGTCACGGGGCGAGTCGGGAGCTCCCGTGTCAACCAGGGAAGTTGACAGATGGCTTGCTCGATTCCAGATCGAGCAAGCCTCCTCGTCACTTCGGCGTGACGGCGCGCCAACGCGACCGAAACTTCAATCCAGGTTGCGAACTGGCGATACGAGCAGGCAATCCTTATAGCCGGCAATGCCGCCAAGGCCCTCGATGAGAACCTTGATCGCCCTGCGCTTGAGCTCGGATTCCACGTGTCCGTCGACCGTCACCTGCCCGTTCCGGACGGAAACCTGGACTTTTTGCGGCGTCAGACCGAGATCCGATCTCAGCCGGGTTCGCACCGCCAGCGTGATGGCCTCGTCTCCCCGCGGCAATACGGTCGTCGGCGCCTCTGCGATGACACGCAGGATATCCCGTCGGCTCACGATCCCGACCAGACGTTCGTCTTCGACGATCGGCAGCCGCTTGATACGGTGCACCTGCAAGCTTTCGGCAATATCGGAGACTTCGCTGTCGGGCCGGGCGACGATGACGTCCTGGGACATGACATCCGCCACACACCATCCGTTGCTGCCAATGTAGCGTTCGAGGTCGATCTCGGATATCAGCTCCGGCGCCCGCGCCGGACGGGGAGAAAAGCGGACCTCCCGGCGTAGGAGCAGATCACCCTCCGTCACCATGCCGCAGATGCGGTCGTGGTCGTCGACGACGGGAAGGCCGCTGACATGATTTTGCAGCATCATCGCGACCGCATGGCGCACACTCACCACCGGGCTGATCGAAACCACATTCGTGGTCATTATATCCCTTGCTTGCATGGTCGCTGCCTCACTGATCATAATTGTATTTGAAGATATGCTAGAGACAGGGTGTTCATACCGCTTTGATCTTCATCAATCTGCTCATGACCGCCGTCACATTCGCTCCGGGCGCGCGCCCTCCAGCGCCGGATGAGCCAGCACTTCGTCCGGATTGACGGCGGTGGAGGAGATGGGTCCGACGAGGGCTTTCGCCTCCTGCTCCTGCCCCGGATCTTGGCTCTGCCCCTGCCCCTGGCCTTCCTGCCACAGCCCCTGCTGTTTCAGCTTGTCGGCCACCTCCTTCGGCATATAGGTCTCGTCATGCTTGGCAAGCACGGTGTCGGCGACAAAGACGTTGCTGCTGGCGGCAAACATGCCCTCGGTGACAACGCCCTGGCCCTCGCGGAACAGATCGGGCAGGATGCCGGTATATCTGACCTTCACCGCATTGGCGCTGCCGTCGGTGACGGAAAACTCCACCGTCGAACCGGCGCCGCGTACGACGCTGCCCGCCCCGACCAGGCCGCCGAGCCGGATGCGGGTCTCCGGCGCCACCGGCGTCTTGGCAAGATCGGCCGGCATGTAGAAATAGGCCACCGATTGGCTGAAGGCGAACATCACCAACAACACCGCCGCCAGGATGAAACTCATCCCGCCAGCAATCACCGCAAGGCGCTTCTGCTTGCGCGTCATCCCTTATCTCCTGTGGCTCCCGCCACCACATTGAAGCCCGGCCAAATTACGGCGTGTTTTGCCGGCTTGTTCCCGACGTCAGCAGGCCTTCCGCAACAGATCGACACTGTCGACCAGCACGACCTTACCTTTGACTTCGACACCTGCGGGAACGAGCGCCGCGAATGCCCGCGACAGCGCTTCGGGCGCAAGCCCTAGTTTGCCGGCCAGAATCCTCTTCCGGTAAGGCAGGCGAAACGTGGCCTGTGAAGCTGCGGCAGGGCACCGGCTTACGAGGTAGTTCGCGACGCGCTGCGCGGCCGTGTGCAGCCGGTCTCCAGCAATGCGATCCATTGCGCCGAGCAGATGTCGGGTCATGATACGCATGACGTTGCGATGAATGAAGGGGTAGCGGTCGGCGAGAGCCCGCAAGTATGCAAGTTCGAACAAGGCCACCTCCGCCCCGTCGGCGGAACACGCGCTGTAGGCGTAGGCTCCGCCGCCCGACAGAAGATATTCGCCGAAGGTGTCGCCGGGCTCGCAGACGCAGACATCTGCCTCGCGCCCGGTGGATTCGGATTTGGAAAGACGGACGAATCCGCTGATAATGCAATAGACGAACGACGCCGGCTGGCCTTCGGCGATGATCCGCTCGTCAGGAGCGAAGGTTTGCAACTGAGGTGTGGCGGCCAATTCTTGTATCGTGGCGTCGTCGAGGCCGTCGAACAGGTCAGACCGCAAAAGTATGGGATTTTTCGCAAGCATCGATCTTCCTCTCATTTTGACCCGGATGCGGCATCACGGTCCTTTGCGCTCGGTTTCGTCTTCGACGAGAATTCGCCAGGCGGCACCTTCAAGGTCGTCGTACTGGCCGCTTTTCAGCGACCAGAGGAATGCGAGCAGGCCCATTCCCCCCATCAGCAGCGCGATCGGGATCAGATAGATCAGCATGTTCATGCGGTCTTCACCTCTCCGCTGGCTTGCGCTTCGCTCCGCATGGGAGAATGTTTGCCAAAGGCATTCAACCGCAGCGCATTGGTTACGACGATGATCGATGATGTCGACATGGCCACGGCTGCGATCAGCGGCGTCGCCAGTCCGGCGATCGCGATCGGAACCGCCAGCACGTTGTAGCCGATGGCCAGAACAAAGTTCTGCCGGATCAGGCTGGCGGATCTTCGCGCAATGGCGACCGCTTGCGGAACGGCACCGAGCCGATCGTTGAAAAAGACCAGATCGGCGGCCTGCCTGCCGATGTCGGATGCGGTGGCGGGCGCAATCGAGACATGCGCTGTGGCAAGCGCCGGGGCGTCGTTGATCCCGTCGCCGACCATAAGCACGCGGCGACCCTCGCCGCTCAGCCTTTGGCATTCCTCGACTTTCTGCTTCGGTGCCAAGGCGCCCAAAGCCCTTTGAATGCCGAGAGCCTGCGCCGTGTTGTCGACGACATTTTGCCTGTCGCCGGATACCATCAGCGTTTCAAGGCCGGCTGCAGCGAGAGCGCAAACAGCTTCGGCAGCACCCGGGCGAAGCGTGTCGTCAAAGAGGAAACGTGCCAGATCGGCGCCGTTCTTCGACAGGATCACCTCCGAAAACGGCCCATCCTCCGTGCCGGGCGTAGGGCCGGTTCCGCAGGCAAAGGCGCGGTTGCCCAGCCGATAGACATCCGTTCCATTGCAGGCCTCCAGCCCCCCGCCGGGGATTTCCGTGACCCTGTCGAAGGAGAATGAAGAAGCCTTCTCAATGTCCCGCAGCAGCGCCTCGGAGAGAGGATGCCGTGAATGCGCGGCTAATGCGGTGGCGATGGCGGCACTGTCCGCCTCGGTGGCTTCGACCGCGACGAGACGCGGCCGCCCCATCGTTAGTGTGCCGGTCTTGTCGAAGGCGACGATATCAGCTTCGGCGAGTCTTTCGAGCGCAGAACCGTCCTTGACCATGATGCCCTTGCGGAAAAGCTCGCCCGCAGCGACCACCTGGACCACAGGAACGGCAAGGCCGAGCGCGCACGGGCAGGTAATGATCAGCACCGCAACCGCGACCAGCATCGCCTGTTTCCAGTCGCCGCCGAAAAATCCCCAGCCCAGGAAGGCCACCAGCGCCAACAGGTGCACGGCCGGGGAATAGAGTGCTGCGGCCCGATCGGCGATCCGGCGATAGCCGGCCCTGCTGCCTTCGGCAGCTTCCATGAGGCTGATGATTTCTGATAGAAGGGAATCTCTCGCCACTTTCGTCGCCCGCAGGATGAGAGAGCCGGTCAGGTTCATTGCCCCCGAATTCACCGCGCTGCCTTTAGCGACTGCGACCGGCCTGATTTCACCGGTGACGATGGAGAGGTCCACGTCGCTCTCGCCGCTGACGATCGTGCCGTCGACCGAGATGCGCTCGCCTGCCGCGATCGCGATATCGTCACCCACCGCGATCTCTTCCACCGGAACGTAGCGGCGCGATCCGTCAGTCATCATCAGCAACGCCCCGCGCGGGGCAAGTCTTGCAAGTCCGTTGATCGCGGCGCGGGCCTTTTCCCGCATGACGTGATCGAGCGTTCTGCCGATCAGCAGAAAGAACAGCAGCGAAACCGAGGCGTCGAACCATGCGTGTTCGCCGTGATGCACCGTCTCCCACAGGGAGACGGCATACGACAGCGTCACGGCAAGCGAGATCGGAACGTCCATGTTGGTGCGCCCGCGTTTCAGGGCGTTCCATGCCGATTTGAAGAAGAAGCGCCCCGCATAGACCAGCGCGGGGGCCGCAATCATCGCCGAGATCCAGTGAAACATGTCGCGGGTCGCCGCGTCGGCGCCAGACCAGACCGACACCGAGAGCAGCATGATGTTGGCGGCTGCAAAACCCGAGACTCCGATCGCCAGCAGCAGCTGGTTCCTGATCCTGTCGTTTTCAGGTGCGGCGGGTGTGAAGAGATGCGCGCGGTATCCGGCCGCATTGATCGTTGCCAGGATTTCGGAGGGGTCAGTCGCCCGCTTCTCGATTTCCCCTTGATAAATGCAGCTGACCCGGCGGGCAGTGAGATTGACCCGGGCTTTTTTGACGAAGGGAAGCGCCGAGATCGCCTTTTCGAGGGTGGATATGCAGCCGCCGCAGTGGATGTCGGGTACACTGAGGTCGAGCTGATGCAATCCGGCCCCGAGCGGGTGGCTGGCGAGCCGAATTTCGTCGGCGCTGGCGGATGTCGCGCTGAGGGCGAGCACGCTTTCCGTATCCATGGAGCAGCAGGTCATCGGCCAAACTCCGCAGTATCGATGCGCTTGGCCTCATGCATGACGACCAAGCCGTTCTTTCTCGATATGGCTTCGACGATCCAGTCGCCGCCGGCGACCTCGTGGTCGGCTTCGAACCGGCCCTCGCCCGTCTTCCGGAGGGTCAGGTGGAAATCCTCGTGATCACCGACCGGCCTTTTGAAATTCAGCGTGACTTCGTCGATGATCGCAGGCGCGCCGTTGCCATCACGGATGTCGTAGCGGATCGCGCGGCCGTTGACGGAGAGAGCGCCCTCAACGCCGGAGGCGGCAATCGCCTTCATCGCTGCCGCCTTGCTGTTGAATTCCTGGCTGGCCACATAGGTGTTTTCGACGACCAGGCCGCTCCAGCTGGATGAAGCATACACGGCCATGGTGACATTGACGGCGATCACGACGGCGAAAAATGCCGAGGTGGCAAGAAGCATGTGCAAACCGGTAAAACCTCTAGTGGAAGCCTTCATTTCACCTCTCCCGGTGCGTTGAACGCCGCGCGATAGGTCGCCCGGTCGGAATGGCCCGTATCTTCGATGACGAAGAGGAATTCGTTGATCTCGGCCCCGTCAGGCTTGCGCGTCACGAAGACCTTGATCGTCGTGGCCGCGTCAGGTTCGGCATTGACCGTGAAGCTGCGGCCATCCTGCCTGCCGTACTCGGGAATGCGCATCATGCCGCCTTCGAGCCCGACGAGAGTGATGGTCACATCCCGCGGCGTCGGCACCATGTTGAGGACGCGAAGTGTGTAGCCGTTGCGGATGGAGCCGTCGCTTTCAAGGACATATTGGGGGTTGCGATCATGGACGACGTTGAGTTCGAGTCGTTCGCGGAAGGCAAGATGGATGACCATGGCAATGCCGATCGATGCCCAGACGACGGCGTAGAACACGATTCTCGGACGAAAGATGATCCGCCAGTCGAAATGCCGGACCGCCGAGATGAAGCTTCCATCAGCGTTTCGGACATTCGAGGGCTGGATAGCTGTCCGTCCTCCGTCCGTCGCAAGCGACATGTTGCTCGAATATTCGCTGAGCGTCGCATAGGCGATCAGGCCGCGAGGTTTTCCGAGCTTGTCCATGACGCCGTCACAGGCATCGATGCAGAGAGCGCATGTGACGCATTCCATCTGCTGGCCGTCGCGAATGTCGATTCCCATCGGACAGACCGCAACGCAGGCATTGCAATCCACGCAATCACCGACCGGCAGGCCCTTGGCCTGGGCTTTCTTGGCGTGGCGCGCCCTCTGCTCGCCCCGCCAGTCATTGTAGGTGACAACAAGCGAATTTTCGTCGAGCATCGCGCCCTGAATGCGCGGCCACGGGCACATATAGGTGCACACCTGCTCGCGCATGAGGCCGCCAAGCAAATAGGTCGTGGCGGTCAGGATGGCGATGGTCGCATAGGCGGCGGCAGGGGCACTGCCGGCAAACAGCGAAGCCGCCAGGCTCGGCGCGTCGGCAAAATAGAAGATCCATGCGCCGCCGGTGGCGGCTCCGATCAGCAGCCAGATCGCATGCTTGATCAGCCGCTTGCTGAGCTTGTCGAAGGTGAAGGGGCCGGCGTCGAGCTTCATTCGCGCATTTCGGTCGCCTTCGATGGCGCGTTCGACGACGAGGAAGAGATCGACCCAGACGGTTTGCGGACAGGCGTAGCCGCACCAGGCGCGGCCGACCGCGGCGGTGACGAGGAAGAGGCCAAACCCCGCCATGACGAGCAGGCCCGCGACATAGTAGAATTCCTGGGGCCAGATTTCGATGAAGAAAAAGAAGAAACGCCGCGAGGAGAGGTCGACGAGAATTGCCTGACCGGTGGCGTAGGGGCCGCGATCCCAACGGATCCACGGCGCCAGGTAATAAATGCCGAGCGTGATCAGCATCACCATCCATTTGAACCGGCGGAATCGACCCTCGGCGCGCTTTGGAAAAATCTTCTTGCGCGGCGCATAGAGAGGCTGTCGGTTGCGCCGGGCGTTGACCGGCTCGACACTGACGCGCTCGATGTCATTCGGATCTGGGGCGGTGTAGAGATTCATGGGAACCTGTCCAGTGTTTGCCTGCCCTTGTCCCACCCGCGGCGCATCAGTTCCTTGATGCAGATCAAGAAATGACCTTTCGGAATGAAAAGGCCACGCCCTGGGGTAAGGGCGTGGCCGGAGGACAGCGGGGGAGAAACACCGCTGAGATGTCCTCGACAGGAGCTGAAACTATCGGCTCGTCTGCCTGTCATCCTTGAGGCAGATCAAGCTTACGATCGAATTTCCGATCTTTGCCGCATCCTCCTGTTCGGCCGACGGCGGGACCGCCTTGGCGCGTTCCGAAACGCGAGAGCGGATGATGGCGCGCGGGTGCCGTAGAGACCGAGGATGGGATTGTGATCGTGAACTGTCATCGCTTCTCCTTGGAGCATTTCCGTTTTCTTCCAACCACGGAACTGCCCTGTCTCTCTGTTTTCTCACCATCGCGGCCCAAAATCGCCGCCCACTTCTGCTGGAATTGCTCTAGGTTCCGCCGCCGAGCGAATGAACGAAAATGGTGAGCTCCTTGACGGTCGTATCCCCGAGGCGCGCAGCCCAGGCAGGCATGACGCCATGTTTGGGAGAGGCGACCTGGCGAACGATGGCGCCTTCGCCGCGCGCCTTCAGCCAGATCGCGTCGGCGAGATCCGGCGCTCCCATTTCCGCCTTTCCTTTGGCATCCTCGCCGTGACACGCGGCGCAGTTGTCGAGAAAGACCTGCCTTCCGGCCTCCGCGAGAGCGGGATCCGAGGGCGTATTGGTCAGGCCCCAGACGTAGGCAGCGACCTGCCGCATCTGGGCAGGCTCGAGCACATCGGTAAAGGCCGGCATCTCGGACGCGTGGGTTTCGGCATCCGAATCGAACCGGATCCCGTGGGCGATCGTCGCCTGGATGGCGCCCAGGTCGCCGCCCCATAGCCAGTCGTCATCGTTCAGGTTAGGAAAGCCAGGGCCGCCGCTCGCCCCCGAGCCATGACAGGGCGCGCAATTGACTTTGAATGAGGACGCACCGCCGCCGATTGCGAATGCACGGAGGGCAGGATCGGCGTCGATCTCCTGGACTGTCTTTGCCGCGATCAGGTCGTGAAACTGCGTCTGGGACGCTTTGGCCTGGTCCAGGTCCTGCTGCAGCTCCGCGCGAGTCGAGTAGCCGAGATAACCTTTCGTGGCGGAAGTGATCATCGGGATCGCGGGATATGCAATCGCATAGCCGACCGCCCAGAGAATGGTGGCGTAGAAGGTCCACACCCACCAGCGGGGCATGGGATTGTTGAGCTCGCGGATGCCGTCCCATTCATGTCCGGTCGTTTCGACGCCGCTCAATTCATCGATATGTTTTTCCGACATCTCAATCGTCCTTCAAGGGAATATCGGCGGCCTCTTTCGCCGTCTGCTTGCTGCCTGGGCGAAGGGTGAACACGACCACCCCGACGAAGAATGCCGCCATTGCCACCAAGCCCCAGCTATCGGCGAAGTGTCTCATTGCGGTGTAGGTTTCCATGGATCACCTCAACGGTAGCCGGTCGCGTCGTCATAGGTCGAGAAATCGACCAGCGTTCCGAGCATCTGCAGGTAGGAGACGAGCGCGTCCATTTCGGTCAGCTTGGCCGGGTCGCCGTCGAAATCGCCGACCTTCGCCTTCGGATAGCGTTCGAGCAGGGCCGTCGTGTCCGCGTTCGGATCGGCCTGAGCTCTCATGTCGGCTTCCGCATTCGCCAGCATGTCGTCGCTGTAGGGCACGCCGACGTCCTCGTTGGCCTTGAGGTCCATTACGACATCCTTGACCGTCACTTCCTGCTCCTTGAGGAAGGCGTAGCTTGGCATGATCGATTCCGGCACGACTGCCCGGGGGTCCGCGAGATGCTGGACATGCCATTCGTTCGAGTAACGTCCGCCGACACGGGCCAAATCCGGCCCCGTACGTTTTGATCCCCACTGGAACGGATGGTCGTACATGGATTCTGCGGCCAGTGAATAATGGCCGTAGCGTTCGACTTCATCACGGAAAGGCCTGATCATCTGGCTATGGCAGAGATAGCAGCCTTCACGGATGTAGACGTTGCGTCCTGCGAGCTCCAGCGGCGTGTAAGGACGCATTCCTTCCACTTTTTCGATCGTGTTCTGCAGGTAGAACAGCGGTGCGATTTCAACGATGCCGCCGATGCTGACGACGAGCAGCGAGCCGACCAGAAGAAGCGTCGCGTTTTTCTCGAGGATCTTATGTTTATCCAATATCGATGCCATGTCTCACCTCATTCGGCAGGCTGTGCCTGGGGTACGAAAGTGGTCGGGATTGCAGCTTCGTCGCGCTGGTGGCCGCGGATCGTCATGAACACGTTCCAGGCCATGACGAGGCCGCCCGCCAGGTAAAGCGTTCCGCCGACCGCGCGTAGCACGTAGTAGGGGATCATCGCCGCGACCGTCTCCGCGAAGGAGTAGACGAGGAAGCCCTGGGAATTGTATTCGCGCCACATCAGACCCTGCTGGATGCCGGCTACCCAGAGCACGGCGGCGTAGATCACGATCCCGAGGGTCGCGAGCCAGAAGTGCCAGTTGACCATCCGCAGGCTGTAGAGACGTTCGCGCCTCCACAGTTTCGGTGTCAGGTAATAGATTGCCCCGAACGTGATCATCCCGACCCAGCCGAGCGCGCCGGAATGCACGTGGCCGATCGTCCATTCTGTATAATGGCTGAGCGAATTGACTGTCTTGACCGACATCATCGGGCCCTCGAAGGTCGACATGCCGTAAAAGGCGATGGCGACGATCATCATCCGGATGACCGGGTCGGTGCGGATCTTGTCCCAGGCGCCCGAAAGCGTCATCAGGCCGTTGATCATGCCGCCCCAGGAGGGCATCCAGAGCATGACCGAGAAAACCATGCCGAGCGTCTGGGCCCAGTCGGGCAGCGCCGTGTAATGCAGATGATGCGGACCGGCCCAGATGTACATGAAAATCAGGGCCCAGAAGTGGATGATCGACAGCCGGTAGGAATAGACTGGCCGGTTGGCCTGCTTCGGCACGAAATAATACATCATGCCGAGGAAGCCGGCGGTGAGGAAAAAGCCGACGGCGTTGTGGCCGTACCACCATTGCGTCAGCGCATCCTGGACGCCGGAGAAGAGAGAATAGCTCTTGGAGCCGAGGAACGAGGCCGGAACGGCAAGGTTGTTGACCACGTGCAGCATCGCGATAGTGACGATGAAGCCGAGATAGAACCAGTTCGCCACGTAGATGTGCGGTTCTCTACGCTTCAGGATCGTTCCGAGATAGACGGCGAGATAGGCGACCCAGACGATCGTCAGCCAGAGGTCGACATACCATTCGGGCTCGGCATATTCACGGGCCTGGGTGATGCCGAGCACGTAGCCTGTCGCCGCCATGACGATGAAGAGTTGGTAGCCCCAGAAGACGAACCAGGCGAGGCTACCGCCGAAGAGCCGCGCGCGGCAGGTCCGCTGCACCACATAAAAGGACGTCATGATCAGCGCGTTGCCGCCGAAAGCAAAGATGACCGCCGATGTGTGAACCGGCCGCAGCCTGCCGAAATTAAGGTAGGGCGCGATATTGAGGTCGGGAAAAGCCAGTTGTAGCGCGATGATAACGCCAACAAGGAAGCCGACCACGCCCCAGAATACGGTGGCGATCAGGCCGTAGCGGACCACTTCGTCGAAATAGCCTGACAGGTCGACTTTCTGCCGCTGGTCCGCCGGTGTGAAATCGACCTTCCTGACAAGGAGCAGGGTCCCGGCAACCAGGCAGAAGCTGAGTATTCCCATATGGATCGCAAAAAGATGATCGTGCGCGAATGCGGCTCCAAGCAGCGCTAGAAACGTCGCGACCGCGAGCATCATTGTTTCCATCGTGTAATTCATGATGTCGTCCCCAGTGCAAAGACGACCGCCCCGCGGCCGGCTTTCTCGGTAGTTCGGGGCAGGACTGTCACGAAGCTAGCGATGGCTCCTTGATCTACATCAACAAGGGGACCTCACGCCGCGGATGGACCGCCGCTGTTACACACTGTTACTTTCTTTCACCCTTTGGCACCGTCCGCTCATTCCCTTGTGACGCGACAGCTTTCTACTGCACCCACTGCCACGAGGGGACACGACGATGCTGATGCAGAACAACCACGCATTCGAAAATGCCGAGAAAACGGTCGAAGCAATTGCTGCCGGCCAATCGCTTTCGTCGCTTTTCCTGAGCTCGGCGGCGGAGCCTGTCGCAGCCGGCAAGGCGATTTGCTGGGAGGGCGACCAGGCGAAACATCTCTTCCAGGTGGAAGAAGGCGTCGTTCGCCTGCATCGCATCATCGGCGAGGGCCGCCGGGTGATCACAGCCTTTCATTTCGCCGGCGATCTCATCGGCGCCTCGTTGCAAAACGACTTCATTTTCACGGCGGAGGCCGTCACCGAATGCAAGATCCGGCGCATGTCGCGCAAGAGCTTTCACGAAGAAGTCGCCCGCTCCGACGCGCTCGGCCCGGCCTATATCTCCCTGCTTTGCCAGGAGGCGACCGCCGCTCATGAACAGATGGTGCTGTTGTCGAAAAAGAATGCCGAGGAGCGTCTCTGCAGCTTTATCCTCAAGCTTGCGTCCCGCCGCAACCTGCGGCCGCGCCAAGGCCTGGTGCGCGTTCCCATGAACCGCCAGGACATTGCGGATCATCTCGGCCTCACCATCGAGACCGTGTCTCGCACGATCACGAAACTGGCGTCTCGCAACATCGTTATTCCCGAGGGCAGGCACGACCTGAGGATCGTCAATATTGCCCGGTTGAAACAGTTGTCCGGCGACGCTGATGATTTTTCTGACGATTCCTGTCATAGGGTCAACCTGCACTGATGCAAAAAGCCGCAGGATTGACATTCATGCCTCACCGCCTCGTGTCACCGAGAACCGCATCGCCGCAGGAGCTGGATGCCATGGTGCACGTACTCGACGGAGCGGATATCGTCGTTCATCGTTTCGACGGAACGATCACACACTGGTCGATCGGCTGCGAGAACATGTATGGCTGGGCACGAGAGGAAGCCGTCGGCGAGAAGGTCCATGAACTTCTGGCGACGAAGTTTCTCGAACCGGCGGAAAACATCCGCGATCAGCTGAAATCGCGCGGCTTCTGGCAGGGCGAAATCATTCATCGCCACAAGAGCGGTCATGACATTCACGTCGCATCGCGCTGCGTGCTGGTCAGCCTGCCGGACGGAGAGCTTACGGTCATCCAGACAAACAGCGATGTCAGCGCACTGAGGCAAGCTCAAGAGGCGGTCAAGTCGCGTGAGGCGCATCTCAGCTCAATCCTCGACACCGTACCCGATGCGATGGTGGTGATCGACCATAAGGGAAAGGTTCTGTCATTCAGCAAAGCTGCTGAAAAGCTGTTCGGAATGCCCGCGGATGAGATTTGCGGCCGTAACGTCAGCAACCTGATGCCCACCCCCTACCGTGAAGCGCATGACGGCTATATCGACCACTATATCGAAACCGGCGAGAAGCGCATTATCGGCTACGGGCGCGTCGTAACCGGACAGCGGGCCGACGGCTCACAATTCCCCATGGAACTGCACGTTGGAGAGGCGACGGCCAACGGCGAGCGGATTTTCACCGGTTTTGTCCGCGACTTGACGAGCCGCTTCAGGATCGAGGAGGATCTTCGCCAGGCGCAAAAGATGGAGGCGATCGGACAGCTGACCGGGGGCCTTGCGCATGACTTCAATAATCTCCTGACCGTCATCAGCGGCAACCTCGAAATGATCGAGGACAAGCTGCCGCCTGGCAGTCTTCGGGACATTCTCAAGGAAGCCCAGTCCGCCGCGCAGGACGGAGCGATCCTGACCGGGCAGCTGCTGGCCTTCGGCCGCCGGCAGCCGCTGAACCCCAAGCATGCCGATCTCGGTCAGCTCGTGAGCGGCTTTTCGGATCTGCTACGGCGAACGCTCGGCGAAAATATCAAGCTGTCGACCGTCATTGACGGGTCGGGCCTCGACGTGCTCGTCGACAGCTCACAGCTCCAGAACGCCATTCTGAACATCGCCCTCAACGCAAGGGACGCGATGCCGAGGGGCGGCAGTCTGACGACGACGATCTCGCGCGTCCATCTCGACGCAGATTATGCCAAGATGTTCCCGGAGGTGCGCAGCGGCAACTTCGTCCTCATTGCCATGACGGATACTGGCATCGGTATGACCGAGGAGGTCAGGAAGCGCGCGATAGAACCATTTTTCACAACCAAGGAAGTCGGCTCCGGCACGGGGCTCGGGCTCAGCATGGTCTATGGTTTCGTCAAGCAGTCGGGCGGGCATCTGCAGCTTTACAGCGAGGTGGGGCGCGGCACGACAGTCAGGATATATCTGCCTGCCATCAGTGACGCAAAGCCTCGGGAGCCGGCGTCGGATCTTGACAGCGGCGAGAGCCAGCTGCCGCGCGGCGACGAAACAGTGCTGGTCGTGGAGGATGACGCCCGCGTCCGCCGCGTGGCCGTCGCCAGGCTGGCGTCAATGGGCTACACGGTGCGTGAAGCCGAAAACGGCCACCGCGCACTCGACCTCCTGCGGGAGAACCCCGGCGTCGCGCTCCTGTTCACCGACATCGTCATGCCGGGCGGGATCACCGGTGACGAACTCGCACGGGAAGTGCGGGTTATGCGGCCAGACATCGCGGTTCTGTTCACGTCAGGATATTCCGAGCCGGGTCTTGTGGAAAAAGGCACCGTTCCCGGCGCACAGTGGCTGCGTAAGCCCTATACCGCCAAAGAACTGGCCTTGAAGATCCGCGAGCTTCTCGACGCGAAGTGACTTCGGGCCTGTTGCCATTGTCGGCAGACAGACAAAAACCTGATCCCCAGCTTTTTTCGCGAATTTGATGGGGGTCAAAGAACCGGATTCCGGCATCTCCTAAGACCGGTTCACGCGGCGGATGGAGCCTCGCAGAACAGGAGATTGCACATGCGTTTGAAATTCGGTCTGATCGCTGCAGCGGCAGCCTTGATTGCCTCGGCAGCGCCCTTGATGGCCGCCGACCACCAGGTTCAGATGCTTAACAAGGGCGCGGACGGCGCAATGGTGTTCGAGCCCGGCTTCTTGAAGATCGCCCCCGGCGACACTGTCACCTTCATCCCTACCGACAAGAGCCACAACGTCGAGACCTTCAAGGGCCTCATTCCGGATGGCGTCGCCGAATTCAAATCCAAGCCGAACGAACAGTATCAGGCGAAATTCGATGTTCCCGGCGCCTATATATTGAAATGCACGCCGCATGTCGGCATGGGCATGGTTGCCTTGATCCAGGTCGGCGACAGCCCGGCCAATCTCGAAGCCATCAAAAAGGCAAAGGTGCCGAACATGGTACGCAAGCGGCTCGACGCCGATCTTGCCAATCTCACCCAGTAATCAATGACCGGCGCGGATGGCCGCACTCGCGCGCCATCCCGCACGATGGAGAACCCGCCTTGCCTTCGCCGGTGGCGGCCGTTCAAGACTGCGCTGCGGCTCAGGCTGCCGGCGATCGCCCGGCTCTGATGCAGGTCAGGCGGCCTTGCTGTGCTTGCGTCCGTGCGAGCCGAAATAGGCGTCGAACGCCGCCGCGACTGCACGGACCATGAAGCGTGCGTCTCGGGATACGACGATCCGCTCGCCGCTCATTGTCGCAACGCCGTCCGCCATCAGCTCACCGAGACGGTCGTTGCGCTCAACAAGGAAGCGGGTGTCGAAACCCGTTCCGCTGCTCACACTTCCGAGGTCGACTTCGAAATCGCACATCAGCCGTTCGATGATTCTCGCCCGAAGCTTGTCCTCTTGGCTGAGAAGATAGCCTTTGGCGGTGGGCAGGACGCCAGAGGCAATCCGCTCCGCATAAAGACCCAGAGGCACGTGGTTCTGCATATAGCCACTCGGTAGCCGGCCGATCGCGGAAGCGCCGAGGCCGATGAGATTATCGCAGTCATCCGTGCTGTAGCCCTGGAAGTTTCGTCTCATCGTGCCGTTGCGTGCGGCGAACGCCAGCTGATCCTCCGGCAAGGCAAAGTGGTCGAGCCCGATACGCACATATCCGGCTTGTTGAAGCTCCTGGGCGATGGCTTCCGCCTGCTCGTTGCGCTGTTTTGCGTCTGGTAGCGATGCTTCGTCGATCAGACGTTGATGCTTCTTGAAGGAGGGTATGTGGGCGTAACCGAAAACAGCGAAACGTTCCGGACGCAGCTCCGCGGCAAGGCGGACGGTTTCCACACAGGATCGGACAGTCTGCTTCGGGAGGCCATAGATCAGGTCGAAATTGATGCTTGTCACGCCTGCGGAGCGCAACGCGGTGAGCGCCATCTCAGTCTGCTCGAATGACTGCAGCCGATTGGTTGCCGCCTGCACGACCGGGTCGAAGCTCTGGACCCCGAGGCTCGCGCGATCGACACCGTTTTCGAAGAGCGCATCGATCATGGGGGCGGCCAATGTGCGCGGGTCGATCTCGATTGCCACGCTGGCATCCGCTTCGAAGGCGAAGGCGCTCCGGAGCTTTGCCATCAGAGCGGAGAATTCCTGCGGCTTCATGATCGTCGGCGTGCCGCCGCCCAAGTGCACGTTTCTGACGGGCACGTCGTTGCCGGCGGCAAAGGAAACGAGCTCGATCTCCTGGCTCATCACATCAAGATATTCGACGACCGGAGCATCCTGCCGGGTGATGGTCGTGTGACAGCCGCAGTACCAGCACATCGAACGGCAGTATGGTAGGTGGAGATAGACCGAGACTGGTCCGGCCTCTCCGATTTCGGCAAGGCCGGCGGCATATTCATCCGGTCCGACGGCTGCTGAAAAAGCCGGCGCCGTTGGATAACTCGTGTAACGCGGAAGCCGTGCATCGCCGTATTTTGCGACAAGATCGTCGGGCATCATCACATTTCCTTTCAAAAAGCAGGATGCTTTATGCCCAGGGGCCGCACGGTCTTCCTTGTTCCAAATCAATGATGTTGCCGTCGCCGCGAAATCATCCAGATATTTGTACATTGCCTTAAAGCCGTCGCGGGTGGTCCCGGGGCGGATGTTCGGTGCCGTCACCGCCCTTTCGATTTGATCGAGGTCAAAGCGTCTTTTGACCGGCGTCGTAACCTGGAAAACTGGAATAGGCCGCAGCGACGAACCAATGATCCGGAGCGATGGAATGCCATATGAAATCGTCACAGCAAGTCTCGATGCGAAAGACAAGTCAGGGCATATCGATGTGCGGTTCGGGCCCGACATGAAGACCGTCATCGTGTCCCGGAGGGCATTGCTGTCCGTTGCGTCGCCGCCGCGGGCAACCGAATTCCGCCTTCTTCAATACGTTGACACTTTCTGCCAGATAGCCGCGCGCCGCCTTGCCTTAACGAGCGGCAACACGATTCTGATTACGGCGAACGATGTCCGCGGATGGCTCTGCGCATGGCAGTCCTCGCCGGCCCCCGTCCCGATGCCGGCGAAACGCCATTGGCTGCACGACGCCAGACCTGCAAATCCGACCTGAGTGGATTTGCGGCTTCCGATGAGGACAACGCCGGCCGGCTGGTGACACCAACTTGAGGGGCATGTTAAAGACGATGCCACTGAATACGATCTGTAACGAGCAAGGCTTGGCGGATGGACGATGGCAGCACTTCAACATGACGCGCATCTTCTCGTCGTCGACGACGATCCGCGCATTCGGCAGATGTTGACGCGCTATTTCGAGGATGAGGGTTACACGGTCTCTTCCGCCGCTGACGGCACCGAGATGCGCGTGCGCCTGCGCCAGCAGAATTTCGACGCCGTGCTGCTCGACCTCGTTCTTCCCGGCGGCGCCGACGGCCTTGATCTTGCCCGTGAAATCCGCGCCCAATCCGACGTGCCGATCATGATGCTGACGGGCCGCGACGACGTCGTCGATCGAATCGTCGGTCTGGAGGTCGGCGCTGACGATTACATCGCCAAGCCCTTCCATCTCCGGGAGGTCCATGCGCGCCTGAAATCGATCCTGCGCCGCCGGCAAGCTCCTGCGCGCAGCGCCGAGGCGGCCAGCGAGGAGATCATCGGCTTCGAGGACTGGAAGCTCAATCTCAGCCGCAGACAGCTTTTCGATCCGGAAGGCACGGAAATCGAGTTGACGACCGGCGAGTTCGATATGCTCACGACCTTAGTCCGGCATGCCGGACGCGTTCTGACCCGCGACGTGCTGATGGACCTGACCCGGGGCCGAAGCCTCGAAGCTTTCGACCGGACGATCGATGCCCAGATCGTCCGGCTGCGGCGCAAGATCGAGACGGACCCGAAGAAGCCGCAATTCATCAAGGCCGTGCGCGGCGTCGGCTACGTCTTTACCGCAAGGCTGAATTGACGATTTCTGGAGATGGCGAGGCTGACACGCCTCGCCCAATTCCTCTGCGACGTCCAAGCATCAGGAGCCGAGCAAGGTGGTGATCTCGGCGCGAGAAGGCATGGCGGGAGCCGTGCCCGGCCGTGTTACCGCAATTGCGGCGGTCGCGCAGCCGAAACGGACGGCCTGGATTGGCGCCTGGCCTTCCGAAATCGCCGTCGCGAACCCGCCAAGGAAGGCGTCGCCGGCCCCGGTTGTGTCGATGACATTTCCCGCCGAAAAGGCGGGCACGAATTCGCTCTGCCCGGCGGTGTGATAGAACGCGCCGCGGGCGCCGAGCGTGATGACCGCTGCTTTCGCACCCCGATCGACCAGGGTGCGTGCCGCTGCACGTGCCTGCTCATCGGTTTCGATCGCATGGCCCACCAATTCCGCTGCTTCAACTTCGTTCGGAACGATGAAATCGCACAGGCCATAGATGCTGTCCGGGATGGCGCTGGCCGGCGCCGGGTTGAAGATCGTTGTGGCCCCTGCCCCCTTGGCGATTGACAGGCCGTGCAAGGCCGCTTCCAGCGGTTGTTCGAGCTGTGTCATGAAGATGGCGGCGCTTTCGATCGCCGCGCGGCTCGCTTCGACATCTTCGATGCCGATCAGCCCCGCGGCGCCCGGCACCACGATGATGGCGTTGTCGCCGCTTATCTCGTCGACGAAGATGAAGGCAGCGCCCGTGGAAACCCCTTCCATCTTCATCACATTGGCCGTCACACCCGCTTCGGCATAGGCCGCCAGCGCCATCGCGCCGAACGCATCGTTGCCAACCCGGGAAATGAAGGTCACCTTGCCGCCGGCCTTTGCCGCGGCGATCGCCTGGTTGGAGCCCTTGCCTCCCGGCCCGAGGGTGAAACCAGACCCCATCAGCGTCTCGGCGATATGGGGCAGGCGTTTTGCCTTATATGCTGTGTCGGCAGCAAAAATTCCCAGGATGACGATCCCGCTTTTCTCGTTCATCGCACCGCCTCTTCCGCTGGAATGACGCCCTTGGTCAAAAGGAAGCATCCATAGAACCGCAATTCCCCGGTTGCGATTACGCAATAGGCCTTTTTGGCGATTTCGTAGAACGCCATGCGTTCGATGGGATACATCGGCGACGGCTTGCCTTCGGCGCGGTCGACGATCGCCTGTACTTCCTGTTGAATCGGCGGAATTTCATCCGGTTTGCCGATCACTTCCATGCGGCCGACCGAAGGCTGGATCGGCGTGTCCAAAGGCAAGACCGAAAGGACCGCGTCGATCGCCTGCGGTGCGGGAATATTTTCCATGGTCAGCAGTCTACCCAGGCGCGTCTGACGGGCGATCGAATCCGATGGAAAATTCATGTCGGAGATGACGAGATAATCGCCATGTCCCATGTTGCAAAGCGCTTGAAGAATGTCGCCGTTGAGTTCGGCCCGAATTCCCTTGAGCATTGATCTTCCATCCTTTCTCTGGCCGGAGCCCCGGCCGTGCTTCAATTTCTGTGTCCGGCGATATCCGCCTTGGAGTGCCCTGCGCGCTGTTCCGGACGCTTAGGATCTACGCATCGGGCTTTCCGACAACCGATTCCGATTTTCGGGCCGCTGCGCCAGGTTGCGGGCACGGGCCGCTCGAACCGCGCACGATCAGCGATCCGTCCACCATTTCGTCGCCCTTGCCCGGCGGTTCTTCGAGGAGAAGGCTGACCGCGCGCCGCGCCAACATGTCGGCCGGCTGGCGAATGGTTGTCAGCCGCGGCACCACCAGATTGGCAAGCGAGATGTCGTCGAACCCTGTGACGGAAAGTTTTCGCGGCACGTCGATCTTGAGGTCGCGGGCAGCGCGTAAAGCGCCGATCGCCTGCTGGTCGCTGGCGGCCGCAATCGCCGTTGGCCGGTTCTGCGGCGGGCGTGAAAGCAGCTCGCGGGCGATTCTTTCACCGGATTCGTAGTCGAACCTGCCATGGGCAATTTCCAGTTCGGCAGGCTCGCCGGTTTTGCCGAAGCCGTCCATGCGGCTGACAAAGGCCTCTTTGCGCATGCGCCCTGCTTCAGTGTCGGTCGGCCCGGCAATATAGGCGATGCGCCGGTGCCCTAGCCCATAGAGATGATCGGCAATCAGCGTGGCCGCCTGCGCATGGTTGGTCGACACCAGGGGAAAGGTGCCGAAGCGCCGGTCCAGCGATATGACCGGCACCGAGGCTGGCAGATCGAGACCTGAACCGTCGCTCGAAGCCACCACGATGATGCCGCGCACTGATCGGTCGAGAAAAGCCGAAACATGGCTCTGCTCCGCCTCGCTGTCGTTATGCGAGCTTGCCAGCATCAGGCTGTGACCGCATTCGAGCGCCGCGCGCTCGACGCTTGCCGCAAGCTGCGCAAAAAAAGGGTTGGTGATGTCGGGAACGACGAGGCCGATCACGTCGGTTCTGCTGGTGCGCAAGGCTCGTGCAGTCACGTTCGGCCGGTAACCGAGCGCCGAAATGGCGTCGTTGACCCTTTCACGGAGCATGGGTTTGACCGCGGCTTCGCCCGACAGAACACGCGAAACTGTGCCCACGGAGACGCCCGCATATTCGGCGACATCCTTGACTGTGGGCATCTTTGCCATGTTCAAACGTCCCGCGGCTATTTTACCGCTCCTGCGGTCATCCCGGCGATAATGTGCTTTTCCAACACGACGCCGACGATGACCAGCGGAAGGATACCGGCGGTGGAAAGGGCGGCCATCGACCACCAGTTGATGCCCTGGCTGCCTGTCTGGCTGGCAATCATCACCGGCAGCGTGTTCGTATTGGTGGAAGTCAGCAATGCGGCGAAGAAATATTCATTCCAGCACAGGATCAGCGCCAAAAGGAAGGCGGCAACCATGCCCGGCAGAACGAGCGGCACGATGATGCGGGCAAACGCTCCCCAGACCGACAGGCCGTCGACCAGCGCGGCTTCCTCGAGCTCGACCGGTATGGTGGCGAACTGGTCGCGCATGATCCAGACGACGATCGGCAGAACCATCAGCGTATAAACGGCGATCATGCCGGCATAGGTGTCGAGCAGCGCCAGTTCCTTGTAGAGAACCAGGAATGGCAGGGCGAGGACGACAGGCGGCATAATCAGCTGTGACAGGAAGAAGAAGGAAATGTCGGAATTGCGCATATGGCCGAATTTGTAGGAGAAGCGGCTGAGGCCGTAGGCGGCGAGCGACCCGAGCACGACCGCAAGTGCGGATGCCGTGACGGAGATGATGACGCTGTTCCAGAGCCTGCGCATGAACTCGTCACGCACGGTCGAGATCTGGGGAATCGTATCGGGAGAGAGGCCGAGCGAGCGCCAGCCGAGCCAGTTGGGCGCGAAATTGAACCAGGGGATCAGATTGCCCCGCATGACATCTGCGGCTGTCTTGAATGAGGTTGAAATCGTCCAAAACAGCGGGAAGATGCAGACACAGGCCCAGATGACGAGCAGGCCGTAAATGGCCAAACGCATGGCCCACCAGCGAATGCGTTGGCCCCGTCCATATTTTTCGAAATCGATGCGAACCATCAAAGCCTTCCTGTCATCCGCTTGACGATGCGGTCGGAGATCTTCATCAGCCCCGTCATGCCGAGGACGATGATCACCAGATAGACGAGCGCGAGCAGGGTTCCGTATCCGACATTCGAACGGTCTCGGTATTCGCGGTAGATGAAACTGGTGACGGAATCCGTCGCTCCGCCGGGCCCTCCCGATGTCACCGTGATGATGATATCGGCGAGCTTGAGCTTGAAGATGATGCGGATCATCACTGCCGTGACCGACACCGGCAGCATCAGCGGGAAAATCACCTGCCAGAAGCGCTGCCATTTGGTGGCGCCGTCGACTTCGGCTGCCTCCAGCACCTCCCTCGACAAGGCCTGCAATCCGGCGAGCAGCATGATCATCATGAAGGGAATGAAGGTCCAGGCGTCCATGATCATGATCGAAAGCCGCGCCGTCAGCGGATCGCCGAAAAAGGAGGGGTTTTCCCAGCCGAGCCAGCGGGCCATGCGCGCGATCGGGCCGAAACGGGTTTCCAGCATCGACTTGCCCACCATCCAGCTCACCGCGACCGGCGACAACATCAAGGGCACGAGGAAAGTAACCCGCCAGAACTTCCGGGCAATGATTTCCTGGTTGAGGAGCAGCGCCAGGCCGAAGGCGATCGCATATTCAACAGCAATCGCAAGGCAATAAAGGATCATGTTGAGCAAGGCATTGGCATAGAACGGATCGGCGATCATGCGGCGCACATTATCAAGCCCGTTGAAGCGCCGCCCGGCCGAAGAGGCGAGATTCCAGTCGGAGAAGCCGATCCAGAGCGCAAAGAGCAGCGGGAAGACCACCATCGATACGACGAAGAGTGCTGCCGGCAGAACAAAGAGCGCCTTTTTGCCGGCCTCGCCGTATATGACGACGCGGGTGACGCAAAGAACCGCGGCCCAGATGAAATAGGCGTAGAGAACCGGCCGCCAGTTGGCAAAGCCCCAATCGGTCCAGCCGAGTTCGTGGACAGCCTGCAACACAAAGGATGCGATGAACCATATGGCGCTGAGCCATAGAGCCGAGCGGCCCCAGAAACGGCGGCTCGCGGAAATGGAGCCGGCTTCGACCGTGTGGAGCAGGTCGCCTTCGACTGTCGACATTGATATTCCTCGCCCAGACAGGATGGGCGCTGGCGGAGCCTTCCGGTCCGCCAGCGCGTTATGTCAATCGATCAGAGCCCGAGGCTCGCCCGATAGAGTTTCAGCTGGCTATCGCGGCCGATCTGGTCGGTGATCTTTTCCCAGGCGGCGGCGATTGCATCCGCCGTTTCCTGTGCCGACTTGTATTGTCCGGCAAAGCCCTTCGCCAATTCGTCCTCCGCAACGGAGTAGTATTGGAAGATGCCGGGGATGCGCGGCTCGATCGCAGCGTTCGGATGGTTGTAGCTGTCGGCGTTCGAACCCAGATAATCCTCGATGTAGGCGCGGTCGTAACCTGCCTTTTCCCATTCGTCGTAGTTGAAGTGCGACTGGCGATAGGGTTGGAAGCCGGACGGATAGGCCGACGTCCAAAGGGACAGATCCTTGCCGCCGAGATGGGCGGCAGCAGACCAGGCCGCCTTGCGTTTTTTCTCGTCACTGGAGACTCGCTTGGTGACGTAGATGCCCCAGCCGAGGTAGGCCATGTTGGGCGCCTCGTTATACTTGTCTTCCCACTGCCCGGTCTTGCGGTTGTAGACGCGGTTGGAGCCGCGGTTGATGCCGAAGCCGACCACGTCGCCGACGACCGAGGTATCGGATGTGCGGGCGCCGGAGCCAACATCGCCCCACCACATCAGCATTGCACCGGTGCCTGCCAGAAACTGCGAGAAGGCCGTGGTGCCGGGGTCCGCATTGATCTGATCGGCCGGATAGGCCTTGGCTGCGATCAAATCCAGGACGTCTTGGATTGCCTGGACCCAGGCGGGGTTATTAACCAGCGGCTTCATATTTTCGGGGTCGAACAGCCAGGCCGGATCGCCGGGATATTTGGCATAGGCCGTCGCACGGTTTTCGATGAAATAGAAGCCAAAGCCGCCCCAGCCCTTGAGCGGGTCGAGATAGCCGTAGGCCGGCTGGCTGGTCAAGGGATCGGTCTTGCCGATCAGCGCCTTGGACGCTGCGTTGACCTCCTGCCAGGTCTTCGGCGGCTCGGCCATGCCGCTGATCGAGCCTTCGCCGAAGTAATCCTTGCGATAGGCGAAGGTGTGGCAGTCGCCGTCGATCGTGACACGATAGGTCTTGCCGTCCCAGGTGCCAACCGGTGGCTTCAGGTAGCTCACCAGGTCGTCGGCTTCGACCTGCTTTGCAGCCCAATCAGGCATCTCGTCGAGAAGCCCGCGTCCGGCGGTGTCGCCTTCGAAAGGCGCCCCCATTTCAAGGATGTCGAAATCGACCGTGCCGGTTGCGATCGACTGCTGAAGGCGGGCGTTGTAATCGGCCTGAGCAAGGTCGATCCAGTTGATCTTGGCGCCGGTATAGGCTTCCCAAGGCTTCAGGAAGCCGCGGAACAGGAAGTTGTGCAGATTCTGGTTGTTGAGCCCCATAAAGGTCAGCTCGACGCCAGCGAATTCGCCCTGCTTGACATTGGCCTTGGTCGGGCCGAGGCAGAGCTCGCCGACCTTCTGCCAGTCCGCGTCCGTCGGCGAACCCTTGCCGACGCCCGGGATCTGCAGGATCTGCGCGCGTAGGTCATCGGCGGCGAATGCGGTGCCGGCAATTCCGCCCATCGCGCCGGACAGGCCGAGCAGAGCCGCCGCACTTGCCGTTCCCCGCAAAACGTCGCGGCGGCTTGCCTGACGGCGCATCAATGCATCGTAAATTTCGACTTTCATGTCTTCCTCCTCCACGTTTGGTGCGCTGCCGCCAGCCAGTGTTCCGGATAGGCTCCGGCCCGAATTTGGGACTGGTCTCGTGCAGAACTATCTGGTAAACAAGAAAATGAAACGTTTCATAATTCTTGTTTGAAACCGCTCCTCTCGGTCTCATCATTGAGCATTAGACGGGAAGCGGAAAAAGTCAATAAAAAATGAAACGTTTCATGGAGGAGGTTTTGAAGGTACTTCGGGTCGTGGCAGAGCGCGTTTTCGTAGTGCCTCATACGCTGGATACTGTCGAGAGATTCATCCCCTGGAATGTGTGCCTGGGGTGACCGGAAAGCGAGTGGGAGGCATATGGCTGAGGTCAATATTTCAGAGGCGCGGAAGGCATACGGCGCCTTAAATATCCTGCATGGGGTCAACATAGACATTCGCGACGGCGAGTTCGTGGTGCTCGTCGGCCCGTCCGGCTGCGGCAAGTCGACCTTGCTGCGCATGGTCGCAGGGCTCGAGAGCATTACCGGCGGCACCATCTCGATCGGCGGAAAGATCGTCAACAATCTGCCGCCGAAGGACCGCGATATTGCGATGGTCTTCCAGAGCTATGCCCTCTATCCGCACAAGACCGTTGCCGAGAACATGGTCTTCGCGCTGCGCCTCCAGAAGCAGCCGGCCGATGTCATCAAGCAGCGCCTGCAGGCGGCGGCCGAAACACTCGACCTCGTGCCCTATCTTGACCGCTATCCGCGCCAGCTTTCGGGCGGCCAGCGGCAGCGCGTGGCGATGGGACGAGCCATTGTCCGATCGCCGCAGGTCTTCCTCTTCGACGAGCCCCTGTCGAATCTCGACGCCAAGCTGCGCGTGCAGATGCGCAAGGAGATCAAGGAGCTCCACCAAAGACTGAGAACCACGACGATCTACGTCACCCATGACCAGGTCGAAGCGATGACCATGGCGGACAAGATCGTGGTCATGCAGGGCGGCAAGATCGAACAGACGGGAACGCCGCTGGAACTCTACGACCGTCCGCGCAATACCTTCGTGGCCACCTTCATCGGCTCGCCGTCGATGAATCTGCTGAAAGGTCACTACAAGGCCGAGGGTGCGGTCTTCGTCACGGAGACGGGCGATGAGATTGCGCTCGGTTTCACGCCGGAGGCGTCCGATGGCCAGGCCGTGCGCCTGGGCGTGCGGCCCGAACATCTTTCGCTCGCTCCGAGCGGCTTGAAGACAACCGTCAACGTCACCGAACCCACCGGCCACGAGACGATGGTATTTCTGCGCTACGGATCCGGCGAGCTTGTCGCCGTGCTGTCTGAACGTCACGATTTCGAGCCGGGGCAGGCCGTAACGATCGCTGCCCGGCCGGGCAAGCTTCATCTGTTCGATGCGGAGACCGGTAAGACGCTGCGACGGGATTGAGGAGCCGTTTGTTGCCGGGCCGACATGCCGCGGCTGGTGAGGCCGCGGCCTTCGTGGCGTTGGCAATGAGTTCGAGAAGCACTTGCCTCGAAGCCGGTCCTTTGATCCGTTAATGCGACAGCAGCACAGGCAGGGTGATGCTGCTCAGCACCGCCTGCGTCGCGCCGCCGAGCACGAATTCCCGCAAACGCGAATGGCCGAACCCGCCCATGACGAGAAGGTCGGCCCGCAGTTCGAAGGCCTTGCTCTGCAGCACCTCCCCGACCGGGTTGCCGCCTGCGCGCAGGCCTGACGCCTCCACCATCACACCGCTCTTCAGCAGGTTTTCGATGAGATGGTCGCCCGTTTCAAAGGTCATCGGCTTCTCACGATCACGGACAGCAGGAAGACCTTGGAGGCCTGCTCTAGAAAGACGGAGGCATCATGAGTCGCCCGTGCAGCCGCGGGGCTGCCATCCCATGCGATGGCGACGCGGTCGATCCTGCCGCCGAAAGGCGCCGGCGGATAGAGGACGAGCGGCCGCCCCGATCCGAACAGCACCGCCTCGACGATCGGGCGGGAGAGGCCCGCCAGTTCCAGAAGCACGAGATCGTAGGCGCGCGAGGCTTCCGCCAGGGCGTCCACGACGAATGGCTCCTCGAGCTTGATCTCACGAACGCGTAGATCGACAGATGCCGCGTTTGCCTCATCGACCGCCTTCTGCGTCAACATAGAAGCGCGCCGGCGGCTCAGCGCTCCTGCTTCCCGCGCCATCCGCGCCGCATCGATGATCAGAGAGGACAGCGCATTGGATACGTCGGGAACGGCAATCTCCACCGCATAAACGGTCAGCGTCGCTTGCAAGTGGCGCGCCAGCATGACTGCATTGGCGATCATGATTTCCGAAGTCGCATCGGGATAAGTGAGAAGCGGAAGAAGGATATGCCGTTTCATGGTGTACACCCGAAGAAGAGAATGGCGCCTGTTTTGCCACTCTGGCGCTTGACCCGGAAATGCGCATTGACTTGGCTCAAACTGGGGATTTCCCTCCCCTATTGACGCCGATCAATGCAGCCCTCATCGGCGGTCGTACGGTGAGAGCGTTGCGCGATGGACCGCCGCGGGTCGAATGCGCCAACAGAGCGCGGCATGTGCCGCCGTTTCCGTAGCGGGATGGCCTCGATGAAGACCGAAGAGATAGAAAATAAACTGAACACCATGAAAGCGGACCTGCAGCGCCGGCGGTCGGCCATTGATGCCGATCTCAGTGCTGCGCTGGATCCGGATAGCGAAGATCGTGTCACCCAGATCGAGAACGATCAGGTACTGACCGAAATGCGAAGGGAAGCAGGTGAGCAAATCAAATCGATCGAGGCGGCCCTCGAACGCCTCAAGCGCGGAACGTTCGGTCGCTGCGTCAGATGTCTCGCCCCGATCGAACCCAGCCGGCTGGAGGTCATCCCCTACACGCCCTACTGCGTGAGCTGTGCTCGTCTGGCGGACGAGAGGCTTTCCCCCTAACCGAGCTGTGGCGGCAGCAAAGGGAGCGAGTGCCTTCCTTTCTCAGCGTCTGAATTTCACCTGTTGTCATCCGGTATCGACCATGCAGCACTCCTGGCCTTCAGCCAAGCTGACCTCTTCCGTGATTTGTTGCCCGGGCCGGCGGTCGGCCTGCCAATTCGACATTGCTCTCTATCAATGCGCGAAGCCGCGATCGGCCTAGAATGGCTCCTCGATCATCGGAAAGGAGCGTGTCATGTCATTTGATTTACGGGAATTTACGCTGGCCGAATGCCACGCCGTCCTGCGAGAGACAAGATTTGGGCACCTGGCCTGCTGCAAGGACGGTCAGCCCTATATCGTGCCCATCTATTTCGCCTTTGAAGATGGCGTCGCATACTGCTTTTCGATGCCGGGGCGCAAATTGGAATGGATGCGGGAAAACGATAAGGTGTGCCTGCAGGTGGACCGGCGGGTGGGCAATGGCTGGACGAGCGTTATCGCCGAAGGAAAGTTCGAGGAGTTTCCCGATACTGAACTGCGGCGGAGCGAGCGCCTGCACGCCTGGGAAGTATTGCAGAAGCACCCGGACTGGTGGGAAGTGGGCTCACTCAGCCCGAAGGAGGTTCCGATCCTTGCCGAATCTCCACACATCTTCTTTGGCATCCTTGTCCGGACAATATCCGGCCGCGCGGCTTTCGCCATCGATTAGTGCCTATCGCCCGGATGTGTGCAGCAACCGGGCGAAATGCACAACGAGGTGTGAGACGCCGGACCGGCTGAGCGCCGGCCGGCTCAATGGGCCATGAAGATGGGCATCCGGCTTTCTTCGATCATGCCGCGCGTCACGCCGCCAAAGATCGTCTGCTGCCAGCGGGGATGGTTGTATGCGCCCATGACGATCAGGTCGGCGGAGACGTCGACGGCGTGCTGCCGCAGGACCTCGTCTGCCCGTCGTCCGCCGCTGGCAATGCGATCCACCTGCACCTTCACGCCATGACGGGCAAGATAGGCGGCAATGTCGGCGCCCGGTTCTTCGCCGTGCGTGCGCATCCGCGCCACCGGATCCACCATCGTGACGTAAACGATGTCGGCTTGGCGGAGCAGATCAAGCGATTGGCGGGCGGCGCGCGACGCTTCGTCGCTGGAATCCCATGCCAGCAGAACCGACCTCAAGAAGGCATTCATCGCGCCTGCGCCACGGTTGATGACAATCGGCGTCGGCGTCTGGAAGAGTGCCCCATTGATGATCCGTTTGCGGAGATCTTCGTCTTGGGCCGCCTGGCGCCCGATCAGGACGACGTCGGCGTAGAGCGCCCTTTCAGCAATGTCTTCGTCGGCCCAGGCAAATTCCGTGTAGACCTCCTGGACCTCGCAGGAGATCTCGCTTCGGTCGAGAGCGGTCCTGATCTCGTCTGTCTTCTCTGACAAAGCGTCGATTTCGCGCTGGCGTTCGTCAAGCCAGACAGAAGAGATGGTGTTATAATTGCCGATCGTCGGCGCAGTTCCCAAAGAGATCACCAGCGCGTTCAAATGGGCGCCATGGGCGCCGCAGAAGTCGATTGCGGTTTTGAGATCTTCTTCGAACTGATGAACGCTGAGGATGCTTAATGCCGTCCTGATGGCCATGTCGATATACCTCTCTGGTTGGATAGGGAAAGGATAGTCGCGATGGCAAGGGGTTCCTTGACCTTCGTCAAAGCGCTGTCGATTTCTGCCTTGTAGGTTGCTTCTCGATTGGGGCCGTGGACGTCCCAATCGCGGAATTCGGTAAGGTGCAGGCCTGTGATCGGTTAAGGAGGCCGCAAATGCTGTCGACGGAGCGAGATTTCAAACGAGGCGGCGAGCGGCTGCCCATTCCTTCGCAAGGCGAAGTCGAAGGCAAGCTTCTCATGTTTGAAGCGGTGGCCGTCACCTGTCTGCAGGAGCTTCTCGCCAAAACGGAATCGCGGCTCGTCCCCAGGCTTCGCCGGAGACTCATCCGTAATCTGAAGGAGAGATGCGCCCCGTTGAAGCTATGCGCGGATGACGAAAAGGTCGCAGAGGAGTTCGCGCTCCAACTGTTGAGCGCAGCTCTGGAAGAGGCAGAAGACAGGGGAGCCGGTTGAGGGCCGGACGCATCGGGCACAGGTTCGAGCGCAAAAGGTCTTCCACCGTCTCATCCGCCAGCCCACCCACCACTTTGCGGAGACCACCGCCATTATCGAGGAGATCCCGGCCAATCGCGCAGTTTCTCGGGGCGCCTCGGTCAAGGCATTCTGCGCAAACTCGGCCACGACCCCGTTCCGCACGGGTGTGGATGGATTCCAGGAACAGAGAGATCGGCATGCGTGCTCACCACGGAAAATGGGACATAATAGCCTCCGTCAGGCGGAGTCGCCGGCAATAACTGGACGTTCCGATGATGACTTCATTGGTGATGACAGATGCATTCCAGCGCCTCAGTCTTGCGCTTGCGATCGGCATACTCGTCGGCATCGAACGTGGATGGCAAGAACGGGAGGCGGCGCCGGGCAAGAGAGTGGCGGGTATCCGCACCTATGGCCTGTCGAGTTTCCTCGGCGGCTTTTGCGGCTTCCTGCAACCCATCGTGGGGCCGGTCCTGCCGACGGCCATCTTCGTATTCTTTTGCGTCACGATCCTTGTCTTCAGCCGCATGCAGGCGCTGCGGGAGAGTGACTACAGCGCAACCGGTGCCATTGCCGCGATCACGGTGTTTGCGCTCGGTTTCGGAGCCGTCGTTGCAGACATGACGACGACCGCGGCGAGCGCGGTTGCAATGACGGCACTTCTGGCGGCGCGGGAGCCTCTGCACGGGTTTCTGCGGAAACTGACCTGGCTCGAGTTGAGAGCCGCCCTGATCTTGTTGACGATGACGGTCGTCATTCTTCCCATTCTTCCCAATGAGGCGGTCGATCCCTGGCAGATGATCAACCCTTTCGAGCTGTGGATGCTGACCATATTCGTGGGAGCGGTTTCGTTTGCTGGCTATGTCATGATCCGGCTCACCGACGCCAGAGCCGGACTGCTCCTGACGGGCGCCTGTGGGGGTATCGTTTCCTCGACGGCCCTTACTCTTTCCTTTGCCCGACAGTCTAAGCAGATGCCCGCGCTCTCGCCGCTGCTTTCAGCCGGAGCGATGATGGCGGGGGCGGTATCCCTGAGCCGGGTGCTTTTGATTTGTGGCGTCATCGCACCGACGGTGCTGGAGGAGCTTGCGGCATTGCTTGGCCCGGGTGCGGCGGCGCTTGCCATCGGCGGTGGCTTGGCCGGCTTGTCGCCGCGCGCCGGTGACAGTCCCGACTTTTCACCGAAAAATCCGCTGGAGGTGATCGTCGTCCTACGCTTTGCTCTTCTTCTTGCCGCTGTCACCATCGTGACGCGGGCGGCCTTGGAATTCTTCGGAACGCAGTCGCTGGCGGTGGTCGCCTTCATCACCGGGCTCGGCGATCTCGATGCGATAACGCTTTCGATCGCGAAGCTCCCGAACCTGCCGGCGGACGCGGCTGCACAAGCCATAGCGGTCGCTGCTTTCGCCAATCTTCTTGCGAAAACAGGGCTTGCAGCAAGCGCGGGGAGCCTTGGCTATGCGGTTCGGCTCGCCATCGTGAGCGGTATCGCGGTGCTCGCCGGCCTCGCCGGCTCGTTCATGACGTAAGCGACTGATCTCGTTGTTGGCGCCGATGCCTGCCGCTCGATCGCGCCGGATCTGACGCGCCACTTCCTATGAGTGCCGAGACTCAACACCGTCGGGGAGGTGAGCGGCACTCAAAGGTCGGCTGCATGAATTCTGATGCGCCCGTCGCGCTCAATATCGCCGCGATTGAATTTCGCGCAGGCAATCCGGCTGAAAAGGCCGATATTTTCCTGCAGCCGGCTTTCGTCGCAACGCGGCGGCTGGGCAACCTCAAGGAGGGCTTGCCTGTCGATAACGACCATCTGGTTCGTGCCGCCGGCATCCATGACCAGCAGGGCTTCCTCGCCGGACGACTTCATCATTCCACTGATCAGCTCCAAAGACATTGCTTATCTCCGGACCGGTTGATTTCGTTGCCGCAAGATGCGCTGCCGAGCTCCTCTGGCAGGCTGCCCAGCTTATGCCGGCGCGGGGAGCCCAGCCTTGATACATATCAATGAAAGATCGCCGGAACGGCTTCTCAGCCAAGGCCGCTCAAGAACTCCTCGGTCTCCATGAGTTCGAGCTGCACGGAAAAGCGGTCGTGGAGAAGTTCCAGCGAAGCGTCATAAGTATCGTCGGCGCTGCTGCAGACGGCATCCTTCAGCAGGATGACGCGATAGCCGAGATCGATGGCGCCGAGCGTCGCGGCAAGCACGCAGACGTCCGTTTCCCCACCGGTAATCACAAGGGTGTTGACCCGTTCCGATTGAAGAATCGTGTGAAGGCGACCGTCAATCCAGGGGGAATAGGTGCGTTTGTCGAAACATCTTGCCGGCGGAACATGCGAGGCGAGCGACGAAGTCAGCTCGACGAGGCCATGCGGAAGATGCTCACCTGTCATCATCCACCATTTCCGGTAATAATCGCGCCATTTTCCCGGCATCGCATCCGCATGCTCAGGCGGCATGAAACGGGTGAAGATCGTTCGGGACGGATAGCGGCCGGCGAGTTCCTCGACCTGAGGGGAGATCCGGGCCATCCATGGAACGTGCCACGGCGTGTCTTCGGCAAACATCCGCTGCATGTCGACGCAAAGGTGCCGCCACTCGCCGATGTCGCCCATCACATCCTCCATTCGTCTTGGGGCGTCAACCGCTGCCCGGGGCGAAAGTTCCTGATGCCGAAAGATCAAAGGGCGCTAGGCAATGGCTCCCGGAGCGATCGTCCGTGATGCGGGGCTGCTTTCGGATTTGCCGAAGCAGTCGAGTTCGCAAAGCGGAACCGGTTTGGAGAAGAAGTAGCCCTGGAGGTCGGTGCAGCCGAGGGCGGCCAGAAAGTCCCTTTGATATTCGGTTTCGACCCCTTCGGCCGTGGTCGAAATGCCGAGGTTGCGGCTGAGAGTGACGATGGCGCCGATGATGGCAGCGCCGTTGGCTTTTGCGCCCAGCTGAGAGACGAAGGAACGATCGATCTTGATGCGGTCTATGTCGAAGCGGACCAGGTGGCTGAGGCACGAAAAGCCGGTTCCAAAATCATCCAGCGAAATCTGAACTCCACGGCCACGCAGCGATTTCAGTACCGAATAGACATCCGATCTATCCTCGATCAGCGAGGACTCGGTGAGTTCGAGCTCCAGGCGCGACGGCGGCAAGCCGGTCTCTTCAAGCACGGCGAAGACCTCCTCGGCGAAGTTGGGCCTTCTCAGCTGGGAGGGAGACACATTCACGGCCACAAAGGTGTCTTTCGGCCAGCTGCCGGCAGCCCTGCAGGCTTCGCGCAGCACCCAGAAACCGAGAGCGTCGATGAGGCCGCCTTCCTCGGCCGCCGGGATGAAGCTGGCAGGCGTCAACAGTCCGCGCTGGCTGTGGCGCCAGCGCACGAGAGCCTCCGCGCCTGACGCCGAGTATCCGCCCTCGGCGCGATGCACTGTCTGATAGTAGACCTCAAGCGATCCGAAGTCCGGTCTGTTGCCGATCGTACCGGGTTGTGGAGCGACGGCCGAGAAGGCCGTGCTCTTTGCCAGAACATCCCGCAATTCGTTCTTAAGGACGTCGCGTGCATTCCTGCCACCGTCCATGGACGGCGAATAGACGCGCCACTGGCCTCTTCCGCCCACTTTGGCCTCGTAGAGCGCGACGTCGGCATAACGCATGAGATCGTCGGCATTGCGTCCGGCGTCCGGCACCACGGTCACACCAATCGAGCCGCCGACCCGGGCGATCGCTTCGCCCCTCAAAAGCGGGAAGGGTCTGCCAAGTTCGGCAACGATCGCTTCGCAGATGGAAGGCAAGATTTTTTCATCTCTGATGTTCCGGAGAAGCAGGGCAAACTCGTCCCCGCCGAGGCGGGCAAGCGTGTCCCCCGGACGAAGCAACGCGTGAACCCTCTCCGCAGCCAGCCTGATGAGCTCGTCGCCGGCAGCATGCCCGAACGTGTCGTTCACCGCCTTGAAGCGGTCGAGGTCAAGGAGCGCCACTGCCGACCGCTCGGCGGAATTGCGCGTGTCGGCCAAACACTCCTCCAAGCGCATCGCGAACAGGGCGCGGTTGGGAAGGCCGGTCAGCACGTCATGCAGGGCGAGCTGCCTGGCGTGCAGCTCGCTTTTCTTCAGTTCGCCGAGACTGCTTCGCAGGCGGACCAGCAGAACCGAAAACAGGACCGCGATCACCAGGGCGGCAATCGAAAGCGCCGGCATCAAGCGGCCGATCACCCTCGAACCAGGAAGATCAGGCCGCCATACAATAAAGCCGATCGGTTCGCCGTTTGCCGTTGCGTCGATCTGGAACGCAACCTCATTTTCGTCAGCGTCGGCCGTGCGCGCGAAGCGCGCGCCGTTGAGGCCTTGTTGCCGGCTCAACTCGTCGAGCGCCGCGCCGTCGAGAAACCGCACGACGATCAGGAATTGCCGCATCGGCTGCGGCTGCCGCTCGGCGGCTTCGTTGACGGCAACGACGCCCACGATCGTCGGCCGGCCTTCGAGCCGCATCAGATTGGCCAGTGCATGGTTCGAGCGAGCGGTATTGGCCGCTCGGCTATCCAATGACGATGGGATCGGTTCGCTGGAAGCGGTGCCGTGGTGCGCCGTCAGGCGCGCGTCTTTCAGGAGAGGCAGAAAGAGCGGTTTCATCCAGCGATAGCGCTTTTCGGTTTCGGCGTCGGTCAGCATGATCAGCTGCGCCTTGTCATCGACGACGAAGGCCTGGTCATAGCCGAAGGCCGACATCGCAGTGTGGCTGATCGCACTCCCGGCCGCCGCCGTGAGTACAGTGTCGAGGCTGGAGGAAACTCCGGCTGCCCGGGAGGCCGGATAGACGCTGGAGAGGTAGCCATTGCCGAATTGACCAATGACATGCGCCACTTGATCGACCTGTTCCCTGAGGCGCGCATTGACAAGCTGACGCTGTCGATCGAGGGCTGCCGCGTCGCTCTCGGTTCCCGCCCAGAGCGCGGAAAGCACGACCAGTCCGATCGCCCCGAGCCCGCTGACAGCGATCAGGAATAGAATTCTCCCCGAAGCGATCCAGGATTGCTGAAACGTATTGGAGCTGGAAGGGACAACGATGTGCAAGCCTAAACCCCTGAACCCACCACGGGCGCATTCGTGGACGTTAACAAAGAAGCGTTCACGTAGAATTAAAGGCTGGGGCGCACTATGGCGGAGACTACGCCACACAAGGAGTTCCGACGATGTTGCGCCTATCCATTCAGACTATACTGCGCGGAGCGCTGATGGCGGGCGGATTGGGCCTCCTTCTCGCCGCCGCCTCGCCGCTGCAGCTGGCTGCGCAAGATCGCACGCCTCTGAGAGTTGCCGTCGAAGGAGCATTTCCGCCCTTCAACTATCTCGATGCAAATAACCAGCTGCAAGGCTTCGACATCGATATCGCCAACGCGCTTTGCGACGTCGGAAAGTTCGAATGTCAGTTCATCATCGAAAAGTGGGACGACATGATCCCCGATCTCGTCGCCGGCAAATACGACGCGATCATCTCGTCCATGTCGATGAGCCTGGAGCGCCGCCAGAAAGTCGCTTTTACCGAGAAATATTACACCAGCCCGTCGGTGTTCATCGCCCGGAAAGATTCGCCGATCAGCGACGTAAGCCCCGCCGCCCTCAGCGGCAAGAAACTCGGAGTGACATCGTCCACAGCGCAGGAATCCTATGCTAACCACCTCTATCCTGACCTGAAGAAGACGGTTTTCCCGTCTTCGCCGGAATTATACAAAGGCCTCTCGGACGGGCGTGTCGACATTATCCTTGAGGATAAACTCGCCATTTATGACTGGATCGCCAACACGAAGGCGGGAACCTGCTGCGAGTTCAAGGGGCCGGATCTGGTCGACGTCACCTATTTCGGCGAGGGTGCCGGCATCGCGTTGCGCCTGGATGACAAGGAGCGTCTTGCGCGCCTGAACGAAGCCTTGAGGGCCATCAAGGCCGACGGGACCTACGACATGATCAACGCTAAGTATTTCCCGTTCAGCATCCAGTAGTTTTGCCAAGTTAAAACTAAATAGCGCCGCGCTTCGAAAAGAAGCGCGGCGCTGTCGGTTTGGTCTCCGGTCCTTCGCTTTATGCGGCTTTCGCGACGTCTCCATGTGGGTCGAGAACAAACTTCGTCGCCGCTCCGTGATCGAAGCTCTCATAACCTTGGACGGCATCTTCGAGCGGGATGACCTTGGCGTTGACGATGTCGGCGATCGGCAGCCGGTCATGGAGGATCGCCTGCATGAGCTGGCGATTATATTTGAGCACCGGAGTCTGGCCGGTGTGGAAGGACTGCGCCTTTGCCCAGCCGAGACCGAAGCGAAGCGAGAGATTGCCGTGCTTGGCGGCATTGTCGACGGCGCCCGGATCCTCGGTCACGTAGAGGCCGGGAATGCCGATCGAGCCGGCGGCGCGGGTGATCTCCATCATCTGGTTCAGCACGATTGCCGGCTGTTCGCCGCCCGAATGGCCGCGTGCCTCGAAGCCGACCGCGTCGATGGCGCTGTCCACTTCGTTGCTGCCGACGACTTCAGCGATCATGTCGCCGAGACGGTCGCTCTTGGAGAGGTCGATGGGCTCAAAACCGACTTTCGCCGCATGTGCGAGGCGGTCCTTGTTGAAATCGCCGATCATGACGACCGCAGCACCGAGGATGCGAGCCGAAGCCGCAGCCGCTAAGCCGACAGGACCGGCACCGGCGACATAGACGGTCGAGCCGACGCCGACGCCTGCGCGCACTGCACCGTGAAAGCCGGTGGGCAGAATGTCCGAAAGCATGGTGAGATCGCGGATCTTCGCCATCGCCTTGTCCCGGCCCGGAATTTTCAGCAGGTTGAAATCGGCATAGGGAATGGTGACGTAGCGTGCCTGTCCGCCGATCCATCCGCCCATGTCGACATAGCCGTAAGCGCCGCCGGCGCGAGTCGGGTTTACGGTCAGGCAGACGCCGGTATCCTGAGATTTGCAGCAACGGCAACGGCCGCAGGCGACATTGAAGGGCACCGAGACGATATCGCCGATCTCGAGCATCTCGACATCGACGCCTTTCTCGATGATTTCGCCGGTGATTTCATGGCCGAGGATCAGGCCTGGCATTGCCGTCGTGCGGCCGCGGACCATGTGCTGGTCGGAGCCGCAGATATTGGTGGAGATCACCTTCAGGATCACGCCGTGTTCGATGCGGCGGCCGTCCGGCGCTTCCAGCTTCGGATCGTCGATATCGCGGACTTCGACCTTTCCCGGCCGGAGATAGACGACGCCTCTGTTCTTGCTCATGGATTCCTCCCATGTGTTGAATGCCTCGAGCTGCAACCGATGCAGTCGACGGCAAGCTTTCCTCCGGCCTGCCTCCTCTGCAGTCCGGTATTCACATCGCCGCATCGGGCGATATTCGAATTTCGCAGCTAGGCGGGGACAGGCTGGATCGAGGAGAGAGTGGCACGATAGGTCTGGCCTGTCGTTCCGCTCGTCATCGCCCGCCGCAATCCGGAGATCTGCTGCGCAAAGAGCTGGTTCGGGCTCCAGAACCTCCTTTCGATCCGTCTCGATCTCTGGGTATCAAGCCAGCGACCGCCTTGAGGACTTCAGTTCTACCACCGCCGCGCGGCAGCGCGCCGGCCGCTGGCCAGCCTCGCATGTTCATGTCGCCAGCTTGCAAGGCAGCGCCGTAAACATGACCAGAAAACCATGCCTGGTCGAAAACAGCGCCCGAAAAAGCGACATGGGCGCACCTCCAGGCGACAGGCGGCAAAGCCGCAATCACTTTCCGTGGGGAACGACAGATTGATCTCGCGAATGCGGCAGTTTTCCGGATCGCTCCGGATGATGTGATCGCAACTTTCGGGCTTCGCACCGCTGAACATGTGGCACTTGTAATCACATCTTTCGGCCAGCAGCAGATGTCGTTTTCAATCGTGATTGGACTTCGGCTGTGACCTGAGCGAGGCTGTTTCTGGGAGCGGACCATCTATTTTTCCGGGGATAGGAGGCCGAAATGGAACAGCATGCACTCGAGCAATTGAAAACGATCGCTAAGGTCAGCCCGACCTATGATCGCCTTGAAATGACGAGGCGCGAACGCCTAGAACGGTGGGCGGACATTCTGGAACGCAGCCCTAAGCCGTTTCTCAGAACGCTTCACGAGACAGAGTATCAGCCGATTGCCGATCGGCTCGCCTTGCGTGACGACGACACTCCGATCTCTGTTGCGTTCGCTGATCCCATTCTGCGGGCGGCAGGAATGGAAAACGACAGCTATGGCGAAGCCAGGCGGTTCTTCGAACTCAGTGATGAGCAATTGCATGACCTGGTCTGCTTTTGCCATTTCGGGGAACGCGTCAGCGCTGCGACACTAGCTCGCCGCGTACGAAAGATGGCGGCTCATAAACCAGGCGGGTTTTTCGCTCAGCTTCGTGCGTTCTTTGGCTAGTTGAGGCTGAGGCCGCCACCTGGAAGTATCAAAGGGGGTGGCCCCACCGCCGGCTGAAACGGCCGTCACGGCAATCGCATGGTCGCTCATCGGCGCATGAGCGAACACGACAAGATTCGTCAGCGGAGCGGAGGACAGTCGGCAGCCAGCCGCCCTATGGCCGGCGGCCCCGATTGAAATCGACCGCCGTATGCCAGAACACGGCGCCGAGGATGATGGCGCCGCCAAAATAGGTGGCGACGGGCGGCTCTTCGGAAAATAGCAGCCAGACCCAGAAGGGCGTCAGCACGATTTCCATCGTGCCGATCAGCGCGGCTTCGGCCGGCGGCATTCGCTTTGCCCCGGCGAGGAAGAGCACCAGCGCCAGCGAAAAATTCGTCGCCCCGAAGGCGGCTAGCACGATCCAATTGTGCAGATCGAGCGAGCCGACCGAGCCGAAGGGCGCGAAGATGACAAGCGTCAGGAAAGCGCTGACCACGGTCGGCGGCAGGCTCGGCACGCCGGGATCGATGCGCGGAATAATGATGACGAGCGCGAAGGAGGCGGTCATGCCGAGCGCTAAGAGATCGCCCCAGCCGGTGCCGCCGCCGATCGACGAGGCGACGATGATGCCGACGCCGAAGAGGGAGACGGCGCCGGCAATCATCGTTCGCCTGGCCACTCTCTCCTTGAGGATGAGCCAGCCGAACAGCGCGGCGATGAAGGGGGTCGTCGCGTAGATCATCGTCACATTGGCGACGGTGGTCATATAGAGCGCCCCGATGAAGCATCCCTGACTGAAGGTCTGACATGCGATCATCGCAAGTCCCGACGGATGGAAGACGGAGTGCCATTGCCGCCGCGAGATGCCCCCTTCGAGGAAAAGGCAGGGGATCAGCAGAAACAGGCCTCCGAACAACGACCGCCAGGCGGTCGCCGTCCATACGTCGGTCGTGAGCAGCCGCGAATAGACGCCGCTCGCACTCCAGGCGAGCGTCGCGGCAACAATGAGAAGCACACCCTTCTCGTGCTCGCTGCCTGCGAGGCGCGTGGTCGGATTGTCAATGGTCACCACAGATTCTCAAAGAAGGAAGTCGAACGCCGCCCATTTCTGCGCCAGGATTTGACATTAGACAAACGAATAGTAGAGATGACTATCATCGATTTTATCTATGGCTGACCATGCACGAGCCAATCGAAAGCGACCTGTTGAGAACCTTCCTGGTCGTCGCCGAGACATCGAATTTCTCCGCGGCTGCCCAGCGGATCGGCCGGACGCAGTCCGCCGTCAGCACCCAGATCAAGAGGCTTGAGCAGACGATCGGCGAATGCCTCTTTGAGCGCGGCGCCCGCGGCGTGCTGCTGACGCGCCAGGGCATACAGCTGGTGCCTTACGCCCGCAGGGTCATTGATCTCCTGAACGAGGCCGCCGCCACGATCCGCAGCAAGCCGCTGGACGGGCCGGTGCGCATCGGAATTCCCGAGGAATACAGCCAGACAGTTTTGCCGGCAGCGCTTGCGGCTTTCGCTGTGCGTCACCCGGCTGTCGAGGTCACCGTGTCCTGTGATTATACATCACGCAACCTCGCCGCCCTGGAGCGGGACGAACTCGATCTCGCCGTCGTTTTCGACTGGAGCGACCAGACGAAAGGTGAGGTCATCTGCATCGATCCCACAGTCTGGGTCACCTCGATGGTCCACCGGCTGCACGATCTCGACCCCCTCCCCATTGCGACCTATCGCAACTCCACCTGGTCACGTGATTTTGCGCTCCGGTCGCTGGAGCAGATCGGCCGCAACTATCGCATTGCTTTCATCGCCGATACGGGTTCGGGACTGAAGAATGCGCTGACCGCAGGCCTTGCCGTGACAACGCTTTCGCGCAGCAGCATCCCGCCCGGCTGCCGGGAGCTGACCGCCGAAGACGGTTTCCCGCCGGTCGATTCCTCGAAGGTGGTGCTCCGCCGCAGCACCTACCGTTCCACCGAAGCCATCCGCGAGCTTGCCGAGATGATCCGGGACGCGTTCCAGCCTACGTCGCCGCCGCCGATGACGTGATGCGGCGGCGCAAGCGGCGCCTTGTCTCGGACGGGCTTTCGGAAAAATTCGCCCGGTAGCTTCTGGCAAAGGCCGAGGCCGAATTGAAACCGGTTGCCGCCGCGATATCGGCGAAGGAGGCCGTCGTCTCGATCACCTTGCGGCGCGCCGCATTCAGGCGCAGTGCGAGATAATGCACATGCGGCGGTGCGCCGATGCTCTGCTGGAAGAGGTCCTGCAGATGCCTGGCGCTGATGCCGACCCTGCGGGCGATCCGAGCGAGGATCAGGGGCTGCTCGATATGTTCCTCCATCAGCCGCACCGCCTGCGCCACGCGGGGATCGTGCATGCTGAGCCCCGCCGAGGCTGCGGAAAGCGGTTCGTCGCCATGAAAGGAGGGCTGCTCGTAGCGGAACAGCCGGCTGACTTCGAGCGCCAGCGAATAACCTTGTCGCTGCCTGATGATCTCCAGCATCAGGTCGACGGTCGGCAGCGAACCCGATGTCGTCAGTCGCTTGCCGTCGATGACAAAACGATCCTTGACGGCCCGCACCTCAGGATAAGCAAGCGCAAAATCCTCGTAATCTTCCCAGTGAACGGTCGCCGGCTGCCCGTCGAGCAGGCTTGCCTCCGCGAGCAGCCAGGTGCCTGACTCGATGCCGGCGATCACCGTCCGGTGGCGGGCGGCCTGGGATAGCTGCATCTTGAGCGCCGGCGTGGCGCTGCCGCGCCAGTTGTAGCTCGCAAGCACGAAGAGCGGTCTATCCTCGGCCGTCGCCCGGAAGATCCCGTCCGCCGGAATGGCGATGTGGCTGGTGGTCGGAACCGGCGCTCCGTCCGGTGTCAGGAGCCGCCAGCGGTAGAGCTCGCTGCCGGAAATGCGATTGGCGCCACGTAGCGGCTCGATGACCGACGCGATCAGGATCAGGTTCGTATCCGGAAGAACGAGAAGGTCGATATCGAGCCGCTCGGTCGATCGCTGTAGCAATGTCACCTCCACGATTCCGATAATGTATCAAAAGCTTCTGAAAGCGTAAAGCATCTCTGTTCATGTTGTCGCGTAATGACCATAAGACGGGAGAACAAAAACATGCCTCTTGCTATGAACCGCGATGTCTTCATCACCTGTGCCGTGACCGGCGCCGGCGACACGGTTTCCAGATCCAGCCACGTTCCCATCACTCCCAAGCAGATCGCGGATTCCGCGATCGACGCCGCCAAGGCTGGGGCGGCCGTTGTTCACTGCCATGTCCGCGATCCGGAAACCGGGGCCGCCAGCCGCCGCAATGATCTCTACAGGGAGGTCACCGACCGCATCCGCTCGGCGGATATCGACGTCGTTCTCAACCTCACCGCCGGCATGGGCGGGGACCTGATCTTCGGGGATGTCGAAAGCCCCCTGCCCCTCAATGCGAAAGGCACCGACATGGCGGGCGCCAGCGAGCGTGTCAGCCATGTCGCCGAGTGCCTGCCGGAGATCTGCACGCTCGACTGCGGCACGATGAACTTCAACCTCGGCGACTATGTCATGACCAACACGCCGGCCATGCTGCGGGCGATGGCAAGCAAGATGACGGCTCTCGGCGTGCGGCCCGAAATCGAGGCCTTCGACACCGGCCATCTCTGGTTCGCCAAGCAGCTCGCTGAAGAGGGGCTGATCGAAGACCCCGTGTTGATCCAGCTCTGCATGGGCATTCCGTGGGGTGCTCCTGACGACCTCAACACGTTCATGGCGATGGTCAACAATGTGCCTGCGAGCTGGACCTTTTCGGCCTTCTCGATCGGCCGCAATGCCATGGCCTATCCGGCCGCGGCGGTTCTGGCGGGTGGCAATGTGCGTGTCGGCCTGGAAGACAACCTCTTCGTCGGCAAGGGCCAGCTCGCCACCAATGCGCAGCTCGTCGAAAAGGCCGTGCAGGTGGTGGAAGGCATGGGCGCGCGGATCATCGGTCCGGAAGACGTCCGCAAGAAACTCAAACTGACGAAGCGCTGAGGGCGGCATGACAGGGATCAGCAAGGCAGCTTGTATCGGCGGCGGCGTCATCGGCGGCGGATGGATCGCCCGTTTCCTGCTTGCCGGCATCGACGTCGATGTCTTCGACCCGCATCCGGAGGCCGAACGCATCGTCGGCGAAGTGATCGCCAATGCCGAAAAGGCCTATGCCATGCTGACCGGCGCACCGTTGCCGCCGCGCGGCCGGCTCACCTTCTGCAAGACATTGGAGGAAGCGGTCGCCGGCGCCGACTGGATCCAGGAAAGCGTGCCGGAACGGCTCGACCTCAAGCGCGGTGTCTTGACGCAGATCGATGCCGCGGCACGGCCGGATGCCCTGATCGGCTCATCCACGTCAGGACTGCTGCCGACCGACCTGCAGCGGGACATGAAACATCCCGAACGGCTGTTTGTCGCCCATCCCTATAATCCGGTCTATCTGCTGCCGCTGGTCGAAATGGTCGGTGGCGAGAAGACATCGGCGGTGACCATCAAGGCGGCGATGGACAAACTGCCGCCGATCGGCATGAAGGGCGTCCACATCGCCAAGGAGATCGAGGCCTTCGTCGGCGACCGGCTGCTCGAGGCGCTCTGGCGCGAGGCCCTATGGCTTATCCACGACGACATCTGCACCGTCGAGACGCTCGACGACGTCATCCGTTATTCCTTCGGCCTGCGCTGGGCGCAGATGGGCCTGTTCCAGACCTACCGCATCGCCGGGGGCGAGGCCGGGATGCGCCATTTCCTCGCCCAGTTCGGGCCGTGCCTCGCCTGGCCATGGACCAAGCTCACCGATGTGGTGGATCTCGACGATGCACTGATCGAAAAGATCGGCCGACAGTCCGACGAGCAGGCGGCGGGGCTTTCGATCCGCGAGCTCGAGCGCATCCGCGACGAAAATCTTGTCGGCATCCTCCAATCCCTCAAGGGCGGCCACGGCGGCAAAGGCTGGGGCGCCGGCAAGCTCTTGAAGGATTTCGAACAAACCCTCTGGGCGCGAGGAGGTGATGCGGCCGCCTCTGTCGATCCGTCGAAACCGCTGAGGCTCGTCGAAACCAAGGTGAGCCCCGCCTGGGTCGATTATAACGGCCACATGACCGAACACCGCTACCTGCAGGTTTTCGGCGATACGTCGGACGCGCTGCTGCGTCTTGTCGGCGTCGATCTCGCCTATGTCGAGGCGGGCCATAGCTACTATACGGTCGAAAGCCACATCCGCCATCTCGGTGAGGCAAAGCTCGGGCAGGCGATCCACTCGACCTGTCAGGTGCTCGCCGCCGATGACAAACGGCTGCATGTCTTTCACACTCTGTACGCTACGGCGACGGGCGAGGCTCTCGCCACCGCCGAGCACATGCTGCTGCATGTCGACAGCAAGATGGGTAAGGCGGCACCGGCGCCGGCCGCCGTGCTCGACAAGGTCAGGATGATCGCTGCGGCTCATTCGGAATTGGCGCTGCCCGAAGGCGCCGGCCGTTGTGTCGGCGAGAAACGGTAAGAGGATCGGCATGGATTTCGGCCTCAACGAAGAACAGCAAATGATCGTCGACACGGTTCGCGCCTTTGTCGAGACCGAAATCTATCCGCATGAGAGCGAGATCGAGCGGACCGGCATCGTTCCACCGGAACTCGGGCGCGAGATCCAGCGCAAATGCATCGATCTCGGCTTCTACGCCTGCAACTTTCCGGAGGAGGTCGGCGGTGCGGGCCTCGATCATCTCACCTTCACGCTGGTCGAGCGGGAGCTCGGGCGCGGCTCGCTGGGTCTGACGGTTTTCTTCGGCCGGCCCTCCGGCATTCTGATGGCCTGTGAGGGCGAGCAGCGTGAGCGTTATCTCCTGCCCGCGGTGCGCGGCGAGAAGATCGACGCGCTTGCAATTACCGAGCCGGATGCCGGCTCCGATATGCGCGGCATGAAATGCGCTGCACGCCGCGATGGCGGCGACTTTGTCCTGAACGGCACGAAACATTTCATCTCGCATGCCGATGTCGCCGATTTCGTCATCGTCTTCGCCGCGACCGGGGAGGAGGAAACGCCGAAAGGCATCAAGAAGAAGATCACCGCCTTCCTGGTGGATCGCGGCACGCCCGGGTTCGAAATCCTCAAAGGCTACGAGTCCGTTTCGCATCGCGGCTACCATAATTGTACACTCAGCTTTGAAGACTGCCGCATTCCTGAAGCCCAGGTGCTGGGCGAGGTGCATCGCGGCTTCGATATCGCCAACCAATGGCTTTACGGCACACGGCTGACGGTTGCCGCCACCTGCGTCGGCCGGGCGCGGCGCGTCTTCGACCTGGCGCTCCCCTACGCCGCCGAGCGGAAGCAGTTCGGCAAGCCGATCGGCGCCAATCAGGGTGTGTCGTTCAAGCTTGCCGACATGATCACCGAGATCGATGCGGCCGACTGGCTAACGCTTGCCGCCGCCTGGCAGGTCGACGCCGGTCGTCCCGCCGACCGGCAGATCGCCTCCGCCAAGCTCTACGCCTCCGAGATGCTGGCTCGCGTCACCGACGAGGCGATCCAGATTTTCGGCGGCATGGGCCTGATGGACGACCTGCCGCTCGCCCGTTTCTGGCGCGACGCCCGCGTCGAGCGCATCTGGGACGGCACCTCCGAGATCCAGCGGCACATTATCAGCCGCGATCTGCTTCGGCCGCTGGGAGCATGAGCCGATGACCTCAAGACCGCTCGACCGCCTGCTCAGACCGCAAACGATCGCCGTCTTCGGCGGCCGTGAGGCACGCAGGGTGATCGAGCAGTGCGACCGCATGGGCTTTTCGGGCGAGATCTGGCCGGTTCATCCGAAACTCGACGAGGTGCTTGGGCGGCGCTGCTATCGCTCCCTCTCCGATCTGCCCGCGGCACCGGATGCCGCTTTCATCGGCGTCAACCGAACGCTCACCATCGACATCGTGCGCGGCCTTTCGCTGGCCGGCGCCGGCGGCGCCGTCTGTTATGCATCGGGCTTCAGCGAGGCGACGGCGGAACTTGCCGATGGCGCCGAACTGCAGCAGGCCCTTGTGGAAGCGGCCGGCGGCATGCCGGTCCTCGGGCCGAACTGTTACGGGCTGATCAACGGCCTCGACGGCGCTTTGTTATGGCCTGATCAGCATGGCATGCAGCGCGTCGAACGCGGTGTCGCGATCCTTACGCAGTCCTCCAATATCGCCCTCAACCTGACCATGCAGACGCGCGGACTGCCGATCGCCTATGTGGTCACATCGGGCAACCAGGCGCAGACATCGCTTGCCGATGTCGCCTGCGCGCTCATTGAGGATCAACGCATCACGGCGGTTGGCCTTCACGTCGAAGGGTTCGGCGACCTTGCCGGCCTGGAACGCCTTGCCGCTATGGCCCGTCGATCGAAGAAGCCTGTCGTCGTGTTGAAGGTCGGCAGGTCCGAGCAGGCGAAACACGCGGCCGTGTCGCATACAGCTTCGCTTGCCGGCAGCGATGCGGTGGCCGATGCCGTGCTCGCCCGCCTCGGTCTCGGCCGCGTCCAGAGCCTGCCGGCGCTGCTCGAAACTCTGAAACTGCTGCATCTTGCCGGCCCTCTCCCAAGCTATTCGATTTCGTCCATGAGCTGCTCGGGCGGCGAGGCTTCCCTGATGGCGGATGCCGCCGTCGGCCGGAAAGTGGAATTCCCCGCCCTGCAGCCGCAGCAATTGCCGCGGCTGCGCGAGGTGCTCGGCGAGATGGTAGCGCTTGCAAACCCGCTCGACTACCACACCTTCGTCTGGGGCGATCTCGCGCGTCAGACGGAGGCATTCAGCGCCATGTTCAAAGGTGGCTGCGCACTCAATCTCGTGGTTCTAGATTTTCCCCGCGACGACCGGTGTGATTCATCCGAGTGGACGACGACGACAGACGCAGTCATCGCCGCAGCCTCCGCGACCGGTGCGCTGGCCGGCGTGCTCGCGACCCTTCCCGAGAACATGCCGGAGCCGGTTGCCGCTCGTCTGATGTCAAAGGGCATCGTCGCCTTCTCGGGTATCGACGAAGCCATCACCGCGGCGGAAGTTGCCGCTGGGATCGGCGAGGCCTGGGATCGTCCCCCTCCCCTGCCGCTCCTCAACGTCGTCCCCGTTGATGGCGAGCTCGATACGCTGTCGGAAGCCGATGCAAAGACCGAGCTTGCTGCCTGCGGCCTCCCTGTTCCCCGGGGGCTGCAGGCTTTTTCTCCTCGCGAAGCCGCAGAGCAGGCCGAGCGGCTCGGTTTTCCCGTCGTACTGAAGGGGCTCGGCATTGCGCACAAGACCGAGGCCGGCGCCGTCGTGCTCAACCTCAAAGATCCAGAGGCGGTGACGAATGCGGCGGCGGCGATGCGGCCGAATGGCGGTTATCTCGTCGAGAAAATGATCGATCCGCCAGTCGCCGAGCTCATTGTCGGCGCCAGCCGGGACCCGGTCTTCGGATTGTCGCTGACATTGGGAGCGGGCGGAATCTTCGTCGAACTGCTCGAAGATTCCGTCGTCCTGCCGCTTCCGGCGACGAAAGCCGATATTGGTGCGGCGATTTCATGTCTTAAAATCGCAAAGTTGATCCATGGCTATCGCGGGCGTCCGCGCGGCGATCTTGAAGCCACTATAGACGCCGTCGCAGCTACGGCAGAATATGTCGTAAAGAATGCGGTGCGCCTTGAGGAACTGGACATTAATCCCTTGATGGTTCTTCCCGAAGGGCGCGGTGTTGTTGCAGTTGATGCTCTCATACGGCGAAGGAGGTAGCGCAGGTTTGAGCGACTACATTCGTACACGAAGTGACGGCGGAATATTGGAAGTCGTCATCGACCGGCCGAAGGCGAACGCCATCGACCTCGCGACCAGCCGCGCCATGGGATTGATCTTCCGAAATTTCCGCGACGACCCCGACTTGCGCGTTGCCATCGTCACGGGTGCGAGCGAAAAGTTTTTCTGCGCCGGCTGGGATCTGAAGGCGGCTGCGTCGGGCGATGCGGTCGACGGCGACTATGGTGTGGGTGGCTTTGGCGGGCTGCAGGAACTGCGTGACCTCAACAAGCCCATCATCTCGGCGATCAACGGCATCTGTTGCGGCGGCGGACTGGAGATCGCGCTCTCGACCGACCTCATCATCGCCGCCGAGCATGCGACCTTTGCCCTGCCGGAAATCCGCTCGGGCACGGTCGCCGATGCGGCTTCGATCAAGCTGCCGAAGCGCATCCCCTATCATATCGCGATGGACATGCTTTTGACGGGTCGCTGGCTCGACGTCCACGAAGCGCATCGCTGGGGTTTCGTCAATGAAATCCTGCCCGCCGATCGCTTGATGGCGAGAGCCTGGGAGCTTGCCCGGCTGCTCGAAAGCGGGCCGCCGCTCGTCTATGCTGCAATCAAGGAAATCGTTCGCGAAGCGGAGGGTTCGACGTTCCAGACTGCCATGAACAAGATCACCAAGCGGCAGTTTGCGACCGTCGATCGGCTCTATTCGAGCGAAGACCAATTGGAAGGCGCGCGGGCTTTCGCGGAGAAGCGAAGCCCCATTTGGAAAGGACGATAAGGAGGCGGCAGCAACCGCGCATTTTCCCGCATGATGCGGGCACCGGAGGCGGAGAGGAAACCGCCTGCGATTCTGCCCGGAAGTTCTGTCAACGCACCAAAGAAGGAACAGGGGAATGAACGACTACACCAAATATCTCACAAGCCGCGTCACCGCCGGCGGGCTCAGCCGCCGCGAATTCATGGGACGCGCCATGGCGGCCGGCATCACACTTGCCGTTGCCGACAAACTCTTCACCGAAAGCGCAGAAGCCGCCGAACCGAAGCACGGTGGTCACCTGAAGCTCGGCCTCGAAGGCGGTGCCGCCACCGATTCCAAGGATCCGGCGAAATTTCTGTCGCAGTTCATGTTCTGCGTCGGCCGCTGCTGGGGCGATATGCTGGTCGAATCCGATCCGCTGACTGGGGCTGCCGTGCCGGCGCTCGCCGAATCCTGGGAGCCGTCAAAGGATGCGGTCACCTGGACCTTCAAGATCCGCAAGGGCGTCAAGTTCCACAACGGCAAGGAACTGACGATCGACGACGTCGTTGCAACGCTGAAGCGCCACACCGACAAAAGCTCGGAATCAGGCGCGCTGGGCGTTCTCGGCTCGATTAAGGAGATCAAGGCCGATGGCGGCAATCTCGTCCTGACGCTCAGTGAAGGCAATGCCGATATGCCGCTGCTGCTGTCGGATTACCATCTGGTGATCCAGCCGAATGGCGGCGTCGACGATCCCCTGGCCTCGATCGGTACCGGACCTTACAAGCTGACGAGCTTCGAGCCCGGCGTCCGCGCCACCTTCGAGAAGAACAAGGACGACTGGCGCACCGACCGCGGCTACGTCGATTCGATCGAGATCATCGGCATGAACGACGCCACCGCCCGCATCGCGGCCCTGTCGTCGGGCCAGGTGCACTACATCAACCGTGTCGACCCGAAGACGGTCAGCCTGTTGAAGCGCGCACCCAACGTCGAGATTCTCTCGACAGCCGGCCGCGGCCATTATGTCTTCATCATGCATTGCGATAAGGCGCCGTTCGACAATAACGACTTGCGCCTGGCGCTCAAATACGCCATGGACCGCGAAACCATGGTGCAGAAGATCCTTGGCGGTTACGGCAAGGTGGGCAACGATTTCCCGATCAACAGCACCTATGCGCTGTTCCCCGAGGGCATCGAGCAGCGCACCTACGATCCCGACAAGGCTGCCTTCCACTACAAGAAGTCAGGCCATAGCGGTTCGGTTCTCCTGCGCACCTCCGAAGTCGCCTTCCCCGGCGCCGTCGATGCGGCCGTCCTTTACCAGGAAAGCTGCAAGAAGGCGGGCATCGAGATCGAGGTCAAGCGCGAACCGGGTGACGGGTACTGGACCAATGTCTGGAACGTCCAGCCCTTCTCGACCTCCTACTGGGGCGGCCGCCCGACGCAGGACCAGATGTATTCCACCGCCTATCTCTCGACGGCGGACTGGAACGACACCAAGTTCAAGCGCCCTGACTTCGACAAGCTCCTGCTGCAGGCGCGCGCCGAGCTTGATGAAGCCAAACGCAAGGATATGTACCGCACCATGGCGATGATGGTGCGCGACGAGGGCGGCGTGATCCTGCCGATGTTCAACGACTTCGTGAACGCCTCCACCAAGCAGGTGAAGGGTTATGTCCATGACATCGGCAACGATATGTCGAACGGTTACGTCGCAACCCGTGTCTGGCTGGACGCCTAGCGGCGAAGGGCGCACGCCCTTCCGATCCCCAACGAAGCCGGGACCGTGGGATGAAACCCGCGGTCCTCCCGACGTTTCAGCGCTAGGTCTTCGCCATGACCAATCCTGCCCCAAGCAATGTCCTGCCCGGTCTCCGGTTCCGGCAGCGTTTTCCGCTGTTGGCCCTCATTCTCGAGCGCTTCGTGCTCAGCATTGTCCTGCTCTTTGCTGTGTCTGTCCTGATCTTCGGCGGGCTGGAAGCCCTTCCCGGCGATTTTGCCACCACCTATCTTGGCCAGTCGGCGACGCCGCAGGCGGTCGCCAATATCCGTCGGGACCTTGGGCTCGATCGCCCGGTGACGACGCGCTATGTTGAATGGCTCGGCAGTGCCGTTCAGGGTGACTTCGGCACCTCCTGGGCCAGCAAGAACTCGGTGAGCGAGCAGATTGGCAAGCGACTCGGCAATTCGCTCTTCCTGGCGGGTTTCGCGGCTGTCATTTCAGTGCCGCTCGCCGTCGGCCTCGGCATGCTGTCGGTGCATTTTCGCAATCGAATGCCCGACAAGATCATCAACGTTATCTCGCTCGCGGCGATCTCGCTGCCGGAATTCTTCATCGGCTACCTGCTGATCCTGTTTTTCGCTGTGAAGTTCGGCATGGCGACCTTCCCGGCGACGGTCTATGACAGCATGGGCTTGGTCGAGCGCTTGAAGGCGATCGCCCTGCCGACGGCGACCCTGGTTCTCGTCGTGCTCGCGCACATGATGCGCATGACGCGGGCAGCGATCCTCTCCGTCATGTCCTCGGCCTATATGGAGACCGCCGAACTGAAGGGTCTGAGCGCCTTCCGCGCCATCGTCAAACACGCCGCCCCGAATGCGCTGGCGCCGATCATCAACGTCGTCGCGTTGAACCTTGCCTATCTCGTGGTCGGCGTCGTCGTCGTCGAGGTGGTCTTCGTCTATCCCGGTATGGGGCAATATATGGTCGATGCGGTCACCGTACGCGACATGCCAGTCGTGCAGGCCTGTGGCCTGATCTTCGCGGCCGTCTACATCTTCCTCAACATGACGGCCGATATTCTGGCGATCATCGCCAATCCCAGGCTGAGGCATCCGAGATGAGAGCAAGAGACATCCCCATCACCGCCTGGATCGGCATGGCCGGCATCGCCCTCGCCTTCATCTTTGCGCTCTTTGCGCCCTGGATTGCTCCCTATGGCGAAACGCAGGTCGTCGGCGACGTCTGGCAACTGCCTGACGATAAGTATCTCTTCGGCCTCGACAACCTCGGTCGCGACATCCTCTCGCGGCTGATCTATGGCGCGCGCACGACGCTGCTGGTCGCCTCCGCCGCCACGATCATCTCCTTCTCGCTCGGCGTCATCCTGAGTTTTACGGCAGCGGTGTCGCGCGGGCTGATCGACACGGTCTTTTCGCGCTTCAACGACCTGATGATGTCGATCCCGACACTGATCTTCGCGCTCGTGGTGTTGGCGGTCCTGCCGCAGAACATAGTCGTCCTGATCCTCGTCATGGCCGTCCTGGATTCCACCCGCGTCTATCGTCTCGGCCGCGCCGTGGCGCTCGATGTGGCGGTGATGGAATTCGTCGAGGCGGCGAAGCTGCGTGGCGAAGGCAAGCTCTGGATCATCTTCCGCGAGATCCTGCCGAACACGCTGTCGCCGCTTTTGGCCGAGTTCGGGCTGCGCTTCGCCTTCTCGATCCTGTTCCTCTCGACGCTTTCCTTCCTCGGCCTCGGCATTCAGCCGCCCGCCGCCGATTGGGGTGGCATGGTCAAGGACAACAAGGATGGCATCATCTTCGGCATATCGGCCGCCCTCGTGCCGGGTACGGCGATCGCCGTGCTCGCCATCTGCGTCAATCTGGTCGTCGACTGGCTCCTGAAACGCACATCCAGCCTCAAGGGAGGGCGCGGCGATGCCTGAGCTTCTTTCCGTCCGCAATCTGAAGATCGAGGCAACCAGTTATCCGCCCGGCGAACCGCCGAAGCGCGTGACGATCGTTGATGGCGTCTCCTTCGATCTTCAGAAGGGCAAGGTTCTCGGCCTGATCGGGGAATCGGGTGCCGGCAAGTCGACAATCGGCCTCTCGGCACTGGCCTATGGCCGCGGCGGCGCCGAAATCACCGGAGGCGAGGTGCGGCTCGGCGGTACCGACATTCTGGCGCTCGGCAAGAACGGCATCCAGAAAATCCGCGGCGCCCGGGTCTGCTACGTTGCCCAATCGGCGGCGGCAGCCTTCAATCCGGCGCACAGGCTCGGCGATCAGGTGATCGAAGCGTCGGTCAAACATGGTCTGATGACCAAAGACGAGGCGCGCAAACGGGCGCTTTATTTGTTCCGTGTTCTCGGATTACCCAACCCCGAAAGCTTCGGTGAGCGCTTTGCCCATCAGGTTTCCGGCGGCCAGCTGCAGCGCGCAATGACCGCGATGGCGCTCTGCTCGAACCCCGAGCTTATCGTCTTCGACGAGCCGACGACGGCGCTTGACGTCACCACCCAGATCGACGTGCTGGCGGCGATCAAGCATGCCATCGAGGAAACGCATACGGCCGCGCTCTACATCACCCACGACCTTGCCGTCGTCGCCCAGATCTCCGACGACATCATGGTCCTGCGCCATGGCCGCCAAGTGGAATATGGCAGCGTTCAGCAGATCATCGAGGCGCCGCAACAAGACTATACACGCGCCCTCGTCAATGTCCGGCAAGCCTATCGCGAGGAAGCTTCAGACCAATCCGCGGCCCTTCTTAAAGTGGAAAATCTCAGCGCCGAATATTCCAACGGCTTCAAGGTGCTGCACGATGTTTCGCTGCACGTGCCGAGGGGGCAGACGCTTGCGGTCGTCGGCGAATCCGGCTCGGGTAAATCCAGTCTGGCTCGCGCGATTACCGGCCTTCTGCCGCCGAGCAGCGGGCGTATCGTCTTCGACGGCAAACCACTGATGCCCGATCTCAATAGCCGGCCGAACGAGGATCTGAGACGCATCCAACTGATTTATCAGATGGCCGACACGGCGATGAACCCGCGCCAGACGGTGCGCGACATCATTGGCCGCCCGCTGACTTTCTATTATGGCCTGAGAGGTGGCGAGAAGACCGCCAGAGTGAAGGAATTGCTCGATCAGATCGAAATGGGTAATGGCTTCATCGACCGCTATCCGGCTGAACTGTCGGGCGGTCAGAAGCAGCGCGTGGCGATCGCCAGAGCCCTTGCCGCCAAGCCGGAGCTCATCCTCTGCGACGAGCCGACCTCGGCGCTCGATCCACTGGTGGCCGAGGGTATCCTCAAGCTGCTGCTGCGCCTGCAGGGGGAAGAGCAGCTTTCCTATGTCTTCATCACCCACGACATCGCCATCGTCCGGGCGATCGCGGACAGCGTCGCGGTGATGCATCGCGGCAAGCTGGTGCGGTTCGGCCCGAAGTCGACGGCACTGTCGCCGCCCTTTGACGACTACACTGACCTGCTGTTGAAATCTGTGCCCGAAATGGAAATCGGCTGGCTGGAACGCGTGCTTGCGACACGCCGCATGGAAAGCGCCGACAATTGAATGTGAATGAAGGAGTGAGCATGACATCCCGCGGCTTCACCACCATCGAGAATGAATGGATTGAGCTCAAGGATGGAACGCGGCTTGCCGCGCGCATCTGGATGCCCGACGGCGCGGAAGAAGATCCGGTTCCCGCCGTTTTCGAATTCCTGCCCTATCGCAAGCGCGACGGAACCAGCCCCCGCGACGAGTCGACCTATCCGGTGTTCGCGGCCGCAGGCATTGCCGGCGTGCGCGTCGATATCCGCGGATCCGGAGAATCCGAAGGCGTCATCGACGGCGAATATACCGAGCGCGAACTTGCCGATGCCTGCGAGCTGATCGCCTGGATTGCCGCGCAGCCATGGTCGAACGGTTCGGTCGGGATGATGGGCATCTCCTGGGGCGGCTTCAACAGCCTGCAGGTCGCAGCGCTACGCCCGCCGGCGCTCAAAGCCGTCATCTCGATCGCCTCGACCGTCGACCGTTACAACGACGACATCCACTATAAGAACGGCTGCCACCTCTCCGCCCAGCTCTCCTGGGCGGCGACCATGCTCGGCTACCAGTCGCGCCCGCCGGATCCTGCCCTGGTCGGCGACCGCTGGAAGGAAATGTGGCTGGAACGCCTTGCCGGCGAACCGTTCTTCATGGAGGAGTGGCTCACTCACCAGCGGCGCGACCATTTCTGGCGTCACGGCTCGATCTCAGAGAATTTTTCGAATGTGGATATCCCGGCGCTCGTCATTGCCGGCTGGGCGGACGGCTATCGCAACACGCCTCTGCTGGCGGTCGAAGGTCTCGGCGGAAAGGCGAAGGCCCTGATCGGCCCATGGGTCCACAAATATCCGCACTTCGCCTGGCCGAAGCCGCGCGTCGACTTCCACAGCGAAGCGATCGCCTGGTGGAACAAATGGCTGTGCGGCGACGACAATGGCATCGACCGACTGCCGCAGGCACGCGCCTATATTCTCGATGCCGTCAGGCCTGCCGCCCGACGCGACAGCGATCCAGGCTTCTGGATCGCCAAGGACATGTGGACGCCGCCGCGGATGCAATGCTTCTATGTCGAGCAATTCGGCCGGTTGACGCAAGGCATGCCGATCCCGCATGCGCCCGAGCATCCCGTCCATCTCCATTCTCCCCTCGACACCGGCACGGCGTCGGGAGAGTATTTTACGCTGAAGCCCGACGCCGAAATGGCCATCGACCAACGCTCAGACGATTCCGGCTCGCTGGTCTTCGACACGGTGCCGCTTGCAGAGGATCATGATTACCTCGGCCGGCCCGTCGTAACGGTTGCGTTGTGCCCCCACGCGACAGGCGGCAATCTCTGCGCCCGCCTGGTCGATGTCCATCCGGACGGCACGGCCACCCGTGTCGCCTTCGGCGTCGTCAATCTCACGCACCGCGATGGCAATGCCGATCCCAAGCCTCTCACGCCGGGCGAGAAAGTGCCGATCCGGCTGGTGCTCGATGCATGCGGCTATCGCTTCCGCAAGGGCCATCGAATCCGCCTTTCGCTTTCGACCGCCTATTGGCCGATGATCCTGCCGCCGCCCGATGATCAAAGGGTCGAGATTGATATCGCCTCGCTCGGCCTGGCGCTGCCCTTGCTCGGGGACCACCGGAAGATCGAAATCGATGAACCGGCCAATCCCGATCCCCTGCCCAAATATATCGAGCATGCGGGCGCCGCGACGAAGCGTCAGGCCGTCCGGGACCTCTCGGCCAACCGCACGGATTATCGCATCCACGAGGAGACCGGGCTTTACGAACACCCGGAAACCGGCCTGTCGACGCGGCAATTGCGCGAAGAGGTCTGGTCGATTTCGCCAGATGACCCGCTGTCGATGACCGGCACCTCGACCTGGACTTGCGACATGCACCGGCCCGGCTGGTTCGTGCGCACGGTCGCGACCGCGCGGATTGCCTGCACCGCGAGTGATTGGATCATCAGCGCCGTCGTCACCGCTTTCGAGGACGATGTGCAGATCTTCGAAAAGATCTTTGCCGAAAAGCGGATCGCGCGCGACCTGATGTGATCGTCAGGCTGATGCGAAATGCCGAACCGCCTCGCAGACGGCGTGAAAGCCGTCGCGCGCGCCTTCACTCATGTGACGGGCGCGAAGCCAGGCATGCACCATCTGCGGCTCCTCCCGAAAGGAGACCTCGACACCCTCCGCTGCAAGCCGGGCCGCATACTGGCGGCCGTCGTCTCTCAACGGGTCGAAATGCGCGACCGTGATGTAGGTGGGCGGCAGTTCGGCAAGTGAAGACGCATTCAGCGGCTCGGCGATCTCGCTGCCTGCCGGCGCCTGCAGGATCTCGCGATAATAGGCAACATCGGCCGTGGTCAGGCCAGGCGCCGCAGCCATCTCGACATAGGAGCCGGCGGACAGGTCTCCGCCGAGCGCCGGGTAGATCAGGACCTGACCGACGACGCCGGGTAGGCCTTCGTCGCGTGCCCGCAGTGCAAGGCCCGCCGCAAGATTGCCCCCGGCGCTATCGCCGATCAGCACGACCTTGTTGTTGGCCGAAAGCAGATGCTTCAGCACGGCAAAGGCGTCATCCGTCTGTGCTGGCCAGCGATATTCGGGAGCCAGGCGATAATCGACGGAAACGAGTTCTGCACCGGCAAAATCGGCAATCTCCGCGCAGATGGCATGATGGCTCTCCAGCGAACCGACGACGAAACCGCCGCCATGGAGATAGAGAAGTACCGTGCGCGTGCTGATCTTGCGGGGACGGTAGCGCCGGATCGGAATGCGCTGGACCACGCCGTCGGCAAAAATCATTTCCGGCGGCAGCGGGCGGTCGAATCGGGCGCAAAGGGCATCGTACCAGTTTCGCTGCTGCTCGACCGACGCTTCGACCGCGTCGGCGGGATACAAACTATCGCAAATCTCGAGAAACTGCAGGATGGCTTTTTCGGTAGGGACAGGCGATTGAGCGGACATGAAGAGTCCTTTCGATTTGGGACATGCAGATCCATGCCCTTGGCCGACTCTGCCATCATCATGCGCCTTCAAAACGGAGGCAATCTGTCTGGTCGCGACCCATGGATGTCGCGGCGTCCACTATTTTTGGCCTGCGGGGCGGAGACTTGCCGCCGCTTCAGAAAAAGCCATAATTTTTTTGCCGTCGACCCAAGGAACGCCATCGGAGAAACGTCTCAATGCCGAAATAGCATCTTGCTTGATAGCTTGGGGGTAGGTGCGCATTGGATGCGGAGCTCATAGAACGGGCGCAGCGCGGTGACCGGGAGGCCTTTGGGCAGTTGGTCTCGCGCCATTATGATTTCGTCCATGCGACGGCGTGGCGGTGGTCGGGCAGTTCCACCGATGCGGACGACATCGCCCAGGATGTCTGTGTCAAGCTCGGCGCGGCGATCCGCGGCTTTCGCGGCGCCAGTCGTTTCAGGACATGGCTCTACACCCTGACGCTGAACGCCGCCCGCGACCATAGGCGCAAGCTGGCTCGAGAAGAACAGACGTTCCGTGCTTATGCCGCCGAACCGCTGCCCGATGCGCCCAGTAAGAATGACGATGAGATATCGAGCGAATTGTGGGCGGCCGTGCGCGCTTTGCCGGAAAGGCAATGCGACGCGGTGCTGCTCGTCTATGGCGAAGGCCTCAGCCATTCCGCTGCCGCCGATATTATGGGCTGCTCGGAAACAACCGTCTCCTGGCAGGTGCATGAAGCGCGCAAGAGACTGAAGGCCATGCTCGGCAAGGAAGAGGTATGACCGTGGACAAGAAACTGGAAAAACTCTCCCGCACCGCGCCGCCTGCAGCCGATCCGGAGGCGCGCACGCGTGCGCTTGCCGCCGCCATGCAGGCGTTCGACGACGCAGGAAATGATACTGCCGCAGCCCAAGGAAATCTGAAGGGCTGGCGTCAAAGCTCCGTCATCAACTGGATATGGAGCCCTGCCATGAACAAGAAATTCCTTGCCGGTTCAGCCCTTGCGACGCTGCTCGTCATTCCCGCTGCCGGTTATCTCGTGATAACGCTGAATCACAACGGGCTGCCGATCGTCGATCAGGAAAAGATCGCGAGTGACGTCTCGCAAAATAATGCGCCAGAGCCGGCCGAACCCGTCGAGGTCGCACCTCAGCTTGCCCAAGCACCGGCGAAAGAGAAGCAGCCGGCAGCTCAATCATCGGCGGCTGATAGCACCCGGGGCTTGCAGGACGAGGAGCAGTCGGCCGCCGCTAAACCCGCTGCGCCTTCTGAATTCGATGCCGGCAAGATCGCCCTGCTGACGAAGTCCGAGGGCTCGGCTGCGGCGCTCGGCGCGGCCAAACGCGTCGCGCCGGCCGCTCCCGGCGCCCCCCAGCCGCAATTGGCAGAGTCGATGGCCGTCGCCCCCTCACCTCTGCCGCCGGCGGAAGGGCGTGTGCAGATCCAGCCCGATGCCAATCGCGAGCGCTTTGCCAATGCTGCGGCAAATCCGGTCAAGAGCGTTGCAACCGACCCGGTTTCGACCTTCTCCGCCGATGTCGACAGCGCCTCCTATTCCTTTGTCCGCCGATCGTTGACGAGCGGGGCGATGCCCGATCCGCAATCGGTTCGCGTCGAGGAAATGATCAACTATTTCCCCTATGACTGGCCGCGTCCAGACAATGCCGATCAGCCTTTCAAGGCGACCGTAACGGTGATGCCGACACCGTGGAACCACGACACGCAATTGATGCATGTGGCGATCAAGGGCTATGATATCGCGCCGGCGACGACGCCGCGTGCCAATCTGGTTTTCCTTATCGACGTTTCGGGTTCGATGGACGAGCCGGACAAGCTGCCGCTGCTGAAGAGCGCCTTCCGTCTGCTGGTCAACAGGCTGAAGGCCGACGACACCGTCTCGATCGTTACCTATGCCGGCAATGCCGGCACGGTGCTTGAACCGACACGCGTCGCCGAAAAATCGAAAATCCTTTCAGCGATCGACAGGCTGGAGGCCGGAGGTTCCACGGGCGGCGCCGAGGGCATCGAGGCGGCTTACGATCTTGCCAAACAGGCCTTCGTCAAGGGCGGCGTCAACCGCGTGATGCTGGCGACGGACGGAGATTTCAATGTCGGCCCTTCGAGCGATGAAGATCTGAAGCGCATCATCGAAGAAAAGCGCAAGGACGGCATCTTCCTGACCGTTCTCGGCTTCGGACGCGGCAATCTCAACGATTCCCTGATGCAGACGTTGGCGCAGAACGGCAATGGCAGCGCCGCCTATATCGACACCCTGGCGGAAGCGCAGAAGACGCTGGTCGAAGAGGCCGGATCGACACTGTTTCCGATCGCCAAGGATGTGAAGTTCCAGGTCGAGTTCAATCCGGAACGGATCGCCGAATATCGGCTGATCGGCTACGAGACGCGCGCCCTTAACCGCGAGGATTTCAACAATGACCGCGTCGATGCCGGCGATATCGGCTCAGGCCACAGCGTCACGGCGATCTATGAGATTACGCCCAAGGGAAGCCCCGCGGTCATGAACGACGACCTGCGTTATGGCGCAGCCGACAAGACGCCGGCCGAGACAGCGGACAGCGGGCGCCAGGGTGAGCTTGCCTTCGTCAAGATGCGCTACAAGCGGCCGGGCGAGGATAAGAGCGCCCTCATCACCACGCCCGTCGGCGACGGCAATGCGGTCGCCAGCGTCGATGCCGCGCCACAGGATGTCCGCTTCTCGGTGGCTGTCGCCGCCTTCGGCCAGAAACTGAGCCGCCTCCCCGCCCTCGACACTTATTCCTATCAGGCGGTTGCCGATCTGGCCGCGGCATCGCGGGGGGCGGATCCCTTCGGCTACAGGTCGGATTTCCTCGGGCTCATCAGGCTGGCCGACGGTCTCAGTCAACGGTGAGCTGCGAAGCACCCAGAAAGCGCGGCCGCCCGGAAGTGCAGCCGCGCTGCATGAGTTTACCCCGGTCTCGACCCATTGGCCGTGAGATAAACGGCGTAGAGAGACGTAGTCCCGGTGATAAAGAGGCGGTTCAATTTCTCTCCGCCGAAAGTCACGTTGGAGACGATCTCGGGAATATGAATCTTGCCCAGCAGCGTGCCATCCGGATCATAGGCGTGCACGCCGTCCGCCGCACTTGTCCAGATCCTGCCCTTCCGGTCCACGCGAAACCCATCGAACATGCCGACAGTACATTCTGCGAACACGCCGAGGTCGCTCAGCGTCCCGTCGCCTGATACCGCGAGCTTTCGGATATGACGCGGACCCCCCGGCAAGTGCGATGCACCGGTGTCGGCGACGTAGAGAACCGACTCGTCGGGCGAGAAAGCCAGACCGTTCGGCTTGATGAAATCCGACGTCATCTGATCGGTCACGCCAGTTTCCGGATCATGTCGGTAGACATGGCATCCGCCGATTTCCTCTTCGCCATAGTCGCCTTCATAGTCGTGAAGTATGCCGTAGCTCGGATCGGTAAACCAGATTGTGCCGTCGGACTTGACGGTCACATCATTCGGAGAATTGAGCCGCCTGCCCGCGATCCGGTCGGCGAGCACGCTGACCTTGCCGTCGAACTCCGTCCGGGTGACCCGGCGTGCCAGATGCTCGCAGGTGATCAGCCGGCCCTGATTATCGACGGTGTTGCCGTTCGAGTTGTTGCTGGGCGAACGGAAGACGGAGGTATGTCCGCTGGTATCGTCGTAGCGCATCATGCGGTTGTTCGGGATATCCGAGAAGACCAGATAGCGTCCGGCGGCAAACCAGGCCGGTCCCTCCAGCCAGCGGCCGCCCGTCCAGAGGCGTTCGACCCGAGCATGGCCGACGAAGCAGCTTTCAAAGCGCGGGTCGAGGACCTCGAACCCGGTACCTTCGATTTCACCGAACATAAGTCTTCCTCCTCAGGATTGTTATCGATATCATAATGCTCGGATTTCGGAGATTCGTATAGCCGGCAAGGCGCCGGTAACCTAGCAATTTCGGTGAGAAGCAGGCTTTTCCGGCTGTAGAACCGCATACTTCTTGGATAAAATCGATTGTGCGATGATAGCGATAACTTTATCGTGTGCTGAATTATACAATTCCGACGTTGTTTGAAAGCGGAGAGCAGTGAAAAACGACGATGAGCCAAAGGTCAAGCGCCTCAAGGCTGGAGACGCCCAAAAGCTGACGATGGCTGAGGTCGCCAAATATGTCGGCGTATCGGCCATGACCGTTTCGCGCGCCTTTCGCCAGGATGCAAGTGTTTCCGAAGAAACGCGAAAGCGCATCATGGAAGCCGTCGACGCGCTCGGCTACGTGCTGGATCTCTCCGCCGGCAGTCTTTCCTCGCGGCGCAGCGGCTTCATCGCGGCGCTGGTGCCCTCCATCAACAATTCGAATTTCTCCGACACCGCCCGTGGCATTACCGATGCACTGGAGAATACCGGCCTTCAGCTTCTTCTCGGCTATACCGACTATTCCGCCGAGAAAGAAGAAAAACTGATCGAGGCGATGCTGCGCCGGCGTCCCGAAGGCATCATCCTGACAGGCGGTTCGCATACCGACCGTGCGAGGCGCATGCTCGATAAGGCAGGCATTCCGGTGGTGGAAACCTGGGAGCTTCCGGAGGAGCCGATCAACCATGTCGTCGGCTTTTCCAATAGCGAGGCGATGTCGCTGCTAGTGCGGACGCTGGCCAGCCAGGGCTATCGGAGGTTCGGCTATATCGGCGGAACGACGGCGCGCGATACGCGCGGCAGCCAGCGGCGAAGCGGTTTCCTGAAGACGGTCGAGGAACTGGGCCTCGGGCCGGGCCGGGCGATTTCCTTCGGCGTACCGCCGATCACCATGGAACAGGGCGGTCAGGCGATTATGAGCCTGCTGGAGCGCTGGCCGGACACGGAAGTGGTTCTCTGCGTCTCCGACCTTTCCGCCTTCGGTGCGATCATGGAATGCAAGCGCAGGGGAATGAAGGTGCCGGGAGATATCGCCATTGCCGGCTTCGGCGACTACGAGATCTCGTCAGTCTGTCATCCCAGTATCACCACGATCAATGTCGACTGTTACGGCATCGGCCGGCAGGCCGCCGTCCGCCTGCTCGATGCCCTGCAAGGCAGCGGCGAGGCGACCGGCGACGAGATCACATTGACGAGCTACAGAGTCGTGCTGCGCGAAAGCACCGATCGCAGCGGTGCCTCATAGTTAGGCACCGGCGTTAGAAGGCGATCTGCACCTTCATCGACTTGCTGCGGTCGCTTGCCAGTTCGAAAGCGGCGACGGCCTCGTCGATTGCGAAGACGCCTGTCAGCAGCGGCTTCAGATCGACGCGGCGCGCGTTGATCAGCTCGACGGCGAGCCCGAACTCCTCGTGAAAGCGGAATGTGCCGCGCATCTCGATTTCCTTTGCAACGATCATGTTTTGCGGAATGGAGACATCGCCGCCAAGGCCGAGTTGCACGAGAACGGCACGGGGCTTCAGCACCTCAAGGCCGGCGCGCACGGCCCGTTCATTGCCCGACGCCTCGAACATGACATCGAAATATCCCTTGTCAGCGCCGTAAGCGGCAAGGTCGGATGCATGCGTGGCAACGTTGATCGTGCGATCGGCGCCGCTGGTGCGGGCGATCGTCAGAACGCTGTCGGTGACGTCGGTCGCGGCGATTTCACGGGCGCCGAGAACGCGGGCGGCCACGATCGCCAGCATCCCGATCGGACCGCAGCCGGTGACCAGCACCCGCTTGCCGAGCAGCGATCCGGCGCGGCTTGCCGCATGCAGCGTGACGGCAAAGGGTTCGGCGAAGGCGGCCTCATGAATAGAAATGCCGTCGGCGACCTTGTGGCATTGCCAGCGCTCCGCCACCAGCCGCTGGCGGAAGCCGCCCTGAATGTGCGGCATGGGCATGGCGCTGCCGTAGAATCGCATGTTCAGGCAGTGGTTCTGCTGTCCCTTCAGGCAATATTGGCAATGGCTGCACGGCCGGCTCGGGGAAACCGCGACGCGGTCTCCAATGGCAAGGTCGCTCACGCCGGCACCCAGCGCCTTGACTGTGCCGGCGATTTCGTGGCCGAGGATCATCGGTTCGCGCAGCCGAACGGTGCCGAAGCCGCCGTGATTGTAATAATGCAGATCGGAACCGCAGATGCCGCCGGCTTCGATGGCAACCTCCACCTGCCCCGGTCCTGCAATCTCCGCTTCGCGCTCTTCGACCCTGAGGTCCTTTGCAGCGTGAATGACGATGGCTTTCATGTCGAACTCCTCACACGACCGGCGTCGGAAGCGCGCGACCGGCAAAATGCGCGGCGAGATTGTCTCTGACCAGTTTGCCCATGGCCCTGCGGGTCTCGATGGTGCCGGAGCCGTGATGGGGCTGCAGCACGACGTTCGGCAGCGTCAGGAAGCGCGCATCGATTTTCGGCTCGTTGAGGAAAACGTCAAGGCCGGCGGCCTGGATGGTGCGGTTCTGAAGCGCTGCGATCAGCGCTTCCTCGTCGACGGTCGTTCCGCGCGAAACATTGATCAGCATGCCTTCCGGACCGAGCGCTTCCAGCACCTCGGCGTTGATGATCTTCATGGTCGCGGCCCCTCCGGGAACGATGACGATCAGGAAGTCGGCCCAATTGGCAAGCGCGACCAGATTGGCTTCATAGCCATAGGCGACATCCTGGTCCCTATTGCGGGCGAAATAAGAGATGTCGCAGCCGAAAGCGGCAGCCCGCTTGGCGATCGCCTTGCCGATCCGCCCCATGCCGACGATCCCGACCTTCTTGCCGGAAACCCGCGTTACCAGCGGCATGGGTACGTTGCCCCACTGGCCGGTGCGGACGAAAACGTCGGCCTGCGGAATCTGGCGTGCCGTGGAAAGCAGCAGTCCGATCGCGATATCGGCGACGTCTTCCGTCAGCACGTCAGGTGTATTCGTCACGCGAATGCCGTTGGCGCGGGCATAGGAGAGGTCGATCGCGTCGGTGCCGACGCCGTAGCAGGAAACGATCTCCAGCTTCGGCAGTTGCTTCATCAGCTCGGCGGAAGCGCCGAGTTCCCCGCGCGTCGCGATGGCGCGGATATTGCTGCCGACTTTTGAAATCAGTTCCTGCCGATCTGCGGCTTCCCACAGGCGGTGGACGCGGTAGCTCGCCTCCAGATCGACCATGTCCCACTCTGGATAGGCCCCGACCATCAAGATGTCTACGTCAGGCATTGCGTTCTTCGTCTCGCATTTTGGCTGTTGATTATGTTATCGATAACATATAATTCGAGATAGGGATGTCAAGTGAGTTTCACCGCAAGTGGCGGTATAAGCCGTCATTCGCCGCGACACCGGAGGAGTGATTTGCATGAAGAACCTGTTTGATCTGACCGGGCAGCTTGCCCTGATCACCGGCTCGAGCCAGGGGATCGGTTATGCGCTGGCCGAGGGCCTGGCGCAGCATGGCGCCGAGGTCGTCATCAACGGCCGCACGCCCGAAAGCGTCAAACGCGCAGTCGAAAGCCTCAAGGCTCAAGGTCTTTCTGCCCATGCGGCGATCTTCGACGTCACCAGCAAGGACGCTGCTGCGCAGGGTATCGCCGCGATCGAAGCCGATATCGGTCCGCTCGACATCCTGATCAACAATGCCGGCATGCAGTTCCGCACGCCGCTGGAAGATTTCCCGGCGGACAAATGGGAATTGCTGCTGACCACCAATATTTCCAGCGTGTTTTACGTCGGCCAGGCGGCCGCCAAAGCCATGATCGCCCGTGGGCATGGCAAGATCATCAACATCGCCTCGGTTCAGAGCGAGCTCGCCCGTCCGGGCATAGCTCCCTATACGGCGACCAAGGGCGCGGTGCGGAATCTGACCCGCGGTATGTGCGCCGACTGGGCCAAGCACGGCCTGCAGATCAACGCGATTGCGCCGGGCTACTTCAAGACGCCGCTCAACCAGGCGCTCGTCGATAATCCGGAATTCTCGTCCTGGCTCGAAAAGCGGACGCCGGCCGGACGCTGGGGCAATGTCGAGGAACTGGTAGGTGCCGCCGTCTTCCTTTCGGGACGCGGTTCGTCCTTCATCAACGGCCACACGCTTTATGTCGACGGCGGCATCACCACCTGCCTCTAAGGGAGGCGAGACGATGGACGTTGAGAAAGAGGCACTGCCCTTTGCCGTGGTTGTCATGGGCGTCAGCGGTTGCGGCAAATCTTCGGTTGGCGAGCGCCTCGCCGGTCGCAACGGCATGTTATTTGTGGAAGGTGACCAGCTCCATCCCCCGCGCAATGTCGAGAAGATGGCGAAGGGAATACCGCTCACCGATGAAGATCGCCTGCCGTGGCTCGACCGGATCGGTGAGGAATTAAGGGCGGCGCAAAAGGCGTCGCAGGGATTGGTGATTTCCTGTTCGGCGCTGAAGAGAAGTTATCGGGATAGGCTGCGGCAGGCGGCCGATGGGCCCCTGGCCTTTATTTTCCTGGAGGGGTCGCGTGATCTGCTGTTGTCGCGGATGCAGGCCCGTCAGGGCCACTTCATGCCGGCTTCGCTGCTCGACAGCCAGCTGCAGACGCTGGAGCCGCCGATCGGGGAGCGCGGTGTCGTGACGGTGGCGATCGATATGGCTTTGGAAGATATGGTGGCGCTGGCTTGTGAGGGGCTGCGAGGCGTGGCCGTCAAGGGAGGAGATTATCATGCGGGATGACCACAGAGCAGATGTCGCCGTCATCGGCGCGGGCATCATGGGAGCGGCGATCGTCACGCGATTGATCGAGACCGGCCACAAAGTATCGGTTTTCGATCTCGATACTGAAAAGGTCGCGGCGTTGGCAGCCAAGGGCGCCCACGGGGCCGCTTCGGTGGAGGATGCGGTCTCGCGGTCGGAATTCTGCGTCCTCAGCCTCAATCACGCAAATATCGTCCGCGCCGTCGTCTTCGGCGAGAAGGGGGTTGCGGCGGCGGCAAGCGCTGACAAGCTGCTGATCGATATGTCTTCGATCGACCCCGCCGAGACCGCCGACATGGCGAAGCGGCTGCGGGGGGAAACGGGCATGGCATGGGTGGATTGCCCGCTTTCGGGCGGTGTGCCCGGTGCCCTCGGCGGAAAGCTGACGATCATGGCCGGTGGCAGCTCCGAGGATTTCGAGCGGGCGCGCGTGGTGATGCGGCATCTTGCCGCCAATTATACGCTGATGGGCGCATCCGGCGCCGGGCAGACCACCAAGCTGATCAACCAGCTGTTCTGCGCCGTGCTGTTCCAGTCGGTCGCTGAAGCCGTCAAGCTGGCGGAAGCCGGCGGTGTCGATCCCTCCGCCATTCCGGCCGCCCTTGCCGGCGGCAGGGCGGACAGCCGGATATTGCAGGAATTCATGGCGAAATTCGCCGCCCGGGATTTCTCGCCGACAGGCAGGATCGACAACATGCTGAAGGATTTGGACTCGCTTCAGGCCTTTGCACTGAGGACAAAAACGCCGCTGCCGATGACGGGCGCGGTGGTGGAGATTCATCGCCTGCTTTGCGCTGCCGGCCTTGGGCCGAAGGACTCTGCCGAGATGATGCGCCTGCTCGACGGATTTGCCGCCGACTGACCTCATTTCAGGCCGGGGAGATTGTCACTTTCCGCTTGACTAATCGGCCGATGTTATCGATAACATGACGACAGCTGCAGCTTTGGGAGGAGCCACAGTGGAAGCCAAGAGACTGCTGGAGTTCCAATCGATCACCAAAAGCTTCGGCGGCACGCAGGCGCTGCGTGACGTCTCGATCGACCTGCGCGAGGGCGAGATCCTGGCGCTGCTCGGCGAAAACGGCGCCGGGAAATCGACGCTGATCAAGACCCTGGCCGGCATCTACAAGCCCGATAACGGCGACATCCTGTTTCGCGGCCAGAGCTACCATCATCGCCCGCCGAAGCCGAACGAGCGGCAGCCGGTGGCTTTTATCCATCAGGATCTCGGCTTGATCGAGTGGATGACGGTCAGCGAGAATATGGGCCTGTCGCAGGGCTTCTCGATGCGCCGGGGTCTGATCGACTGGAACAGGACGCAGGCGCGCGCGAAAGAGGCCTTGAAGCTGGTCGGCTGCGATTTCGATCCGACGACGCGGGTCTCGGCCCTGTCGCGCACCGAAAAATCCCTGGTCGCCATTGCCCGCGCGCTTGCCGTCGAAGCCGACGTTCTGGTGCTTGACGAGCCGACGGCGAGCTTGCCCGCCGACGAAGTCGATCGGCTGTTCAACGCGATCCGTCCCCTGAAGGAGCGCGGCGTCGGCATGATCTACGTCTCCCACAGGCTGGACGAGATTTTCCGCATCGCCGATCGCGTCGCCGTCCTGCGCGACGGATGCATGGTCGGGCAGAAGCCGGTCAGCGAGACCACTCCCGACGAACTCGTGACAATGATCATCGGCCGCAGCGGCGACGGTCTCTTTTCGAAGACCGAGATCAAGCCCGGCAAGGCGATCGTCAAGGTGCGCGATCTCGTCTGCGCCGGCACGAGCCCGATATCGTTCGATATAAGACAGGGCGAACTTCTGGGCCTCGCCGGCCTGCGCGGCGCCGGTCAGGAACGGATCGGCCGGGCGCTGTTCGGCTGCGAACCTTTCGGCGGCACGATCCTGCTGCATGACCAAACTCCGGACCTTTCGAGCCCGCTAAGCGCAATGGCGTCGGGCATCGGATTGATCGCCCGCGACCGGACGGAGGAATCCGTCGCGCTCTCGCTGTCCATTCGGGAAAATACCTATATCAACCCCGGCGCAGTCGGACGCGGGCTTTTTTCCTTCCTGTCTCCGCGCGGCGAAGCCGACCTTGCCCATGCGATCGGCCAGTCCGTCGGCCTCAGGCCGAACGATCCGGATCTGCCGGTGGAAGCTCTATCGGGCGGCAACCAGCAGAAGGTCGTCGTTGGCCGCTGGCTGGCGACCGGCCGGAAGCTGCTGATCGCCGAAGATCCGACCGCCGGAGTCGACATCGGCGCGCGTGCGGAAATCTACCGCCTGATCACGCAGGCGCTGGAAGCTGGTCTCGCAGTCGTCGTGGTCTCGACGGACTTCGAGGAAATCGCCCATATCTGCCACCGCGCGCTGGTTTTCTCGCGCGGCAAAATCGTCAGCGAACTGACTGGAAGCGCCCTGACGACGGAGGCGGTGATAACGGCCGCATCCGCATCGGAAGCTGCTTGAGCCATCGGGAGAACAGCCATGCAATCCATTGAATCCACCGCGCTGGAGCCGACCAAGAGCGAAATGGCCGGCTTGTCCGCCGGACAGAAGATCGGGCGCCTGATTCCGGTTTATGGACTGGTGATCCTGACAGTCGGCCTGATCCTGCTCTTTTCGATCATGCTGCCGGATACGTTTCCGACGGTCCTGAATGTCCGCTCGATCGTCTCCGACAAGGCGATCATCGCGCTTCTGTCGCTGGCCGCGATGATCCCGATGGCCTCGGGCCGCGACCTGACCGTGGGTTACGGCATCGTGCTCTGGCACATTCTCGCCATCAGCCTGCAGACGGTCTACGGCCTTCCCTGGCCGGTCGCCGTCCTCATCGTTCTCGCGCTTGGCGTCCTCACCGGCTTCATCAACGGTCTGCTCGTCGAGGTCGCCAAGATCGACAGCTTCATCGCCACCCTCGGCACCGGTACGGTCCTTTATGCGCTTGCCCTTTGGCACACCGGCGGCCGGCAGGTGGTCGGCGTCCTGCCTGAAGGTTTCTACGCGCTGAACGGCACCATGCTGTTCGGCCTGCCAATTACCGGCTTCTACGTGCTGCTGATCGCGATCTGCATGTGGATCGTGCTCGAATACCTGCCGATCGGCCGTTATCTCTATGCCATCGGCGCCAATCCCAAGGCCGCGGCCCTCAACGGCATTCCCGTCCGCAAATTCGTGATGGGCGCATTCGTCACGTCAGGCCTGCTGGCGGCCCTGACCGGGGTCCTGCTGGCCTCGAAGCTGCGCATCGGCCAGGCGAGCGTCGGCCTCGAATATCTGCTGCCGGCTCTCGTCGGCGCTTTCCTTGGGTCGACGACGATCAAGCCGGGACGGGTGAATGTCTGGGGCACCTTGATCGGCGTCATCATCCTGGCGGTGGGGATATCTGGAATTCAGCAATTCGGCGGATCGTTCTTCGTCGAACCGCTGTTCAACGGCGTGACCCTGCTGATTGCCATCGGCATCGCAGGCTACGCCCAGCGCAAGCGCGGAGCTGTGAGGAGGATCACACCCGCATCCAAATGAGGATGCCGGCCCGGCCGGCGTTTCATAACAAACAAAATGGAGGAGTGAACATGAAGCGCAGGACCTTATTGCAGGCAACGGTCGCAACCGTCGCCGTTATGCTGAGCATGCCGGCACTGGCCGATTCCATGGCCGACGCCAAAGCCGTGGTCGAGAAATATGCCTCCAAGGTGAGCGCATGGGATGGCCCGACGAGCGGCCCCAAAGGCGCCACCGGAAAGAACATCGTCATTCTTGCAGCCGATATGAAAAACGGCGGTATCCTCGGCGTCGCCAATGGCGTGCAGGAAGCGGCCAGCGCGCTCGGCTGGACGGTGAAAGTGCTCGACGGCGCTGGTTCGATCGGCGGCCGGACGGCGGCCTTCGGCCAAGCCATGGCGCTGAAGCCCGATGGCATCATCATCAACGGCTTTGACGCCGTCGAGCAGAAGCCGGCAATGGAATCGGCAAAGGCTGCCGGCATTCCGATGGTCTCCTGGCACGCCGCCTCGGCCGTCGGCCCGGTTCCCGAAGTCGGCGTCTTCGCCAACGTCACCACCGATGCGATGGAAGTATCGAAGTCCGCGGCCGATTGGGCCTTCGCCGATGCCGGCGGCAAGCCGGGCGTCATCATCTTCACCGACTCGACCTATGCGATCGCTATCGCCAAGGCCGACCGCATGAAGAAGGAGATCGAGGATCTCGGCGGCACGGTGCTCGAATATGTCGACACGCCGATCGCCGAAACCTCCCAGCGCATGCCGCAGCTGACCACGTCGCTTCTGCAGAAGTACGGCGCCAAGTGGACGCATTCGCTGGCGATCAACGACCTCTATTACGACTTCATGGGACCGTCGCTCGCCTCTGCCGGCATTCCAGGCGACGGAAAGCCGGTCAACGTCGCCGCGGGTGACGGTTCGGAGAGCGCCTATCAGCGCATTCGCGCCAAGCAGTATCAGGCCGTCACGGTCGCCGAGCCGCTCAACCTCCAGGGCTGGCAGCTCGTCGACGAACTGAACCGCGCTTTTGCGGGTGCGCCGTGGTCGGGCTACGTGTCGCCGCTGCACGTGGTGACCAGCGCGAACGTCGAATTCGACGGCGGGCCGAAGAACAGCTTCGATCCCGATAACGGCTATCGCGATCAATACAAGAAAATCTGGGGCAAATAAGCCTTCCCAAGGGCGTATCTGCGGATACGCCCTTACCCCCGCTGACACCACGCCAATATCGATCCAGCTCCGGCGAGTTTTGGAAAAGAGAACCCATGATCATTCGTTATGCTTTGTTTGAAGGCGAAATCCATCCCGGCCGAGAAGAGGAATTCCGCGCCTTTGTCAGGCAGCGGCTCGTCCCTCTCTGGACGAAATTTCCGGGCGCCGAGGAAGTCCGGGTGCTTGACGGAATGGAGCGCGACGAAGGCGCTCCTGTCTATGCCATGGCTCTCGCCATACGTTATCCCGATATGGATGCGGTCAATGCAGCGCTTCGCTCCCATGTGCGCTTCGAGAGCCGCGAGGTCACCGGCGAACTCCTGCAGCTCTTCACCGGCAAGGTGCATCACCACGTCTTCCAGGCCAACGAATACCCGCCGGCCATTGCCTGACCGCCGGGCATTTTCCGCGCCGACTGGAGCGACGGACGCTGCCCGGCCGTAAGATCGAGAACAGCGATCGAACAATTTTAAAGCGCCTGCGAACGAGCGTTCCAGGCGCTTTTCCTATTGGGACGCTGCCAAGCCCGCGGGCACCGGCCTTTGGCACAATTTTTCATCAGCGCCGCTATTATTAATTTAAATAGTCTACTGATTTAGTGGGCAATGCTCCATCTTACCTCGCATGGCGCCGGCGAAGCAGATAGCTGCATGATCTACCAGGCCGCCTTATTTGGTCTTCTTCTTCCAACCACGCAGATCCGCAGCATCGCATGAGCACTGATCCCGAATTTCTCTGGTATATTCCGAACGACGTCAGGCCCGGCCATCGCGGCGATTCCGCCGTCGACAATCACAACAGCCTGGATACGCTGACCAGCCATGCGAAGGCGCTTGAGGAGCACGGCTGGAAGGGCGCGCTCATCGGCACCGGCTGGGGCCGTCCCGACACGTTCACCGTCGCGGCCTCGCTCGCGGCGCGCACCACCACCTTCGAGCCGCTGATTGCGATCCGCCCGGGTTATTGGCGGCCGGCAAATTTCGCGTCCGCAGCGGCGACGCTCGACCATCTGACCGGCGGCCGGGTGCGGATCAACATCGTCTCGGGCAAGGACAACCTGTCGGCTTACGGCGACAGCGAGGGCGATCAGGCGCATCGTTATAGCAGGACGAGGGAGTTCATGCGGCTGGTGCGCAGGTTATGGACCGAAGAAAACGTCACCTCCGCGGGAGAGCATTTCCGGGTTGCCGAATCCACCGTGGTGCCGCGCATCGAGGTTCGCGGGCGACCGCCGGCACCCGAAACTCTATTTTGGTGGCGCATCCGAGGCGGCCGAACGGGTGGCGGCGGCCGAGGCCGATGTCCAGCTTTTCTGGGGCGAGCCGCTCGATGGTGTCCGCGAGCGGATAGATCGGCTCAAGGGACTGAGCCGGGACCTCGACCGCGACCTTCCACCGTTGGAATTCGGGCTGCGGATAACGACGCTGGTTCGGGACACGACGGATGAGGCATGGGCCGATGCCGAGGCGAAAGTCGCCGAGATGGCGAAGAACAAAGGCGCCGGCTGGCACGATCACCAGGGTGCACTTGCCGTGGGCCAGCAGCGGCTGCTCGCTCTTCACGAGCGCGGCCACGTGCTCGACGATAATCTCTACACCGCGCCGGGCAAGTTCGGCGGCGGCGGGGCCGGCACCACTTGGCTGGTCGGCTCGGCGGAAGAGGTCGCCCGTTCACTGCGCAAATATCAGGAACTGGGAATCACGCATTTCGTGCTTTCGGATACGCCTTACCTCTCCGAGATCAAGCGTCAGGGCGATCAGCTTCTGCCGCTGCTGCGTGGCTGACCCCGCTGATGGGCAATTCCATGAGCACACGATGTCGGATCGTTGCAGCACATTGTTGCGGCCGGAATTGTAGGCGACGTAGAGTCGGCGCCAAGCATCGTTTGCGCTGCCGCAGTGCATCCGAAGTGACTCGCGATTTCCGTCCGGCGTTCCCCGGATCATTGTCCGAGTGCAAGGCGGCGAAAGAGTTGAGCGCCGAATTTACAACAGCAGATGTCGGCCGTTGCTGTGAAACAACTTAGCATACTCTTCCCGCATGGCGGCGGTGCAAGAAATGCGCACACGATATACGAAAAACGCAGCTTACTGGCTCTCTGCCGCCTCCGTTTACATTCTCTAAAATATATTCCCCTAAATTTTTAGGATATCGGGAAGGCGTTCTCAGGATCGTCACCTACGCCATGACGGCGAGCCGGGCTTCCGAAATCTTGCACGAAATCGACGATGTTACTTTCCGCGCCTCCTGGGCATTGGCACGGCCGTTCCCGGACAATGTACAGTGCATGCGAAGTGGCATGTCGGGCGCGAACAGTGCCTCGGGACGTGTTCGGGTACGGATCAAGGACCGCACGCTTGAATGAGGAGTCGCGAGCGATCCTGATGTCCCAGCGACTTTTGACAACCTCGCCAACCATGGAGAGTGCCAATGAACAGCATTAAGAATTTCGGGATCGCGGTGCGTCTCACCCTCGGCTTCAGCTTCCTGGTTCTGCTGATGGCCGGCCTGGCCATCTATTCGGCGGTAGAGGTCGCGAAGATCAACAGCGATCTTGAAACGATCAATGACGTCAACAGCGTCAAGCAACGCTTTGCCATCAACTATCGCGGCAGCGTGCATGATCGGGCGATCGCCATCCGCGACGTGACCCTGGTGACCTCGGCGGATGAACGCAAGGCCGCCGAGGCGCTGATCGATAAGCTCGCGGCCACTTATGCCGAGAATGAAAAGCGCATGGCCGACATGGTTGCATCCCCGGCAGGTGCCACGGATCAGGAAAAAGCTATTCTCAACGAGATTGCCGGCATTCAGGCGAAAACCAATCCTCTGGTCGCCGAGATCATCGCGCTGCAGGAGAAGGGCGACGGCGAGGCGGCGCGCAAGATCCTGCTCGAACAGGCCCGTCCGGCTTTCGTGCAGTGGCTCGGCGCCATCAATAAATTCATCGACTATCAGGAAGCGCTGAACAAAACGATCGGCGGTAAGGTTCGCAGTTCGGCAAGCGGGTTCAAGCCGATCGTGCTGACGGCGCTGGGGATCGCGGCTCTTCTCTCTATTTTCGCTGCCGTCATCACATCCCGTACGATCATCGGTCCGCTGGCAAAACTCCAGCTTTCGCTAAAAGCGATGGCGGAAGGCAATCTCGACGGCGACCGTCGCCTCGAAGCGCGCGGCGACGAGATCGGCAAGCTCGCGCGCGCCGTGGCCAGCTTGCGTGACGCGATTTCAGCGAAGGCGGAACGGCAAGCCGATGCGGAAAGCAAGCGGGCTGTCGCGGAGCGGCAACGCCTCGAGCAGGATGCCAGCGAACGCCGCACCCTTGCGGAGCAAACGGACCAGGCTGTCGGCCGGCTTGGGGACGCCTTGCAGGCCCTGGCAGACGGCGACCTCACGCAGCAGATCGACACGCCGTTCATTCCGTCCCTGGAAAAGCTCCGCGCCGATTTCAATGCCGCGGTCGAAAAGCTCCGTGCCGCCATGCAGAAGGTTTCTCAGAACGCCAGTGCCATCGCGGCCGGCGCACAGGAGATCCGGTCGGCCTCGGACGATCTCGCCAAGCGGACCGAACAGCAGGCCGCTTCCGTCGAGGAAACCGCCGCTGCTCTGGAAGAGATCACGACCACTGTCGCCGACTCCAGCCACAGGGCTCAGGAAGCCGGGCAGCTCGTCCGCAAGACCAAGGACAATGCGGAACGCTCGGGCAGCGTCGTTCGCGATGCGGTCGACGCCATGGGCAAGATCGAATCTTCCGCCACCGAGATCGGAAGCATCATCGGCGTCATCGACGAGATCGCCTTCCAGACCAACCTGCTGGCGCTGAATGCCGGCGTCGAAGCCGCCCGCGCCGGTGAAGCCGGCAAGGGCTTTGCCGTCGTCGCCCAGGAAGTGCGCGAATTGGCGCAGCGTTCCGCCAAGGCGGCAAAGGAGATCAAGGAACTGATCAACGCTTCGAACGGCCATGTGAAGAGCGGCGTCGCCCTCGTCGGCGAGACCGGAAAGGCCTTGCAGGAGATTGCCGCGCAGGTGCAGCAGGTCGACGGCAATGTCGGCGCGATCGTCGGCGCTTCGCAGGAACAGGCGACGGGGCTGAAAGAAATCAACGCCGCTGTCAACAGGATGGATCAGGGGACGCAGCAGAACGCCGCCATGGTGGAGGAAGCGACAGCTGCCGCCCATAACCTCGCCAAGGAAGCCGATGCGCTGTTCCAGTTGCTCAGCCAGTTCAATATCGGCGGAGCGGTGGCATCAAGGCGCATGACGCCGCCCGCCGCGGCAGCGCAGCACGCTCAACCTGTCGCCTCGCCCGCTCGGCAGATGATCGCGAAGATCGGCAAGTCGTTCCAGGGCGGCGCGGCGGTCCAGGGGAACGCGGCATTGGCGGGCGATTGGGAAGAATTCTGATCGCGGAAGCACTCCTGCGCCCCTGCCATAATTTGAAATGAGGAAGGGCAGCGTTTGCTGCCCTTCGCGTTTTCGTGCCTACGCCCGAGCCGGGGCCCTGGCTGGAAGCAGGGCGTTGAACACGACTGCAACCGCGATGTTTGCCGCCAGCGCCAGCAGGCCGGTATAGACGGTGAAGGGTTCGCCGCCGAGGCTGATCAGATGCAGAGGCTTCCAGCCGGCATCCCAGACCAGGAAGGTGCCGCCGCAGAAGCCGACGAACCAGCCGGCAAGCAGGCCGGGTGCACGGAACCAGCCGGTGTAGAGACCGAAGACCAGCGCCGGGAGCGTCTGCAGGATCCAGATGCCGCCGAGCAGTTGCAGGTCGAGGGCAAACTGCGTCGGCAGGAAAAGGATGACGAGAAGCGCGCCGACCTTGACCACCAGCGATGTCACCTTAGCGACCTTGGCCTCGCCTGCATCGCTGACTTTGGGATCGACATAGGCCTTCCAGAAGTTGCGGGTGAAGAGATTGGCCGCGCCAATGCTCATCACCGCCGCCGGCACCAGTGCGCCGATGGCGATCGCGGCAAAGGCGAAGCCGGAGAACCAGCCCGAAAACAGCGTCTTGAACAGCGTGGGAACGACGTCGTTCGCACTGTCAAGCTTCAGGTTGGCGGCATGGCCCATATAGCCGAGCAGCGCCAGAAGGCCGAGCAGCAGCGTATAGGCCGGCAGCATGATCGCATTCTTGCGGATCGTCTTGCCGCTGTTGGAGGCAAAGATGCCTGTCAGCGTATGCGGATACATGAAGGCCGCAAGCGCCGAGCCCAGAGCGAGCGTGGCATAGGCGACGTACTGATTGCCGCCCAGCAGCAGGTTGCCGGAGCCCTTGGCCTGGAAGGCCGCATCGGCCGAGGCGAAGACATTGGCGTAGCCGCCGAGCTTCGACGGGATCAGCGCGACCGCGGCGATCACCACGATATAGATCATGATGTCCTTGACGAAGGCGATCAAGGCGGGCGCGCGCAGGCCCGCCGAGTAGGTATAGAGCGCCAGCACGATGAAGGCGATCGCCAGCGGCAATTCGCCATGCAGTCCGAGCGCCTTCAGGACCGCCGTCATGCCGACGAGCTGCAGGGCGATGTAAGGCATGGTGGCGATGACGCCGGTCGCCGCGACGGCAAGCTCGAGACCGCGCGATCCATATTGACCATGGACGACGTCGGCTGCCGTCACATAGCCGAAATCCTTGGCACGTTTCCACAGCACCGGCATAACCATGAACACGAAGGGGTAGACGACGATCGTATAGGGCAGCGCGAAGAAGCCGTAGGCGCCGACCGTGTAGACCAGCGCCGGGACGGCGATCACGGTATAGGCCGTATAGAAATCGCCGCCGACGAGGAACCAGGTAATCCAGGTACCGAAGTTGCGTCCGCCGAGACCCCATTCATCGATATGAGCCAGCGTCTCGGGCTTGCGCCAGCGGCTGGCGACGAAACCCATGACGGTGACGAGGGCGAAAAAGAAGATGAAGACGGCAAGCGCCGTGACGTTGATGTCAGTCGTCATGGCGAACACTCCGGTAGGCGATCCAGGTCAGCGTCGCTGTGATCGGTACCCAGAGAAGCTGATACCAATAGAAGAAGGGAAAGCCGAAAAGCGACGGCTCGCGGAGATTGTAGAATGGCGGCCAGAGCAGCCCTATGTACGGGATGATAAGCAGCCAGAGCGCTGCCTTGCTATGTGGTCTTTCCATGTCGGGTACCTTTCAGGCGCCGCGGGGGGCGGTCGCCATGTTCCAGTTGTCGGCGTGGAAGGCGGGTCTGTCAGCCGCAGGCCGCGGCGAGCCCGGTTCGGATCGCTCGACCTTTCCAGCCGATCGAAAGCTAATGTAACGCATATGAATTCCTCCCAACGACTGACACTTGGCCAGCCGCGGATGGAGTCCTATGGCGTCGGTCTTGTCGTCACAAGATGGCCGCGGGGCGGAAATGCCGGCGTCTACCCAGAAGTGGGTAGGCTAGGGTTTCCGCTGACTTTTGAGACGATACCGTGGTCGAGCGCGTAACGGATGAGGCCGGCCGTGGTGGTGATGCCGAGCTTCTTCTTGAGGTTCTTTCGGTGCGTTTCCGCCGTGGCGGAGGTTATTCCGAGCGCTTCGGCAATCTTCCTGTTGCTCCTGCCGGCAACGATCAGTCCTAGAATGTCGCGCTCGCGAGGCGTCAGGGGATCGCTGCCCTCGTTTGCGCGTTCGCCCATCAGCGCGTCGAAGACCCCCGAGGAGAAATAGGTGCCTCCATCAGCCACGGTCTCGATGGCCGCAACGATCTCGTCCGTCGAAACATCTTTGAGCACGTAGCCGGCTGCTCCATGCATGACCGACGAGGATATATACTCCCGGCTGTCATGCATGGAGAGCATTACGACCCGGGCTTGGGGAAGCTCGTTCCTGAACAGTTCGATCGCATCGATGCCGCTGAGTTTCGGCATGTTGATATCCATCAACACCACCTGCGGCTGGATCTGCCGGGCGATTTCGAGACCCGTTTGCGCGAGCCCGGCGGTACCGGCGACTTCGATATGGTCGAATGTTTCCAACACCGCTTTCAACCCGTCCAGCACCAGCGGATGGTTGTCGACCAGGAGAACCCTGATTTTCGCGCGTTCATTCATGCGGCTTCCGCCTGCTTGCCGGCGGGCAGATTGGCCGATCTCGGCATCATCGCCGTCAGCGTCGTGCCGGACTCGCTGCTGTTGATGAGCAACAGCCCGCGGAAGTGGGCCATGCGCTCCTGCATGTTGCGCAGCCCGAGACCCGATCCGCCGGATCCGCCGTCCTTGCTGCCGTCGAAGCCGGTGCCGTTGTCCGAAATCGTCATGCGGGCGCGGCCGCCGTCGCTCCACAGCTTGACCGAAAGCTTCGAGGCGCCCGAGTGTCGCTCGACATTGTTGAAGGCCTCTTGGGCGACGCGGTAGAGGGCGGTGTTGGCTTCCGCCTTCAGCATGCCATTAAAGCCCGAGGCGTCGATATCAGCCTCGATCCCCGTCCGTTCGGCGAAGTGATGACAGAGAGCCTCGAGCGCCGCGGTCAGGCCGAGATCGTCGAGCACGCGGGGGCGCAGATCGTGCGAGAGCAGCCTTATTTCCTTGATGGCGCCGTTCAGCGCCTCGACGCCGCGCTCGATGGTCAGCGCCGCATCGTCGACATTGGTCCTGACCTTGCGGCCGGCGAAGTCCATTGCATATCGAACGCCGAGAAGGGTCTGCGAGATGCCGTCATGCAGCTCGCGCGCCAGCCGCGTGCGCTCCTCTTCCTGGGTGTCGATGACCCGCTGCGTCAGTTCCTTGAGGCGGCTGTCGGCCATGCGGCGCTCGTGGAAGGTCAGGAGCATGCAGGTCGTGAAGACGACGAGCACCGAGGGCACGGCAATCAGCGCGACGATGACGAAGGTTCGCCTGATGTTGGCGCGCATCACGGCGTTGGCGGCAGCACTCTGAGCAAAGACGTCGTCGAGATAGACGCCGGTTCCCACCACCCAGTGCCATTTGTCGAGGCTGACGACGAAGGAGAGCTTGTCGGCAATCTGTCCCGTGGAAGGTTTCTGCCATTTATATTGATGCAGGCCGCCGCCCGCCTTTGCCGTGGCGATAAGCTCGGCAATCACCTTGTCGCCGTCAGGATCGGTCAGGTCCAGCCAATTCTGGCCATGCCGGAAACTCTGGCGCGGATGGACGATATTGTTGCCGTCATAGTCGTAGACGAAGAAATAGCCATCCCTGCCATAGTCGAGAGAGGTCAGAATCCCAGCCACCCGCTGCTTGGCGGCTTCGTCGTCGGGGCCGGCTTTGTCGTAAATCGTCTGGATGGCGGACAAGGCAAGATTGGTCAGGTTGAGGATTTCGCCTTCCTTGGTCTTCAGCATGTTCTGTTCGAATGTGTCGATGCTGTTCTTGGCGAGATTTGCCGATTGCCAGGTGATGAAGGTGGTGATCGCAAGGATCGAAATGACGAGCGGGACGATCGCCAATGCGATGATCTGGTGTCGTAGGGTCAAGGCTCGTTCCTCCCGAAATGCGTCCGGAATTATGCCCTTTGTCCGACATGAGTCCAGCAGCTTGCCGGCGGTATGAGGTGATGGCTATTCCAGCGGCACGAACAGGCCGAGCTTGACGTCCCGCAGCACCACATTCGTATGCATGCGGCGGATCTGCGGATTGTCAGCCATAATCAGGGCGGCGATGTCGTCATAATGCTCGACGTCGCGGGCGGTCACGATCGCGATCAGATCTACCGCGCCCGTGACGTAATAGACCTGCTGGATATGATCCTGTTTTTCCGCCCAGACGCGGAACTTCGCCAAGGCGTCGTAATTGTCCCGCTCGATCTCCATCCCGACGATGAACACCATTGATGTCCCCGTCGCCTTCCGGTCGAGGACGGCGACCTCCGCCTTGATGATGCCCTCCTCGCGCAGCCGCTTCAGCCGCCGCTGCACGGCCGAGACCGACAAACCTACCCGCTCGGCGATCGTTTCGGCCTTCAGCTGGCAGTCGCGCTGAACGATATCGAGGATGTCACGGTCAAAACGATCCAGTTGTTCCATTATCCAGTCCATTTCGGCGTTTCGCGGCTCATGCGTTCTGCCTGATTCGCCGCATGAGAAAGATTATTTTGCACATTGAATGCAGAAGAGGCAGAAATTGCGCGAAAAAACCGCGCAACTTTATCATTATCCTTCGCAAACTCAGTTCAGCCGGACCCATGCATGTCGGATCAGCCCATTCCTGCTCTTCGCGTCGAAGATCTTCATAAAAGCTTCGGCTCGCAACAGGTTCTCAAGGGTATTTCGGCTGAGGCCCATAAGTCTGACGTCATCTCCATTATCGGCTCGTCTGGTTCTGGCAAGAGCACCTTCCTTAGATGCATCAATTTTCTGGAAACGCCGGATCGTGGCCGCATCGCCGTGAACGGTGAGGAGGTCGCTCTGAAAAGCGGCCGCGGCGGCCGGCTGCAGCCGCAGAGCTGGCGGCAGATCGAGCGGCTGCGAACCGGGCTCGGCATGGTTTTTCAGAGCTTCAATCTCTGGGCTCATCGGACCGTACTGGAAAACGTCATCGAGGCGCCGGTGCATGTCATGGGCGTTTCCAGGCGCGAAGCGATCGAAAAGGCGGAAGCCCTGCTGCACAAGGTCGGGCTCTTCGACAAGCGCGACGCCTATCCCGCCTTTCTCTCCGGCGGCCAGCAGCAGCGCGCGGCGATCGCAAGGGCGCTCTGCGTCGATCCCGCCGTCATGCTGTTCGATGAGCCGACATCGGCGCTCGACCCGGAGCTGGTCGGCGAGGTGCTGAAAGTCATTCGCGATCTGGCGGAAGAGGGCCGGACCATGCTGATCGTCACGCATGAAATGCGCTTCGCTCGCGATGTCTCGAGCCGCGTCCTCTTCCTGCACCAAGGGCGGATCGAGGAGGAAGGCCCGCCGGAACGCGTCTTCGGGGCCCCCGTCAGCGCCCGCTGCCGGGAGTTCACCCGCCTTAGCGCCCACTGATCACTGCATCGAGCCATTACCGACAACACGAACCAGGAGAATCCTGCGAATGAAACTGCTCCCCACGCTTTTCGCCGGCGTCGCATTTGCGCTTTCCGCAGTCGCGGCACAGGCCGAAGTCCGCTTCGGCGTCATGAACGAATCCTACCCGCCCTTCTTTGCCAAAGACGCCTCGGGCCAGTGGCAGGGATGGGAAATCGACCTGATGAATGCCGTCTGCGAAGAGATGAAGGAGAAGTGCTCGATCGTCGAGATCTCCTGGGACGGCCTCATTCCGGCTCTTGAGAGCAAGAAGTTCGACGTGATCTGGTCGTCGATGTCGAACACCGCGGAACGTTCGAAGGTGATCGACTTCACCGACAAATATTACAACACCCCGAGCACCCTAATCGGCCCCAAGGACCAGAAGCCGGGTGCCACGGCAGAGGATGTGAAGGGCAAGACCATCGGTATTCAAGTATCGACGATCCAGTCGGAATATTACAAGAAGTATTTTGCTGCCGTTGCCGAGGAAAAGACCTACCAGACGCTCGACGAAGCTTTCCAGGATCTCGCTTCCGGCCGCATCGACTATGTCTTCGGTGATTCCCTCGCGCTCGACGCTTTCCTGAAAAGCGATGCGGGCAAGGATTGCTGCGCCAATATGGGCGATGTCGCCGACGACAAGGAGATCCTGGGCGCTGGTGTTTCGGGTGGCCTGCGCAAGGAAGATACAGAGCTGAAAGCCAAGTTGAACAAGGCGATCGCTGCTGTTCGCGCCAACGGCCAATACGACGCAATCACCAAGAAATACTTCGATTTCGATATCTATGGCGCGAAGTAAGCGCTCCTAGAAATGGCGACCGGGCAACAAGGCATTCTGGACCTGCTCTCCCCCTATCCTCCGGGATGGGGCGGCGTTCTTCTGGCAGGTGCGGTCTCTACGGTCGCCATCTCCGCCTGCGCCTTCGCTGTCGGCCTGCTGCTTGGCACGGGCGGTGCGCTTGGAAAGCTTTCAGGCAATCCTGTGCTCCGCCTCGTGCTCGATCTCTATACGACGGTCATTCGCGCCGTTCCCGAGCTGATCCTGATCGTCGGACTTTATTATGCCGGCACCGATGGCCTCAACCGGCTGCTGGCGGCATTCAATCTGCCGCCGGTCGAGGTGAACGGTTTCGTCGCCGCCGTCGCAGTTCTCGGCTTCGTGCAGGGCGCCTATATGACCGAGGTGCTGCGCGGCGCGATCCTTGCCATTCCCGTCGGCCAGATCGAGGCCGCCAAGGCTTTCGGCATGGGGCCGGTGCTGCGCTTCCGTCGCGTCCACTTGCCGGCGCTGTTGCCGAATGCGCTGCCCGGCCTTGCCAATCTATGGATGTCGGTCACCAAGGACAGCGCGCTGGTCGCGGTCGTCGGCTATCAGGAACTGGCGCTCGCCACCCGCCTCGCCGGGGCAAGCACCAAACACTACTTCGTCTTTTTTCTTGCCTCGGCTCTTCTCTATCTCGCCATCACACTCGCTTCCAACGCCTTCTTCAAATTGATCGAAGGGCGGGTGCGGCGGGGACAGCCGCGTCTGGCCTGAAGAAAGCGCGCCATGAGTTTCACCTGGATCTCCTCCTATTGGCCGCTTCTTCTGACCGGCGCCTGGCAGACCGTAGCGTTGCTTCTCATTTCCGTGGTCTTCGGCTTCGTCATCGCCATCGGTCTCGCTTTCGCGCAGGTCACCGGCGGCAGGCTGACGCGACTCGCCGCCCGCGGCTACTGCACCTTCTTCCGTGGCACGCCGCTGTTGATCCAGCTTTGGCTCCTCTATTACGGGGTCGGCTCGCTGCTGCCCATGATCCCCGGCATCCGCCAGAGCCTGTTCTGGCCGATCCTGCGCGAGGGGTTTTTCTTCGCTTCCGTCAGCTTCACGCTGAATTATGCGGCCTATGAGGCTGAAGTGCTGCGCGGCGCGCTGCTTGCCGTTCCCAAGGGCGAGCTCGAGGCCGGCCGCGCCTTCGGGCTGTCGCCCTGGAAGCTCACCCGCCGCATCTGGCTGCCGCGCGCCCTTCGCATTGCCCTCCCGACCATTGCCGGAGAGATCGTCATGCAGTTGAAGGCGACGCCGCTCGCTTTCACGGTGACGGTGATGGACCTCTATGCCGTCGCCAACAAGGTTCGTCAGGACACGCTGCTCGTCTACGAACCGCTCATCGTCGTCACTCTCTTCTATCTCGCCCTGACTGCCGTGATCGCCCGCGTCTTTCGAAGTCTCGAAGCGCAGGTGCCGGTTCGCCGCTAGGCGGAGCTCGCCATATGTTTTGAAAAGCCCGGCGCCGGTAACGGCGCGACAGCCTGAATGGAGACTACCTCATGAGCACAACGCGAATTCTCGACGGCGGCATGAGCCGCGAGCTTCTGCGGCTAGGCGCCGAACTGAAGCAGCCGGAATGGTCGGCGCAGGCGCTGATGAATTCGCCTGAGGTCGTGCGGAAGGTGCACCAGGAATTCATCGCCGCCGGCTCTGAAATCATCACGACGAACAGCTATGCGCTCGTGCCCTTCCATATCGGCGAAGACCGCTTCCAAGAGGAGGGGCCGGCGCTGATGCGACTTGCAGGTCGTCTGGCGCGGGAGGCTGCCGATGCCGTGACCGGCCGGAAGGTGCTCGTCGCCGGATCGCTGCCGCCGATCTTCGGCTCCTACGAGCCTGAGAATTTCCAGCCTTCCCGAGTGCAGGACTATCTCGAGGTGCTGGTCGAAAACCTCGCTCCCTTCGTCGACCTATGGCTCGGTGAGACTTTGAGCCTGATTGCCGAGGGCGAGGCCGTTCGCAAAGCGGTGGCGGCATCGGGCAAGCCGTTCTGGATTTCCTTCACATTGGCGGATGACGAGGCGGCGATCAGGGGTGGCGCACCGAAACTCCGCTCCGGCGAAAGCGTCGAGGATGCCGCGTCCTGGGCGGTGTCATCGGGTGCGGCGGCTTTCCTGTTCAATTGCAGCAAGCCTGAGGTCATGCAGGGCGCGGTCGAGACGGCGGCACGGGTGTTCCGGGAGAGGAACGCCCAGATCGAAATCGGGGTCTATGCCAATGCCTTCGAAGGAGAAACCGGCGAGCAAGCCGCCAACGAGGGCCTGCACGATACACGTGACGACCTGAATGACGACGCCTATTCGCGCTTTGCCTGCTCCTGGGCCGAAGCGGGTGCCACGATCATCGGCGGCTGCTGCGGCATCGGCGCTGCTCATATTCATCGCCTCAACGGGATGCTTTCGCGCTGAGGTGATATCTTGGCCGCGAGTAATCGTCGCCGTGCCGCTGCTCAAACCTTCATCGTTTGGAGACATGTGACCATGGCGCAAGTCGCTCATTCCGCCTTCGGCGACGGGCGTCTGTCATTTCTTTTGCGAAGCTTGCCGTTCTCCTATTCACGGCTTATATAGTCATAATAGTCATTCTGGTCAGGAGGTGGGCCATGCAGTCATCACGGCAAGGCGACGAAAGCTGGACCGTGGCCAGCGCGAAAGCGAAGCTTTCTGAGGTGATCGAACGCGCGCAAGCCGCGCCGCAGACAATTACACGCAACGGCAAGCCGAGCGTCGTCGTTGTCTCTGCGGAGGAATGGCAACGCAAGACCGCCCGCAAGGGGACGCTGGCCGAATTTCTGATGGAGTCACCGCTGCGTGGCGCCGATCTGGATCTCGAGCGTGAACGCGACGAACCACGCGATAGCGAACTGTGAGACTTCTGCTGGACACCAATGTCCTGTCCGAGGTCACGAAACCGAACCCCGATGCGCGCGTCCTGGGGTGGCTGGATGGGCTCGACGAGGATCGCTCCTTCATCAGCGTCGTGTCGGTCGCAGAAATCCGCCGCGGTGTCGCCCTCATGGACAAGGGACGAAAACGTGACGTGCTGGCCGATTGGCTTGCTCGCGATCTGCCGCAGCGTTTCGAGCGGCGCATCATCCCGGTGGACGAAGCGGTGGCCCTGGCTTGGGGAGATCTGATGGGCCACGCAAAGCGGGGCGGCCGTGGCTTGTCATCGATGGATGGGCTGATCGCTGCGACCGCGGTTGCTCACGATCTTACCCTTGCGACGCGCAACACCAGGGATTTCCAAGGTTTGGGAATCGAGCTCGTTGACCCATGAGTCGGGTGAAATGCTGCTGATCCGTGGGCTGATGCAAAGGTTGCTATAGAGCCGGCGGCACGGGCCGCCCGCAAAGCATCCGTCAATGCAATCCAAACAGGGTCAGCAGCTCTTCACGATGACGAACGAATTCCGGCGCGCTGCGGTCGCGCGGACGCGGCAGATCGATGTCGATCAGACGTGGCTCGCCTCCCCTTTCCCGCGGCAGGATCAGGATTCGATCGGCGAGATAGATCGCCTCCTCGAGATCATGTGTGACGAGAATGGTGGTCACGTCCTCGTCACGCCAGATGCGTGCGAGCTCCTGCTGCATGCCGATCTTTGTCATCGCATCGAGCGCGCCGAGAGGTTCATCGAGCAGCAATATCTCCGGCTGGACGGCAAGTGCCCGGGCGATGCCGACGCGCTGCGCCATGCCTCCCGACAGTTGCCGGGGATAGGCGGTCTCGAACTGCTGCAGGCCGACGAGCTTGACATAGCGGCGCGCCCGCTCCCTCGCCTTTTCACGCGTCAGACCTCTCGTTTCCAGGCCGAAAGCCACGTTATCAAGTACGGTGAGCCAGGGAAGAAGGCGCGGCTCTTGGAAGATGACGGCGCGCTCGGCGCCGACGCCTCGTATCGCCTTGCCGTCCACCAGCACCTCTCCGCCGTCGGAATCCTCCAGACCTGCCAGAACCCGCAGCAGCGTGGTCTTGCCCGATCCGCTGGCGCCGACGATGGCGAGGCTTTCGCCGGAGCGGATATGGAGATTGATATCCTTCAGAACCTGCAGCGGTTTGCCGTTCAGCTTGTAGGATTTGGAGAGGCGACGGATCGTCACCTCCCCGCGGCGAATGTCCTCAGCGACGCTCATCACGCCTCCTCAATTGCTCGCCGGTTTTGCATCGGCCGTATACAGGATGTCCTTGGCCGCCAGTTGGCCCTGCTTCAGCTTGCCTTCGCGAACCAGCACGTCGATCCAGAACTGGATGTCGCGCTCGACCGGGAGACCGCCGGCGCGCACGCCGTAGCCACGGAAATACTGCGCAATATCAGGATTCTCGCCGCGTTCGGCCAGCGCCTTGGCCAGGATCTTCTTGGTTTCCTCGGGATGCTCGCGGGCATAGTCGAGGGCGCGGGCCGACTGTTCGACGAAGATTTTCGAGGCTTCCGGATGTTGCTTGATGAAATCGCGGCGCAGGACGACGAAGCCGCCGGCAATGTCTCCCAGCACATCGGTATCATCGAAAACCGGGCGCAGGCCGCCGTTCTTCAGCGCTGCACCCTCGAAGGTTGTTTGCCAATAACCGAAGGCGGCGATATCGACCTGCTTGGAGCGCAGCACCTGTTCGAGCTGCGGCCCGGGAACGACGACTTGGTTGGCGGAGTCGCTCGGCAGACCGACCGAATGCAATGCCTCGCGGATCGTGTAGTCGAGATGCGCGCCGAGCGTGTTGACCGCGATGCTTTTGCCGACGATGTCCTTGATCGTTTTGATCGGGCTGTCTTCCAGCACGTAGAAGGTCGACTGCACCTCGTCATTGATGCCGTTCGACGGATAGGCGGCGACGAAATCATTGCCGCCGATGATCGAATTGAGGACGGCGGAGGTGGCGGCGCTGCCGATCTCGACGTCGCCGGATGCGAGAGCGATGAGAGACGCAGGGCCGCCCTGGGCATAGCCGACATTCTCAAACGTGATGCCGGTGTCTTTGAAATAGCCGAGCGCTTCGGCAAGTTCATGGGCGGCAAGACCGCCCTGGCTGGCGAGGTAGCGCAGCTTCACCGTGTCGGCGGCTGCGGCCGGCGTGGCAAGACCGAGAGCGATCACAGCCGGCAGGAGAAGATTGCGGGGATGGAATGTCATGGAATGTCCTTTCGGAAGAGGAAAATCGGGGGGAAGCGGGTTACGTGCTCGGCTGAGACCAGCGGCAGAGACGGCGCTGCAGGAGAACGAGCAAGGCATTCGCGGCAAGCCCCAGAAAGGCGAGCAGCAGGATCGCCGCAAACATCAGCGGGATCTGGAAATTGTACTGGGCGTTCATCACCTGAAAGCCGATGCCCTTATTGGCGCCGATCATCTCGGCAGCGATCAGCAGCAGAAGCGCCGTCGTCGCCGAAAGTCGCAAGCCGACGAAAATCGCCGGGACGGAGGCTGGCAGAATGACGCGGCGAAAGACGGTCAGCGGTCCGGCGCCATAGGTGCGAGCCATTTCTATGAGCTTCTTGTCCACTTCCTTGACGCCGCCGATCGTGGAGAGCAGCACCGGAAACAGTGTCGCCCAGAAGATCACGAATATCTTGGAGGTTTCACCGAGCCCGAGCAGCAGGATGAAAACCGGATAGAGCGCCAGCGCCGAGGTCTGCCGGAAGAGCTGCAGGATTGGGTCAAGCGCCTGTTCGACCAAGCGAAACTGGCCCATGAACAGACCGAGCGGAATACCGACAAGGACGGCGAAGGCGAAGGCGGTTCCGGATCGCTGCAGACTGATGGCGATATCATCGAGCAAGGCGCCATTGGCAAGATTGGTCCACAGCGCCGACAGGATTACGTTCAAGGGCGGGAAGACAGCGGGATTGATCCAGCCCCTGGTGCTCGACAGCTGCCAGAGCACGAGGAAGCTGATGAGCAGACCGTAGCGCGGCAGAAATGCCGCGAGCACTCCGCGTATATGGGAGGCCAGAGCGGAACTATTGCTTTTGCTGCTTTTCAGTCGGCCGAAGCTTCTCGGAAGAGCCTGGTTGATTTCGTAGGCCATGGGTTTCTCCTCACTCCGCTGCCTCAAGGACGGTGCGTCCGGCAGCCCAGCGGTTTGTCGGGAAAGGCAAGCCGAGATTTTCCCGGAGCGTCTTGCCTTCATAGGCAGTGCGGAACAGGCCGCGGCGCTGGAGTTCCGGGATGACGAGATCGACAAAGTCGTCGAGCGCCGTCGGCAGCCAAGGCGGCAAAATGTTGAAGCCGTCGGCCGCTTCGTTCTCGAACCATGTCTGCAGCGTATCGGCGATCTGCTCTGCCGTGCCGACGATGGTGTAGTGGCCGCGGGCCGATGCGATCCACTGATAGAGCTGGCGGATGGTGAAGTTGTTTTCGTCTGCGATCTGGCGGATCAGGGCCTGGCGGCTCTTCATGCCTTCCGTCGGCGGTGCAGGCGGCAGCGGCCCGTCGAGATCATAGCCATGCAGGTCAAGCGTGCCGCCGGTCAGGCCGTTGAGCAGGCCGATCCCATCTTCTTCGAGGATGAGCGAGGTCAGGCGATCATACTTCTCGCGTGCCTCCGCCTCGGTCCTGCCGACGAAGGCGGATACGCCGGGCATGACCAGGATATGATCCGGATTGCGGCCGAGTCCGCGGGCGCGCGCCTTGATATCCCGATAGAACTCCTGGGCGGTTTCGATATGCTGATGGGCGGTGAAGATGACTTCAGCCGTCGCGGCGGCGAGTCCCCGGCCGTCCTCCGATTGGCCGGCCTGCACAATAACGGGATGCCCCTGCGGCGAGCGTGAAACGTTGAGCGGGCCGCGTACGCTGAAATGCTCGCCACGGTGGTCGGTGTCGTGCAGTTTCGCCGGATCGAAGAAGACGCCGGTCTCCTTGTCGCGGATGAACGCGTCATCCTCGAAGCTCTCCCAGAGTTTGCGGACGACGTCGACATGCTCGGCGGCGCGGCGATATCGTTCGGCATGCGGAAGCTGGGTTTCTCGGTTGAAGTTTTGCGCCGTGAGGTCGCCTGTCGTGGTGACGACATTCCAACCGGCGCGCCCGTTCGAGATCAGATCGAGCGAAGCGAACTTGCGGGCTGTCGTATAAGGTTCCTCATACGTGGTCGAGGACGTCGCGATGAAGCCGAGATGGGTGGTGAGAGGCGCAAGGGCGGAGAACAAGGTGACGGGCTCGAAGCCGGCCACGCGGGCGTTGCCGCCTTCACGCGCTCCACCGAAGCCAACGGCCAATCCATCGGCCAGGAAGTAGGCATCGAAGAGGCCGCGTTCCGCCGTCAGGGCGAGCTGCTTGTGAAACTCGAAACTGGTCGCGCCGTCGACCGGCTGATCGGGATGCCGCCACGATGCAACATGCTGTCCACCGCCGGGAAGAAATGCCCCAAGCCTGATTTTCCGCGTCATTTCGCATCCTCTCCGTTCGTCGTTGGCCGTCGGAATATTAATTACGTACTCTATAAATTTAATAGAGAAACATCATTTCGTAGTTTCGGGGGAAGAGTGAATAGATTTGCGGGATTGGGCTCAAACTGGAAATCAACATCGAAGAGCACAACGAGACATAGCTCGTCCTGCAGCGGCTCTTCGATGTGCACGCGGGCAGAGCCCAGCGAGCGTGCTAAGATTTAAGGAAGCACGTGGCTCGGCGCGAGTTCCCGCAGGAAGTGTCGCCGGCGATCAATGCGCGTCGTGTACGGGTATCAGCCCCGTTTCGGCCGAGCCGGGGCATGCTCCAGGCCAGTGGCGGCTTTCTTCAGGCAATCGAGGTAGCGGTCGCGGTTCGCAATGCCGTCGTCGCGCGGCGTGACCAGGCAGAGCGTTGCGGCCGCATGACCCTCCTCGCCCCGCACCGGCACGGCGAAACAATGGGTAAAGCTGTCGACGATGCTGTTGAACGTGAAGAGACCTTCTCGCTCGGCCTGGCGGACCTCGACGATGAAGCTTTGCGGATCGAGCCATTCGCCGTTAGGCAGACGAAAATCCTGCGACGGAATGAAGTTCAGAATTTCCTGATCCGACAGATGCGCGACCAGCAAGCGCCCGGAGGCCGTCCACGGGATCGGCACCGACTGGCCGATATCCGTCGAAATCCGGAACGGCCGCGCGCCTTCGCGCATGCGCACGACCGTATATTTGTTTCCGTCCAGCATGCAGAACTGCGCCGTCTCCCGCGTTTCGTCGGCGAGCTGTTCCAGCGCGGCCTCGCATTCGCGGGTGAAATCGAAATGGTTTTCATAGGCGGCGCCGAGGAAATAGAGTTTACGGCCGAGATAAACTCGCCCCTCGCCGCCCGTGAATTCCAGAATGCCATTGCTCAGCAACAAGTTGACGAGCTCGTAGACCGATGAGCGCGGTGCGCCGATCTGCGCTGCTATTTCATTCGGCTTCAAAGCCTGTCGCTTCTGGCGCAGGAAATCGAGGATTTCGAAGGCCCGGTCGAGCCCGCGGGCACGCTTGCCGACCGCTTCGTCCTGAATTGCGTCCATTGCTGTCGATCCCAATTTCTGTTCGGCCAAGCTTTTCAAACCCTCTGCCGCATCTGTCAACCGATCCTGTAGTCCCCGGTCGACGAAAATTTTTTTCATCCCTCTTGCGAGGCGGAAAAATCGGCATAAGATCAACGCGTCCGGTATTTAGATCATATGTACATTATATTGGACAAAAACAGATGGCAAGCATTAACGCTGCCACACAAAAGGGGATCGACATGAAAAATTCTGAAAACAGCATTTCCGCCTCGCGTCGCCGTCGCCTTCTCGCCGGCGCTGCCGCTGCTGCCACCCTGTTCGTTCTTTCCACCGGCTCGGCCTCGGCTGCCGCCAATTGCATCAAGGGTGACAGGAAGGCGCCCTTCACGATCGGCTGGGCGAATATCTATTCGGTGCCGACCTGGATGAAACAGACCGAAGGCACGATTACGGCCGAAGTGGAGGAGCTGAAGAAAGCGGGCCTGGTGAAGGACCTGATGATCACGGATGCGCAGGGCAACGCCCAGACGCAGATCCAGCATATCCAGTCTATGATTGATGCCAATGTCGACGCCATCGTCGTGATCGCCGGTTCCTCCACGGCGCTCGACCGCGTCATATCGGATGCCTGCGACAAGGGTATCGCGGTGGTGAATTTCGACAGTCTGGTCAATACCGACAAGGTGACGGCGAAGATCAACACCGATTCCAACGAATGGGGCGCGACGGCGGCCAAGTGGATGGTCAGCCAGCTCGGCGGCAAGGGCAAGATCATCGTAATGAACGGCCCGGCCGGCATTTCGGTGAGCGACGACCGCCGCAAGGGCGCCCAGCCGGTTCTCGATGCCAATCCCGGCATCCAGGTGATTACCGAAACCAACACGGAATATAATGTCGCGCCGGCACAGGAAGCGATGACAAGCCTGCTTTTCGCCAATCCGGAAATTGACGGCGTGCTGTCGCTCGGCGGCGCCTTGTCGGCCGGTTCCGTTCTTGCCTTCGAGCGCCAGGGCCGCGATCAGGTGCCGACAACAGGCGAAAATGCCCGCCAGTTCCTCGAGCTCTGGAAAGAGAAGGGATTGAAGGGCTGGGCGACGATGCAGCCCAACTGGCTCGGGGCGCTCTCCGTCTATACGGCGGTCCAGGCGCTGCAGGGCAAGGATGTCCCAGCCTTCGTCAAAGTGCCGCTGCCTGTCATCGACGACAGCTCGATCGGCAGCTATCTCGCGCGCGCCGACAAGTTCCCGGCTGACGGCTATATCTACTCGGACTATGACAAGGCACTCTTCGACAAGCTGCTGAGCAAGTAATCCGCGTTGGGGAACGTCGTCATGACGGAAGAAAGCCCCCTGCTGGAAGCCCGGCAGGTGTTCAAGGGGTTTTTCGGCAACCCCGTCTTGAAGGGCGTCGACATCGCCCTTCGGCCGGGCAGGGTTCATGCCCTGCTCGGCGAAAACGGCGCCGGCAAGTCCACGCTGATCAACCTCCTGTCCGGCGCGCTCCAGCCGGACGGCGGGTCAATCCTGATAGACGGCCAACCTGTCGGCCGTTTCAGCCCGGCGGCGGCCCGCAAAGCCGGTATTGCCGTGGTACAGCAGGAGCTGAGCCTGACTGCCAGTCTCTCGATTGCCGAAAATATCGGACTCGGCGCCTTTCCGCGCCGGTTCGGCCTCATCGATTACCGAGCGCTTTACCGCGGCGTGCAGGAGGTGTGCGACATGGTGGGGCTCAGCGAGCCGCTCGACATGCCGGTCGCCGATCTCGCGCTCGGTCGCCGCCAAATGGTGGAGATCGCCAAGGCGCTGTTTCGCAAGCCGCGCGTGCTCATTCTGGACGAGCCTACCTCGTCGCTCTCGGCCCATGAAGCCGGCGTCCTCGCCCGATTGATCGAGACGCTCAAGGGGCGCGGCATGGCGCTCCTCTATATTTCCCACCGCCTCAACGAGGTGCAGGCGCTCTGCTCGCATGTTACGGTGCTGAAAGATGGTGGCGTCACTGCAGATCAGTCGCTTTCCGGCATCGATGGCGAAGGGCTGGTGCGTCTCATGGTCGGCCGCGAGCCCGGCGACCTGTTCCCGCCGCGCGGGGCCGCCACGCCCGGTGTCATGCGCATCAGCGTCGAAGGCTTTTCCGCTGGCATGGTGCAAGACATCGCCTTCTCCGCCCGCGCCGGCGAGATCGTCGGCATCGGCGGGCTTGTGGGTCAAGGGCAGGAAGATCTGCTGCTTGGCCTCTACGGCGCCATTCCGGCCGCAGCCGCCCGGGCGGATGTCTCCGGCAAATCGGGCCTGCCCGCCGATGTCGGCGAGGCGAATGCCGCGGGCATCGTCTATGTCCCGGCCGACCGCAAGCATGAGGGGTTGGTGCTGCCGCATTCCATCACATCCAATCTCATCCTGCCTTCGCTCGGACGGCTTGCCGCCAAGGGCCTTCGCGACCGGCAGGCGGAAACCGGCCTCGTCGCCGATCTCGCGCGCCGGCTGACGATCAAGGGTGATACGGCCCGCCCGGTGCAGGCGCTTTCCGGCGGAAACCAGCAGAAGGTGGCGCTTGCCAAATGGCTGCCGCTCGATCCGTCCGTTCTGCTGCTCAACGATCCCACTCGCGGCGTCGACATCGAGACCAAGCGGGAGATCTATCTCATGCTCCGCGCCTTCGCCGCCGAAGGGCGGCTCGTCATCCTCGCCAGTTCCGATACGCCCGAACTCGTGCATCTCTGCGATCGTGTCGTTGTTCTCCGCGAAGGACGCGTCGCGGCGATGCTGTCGCAGGATGAGATCAGCGAAGGAGCGATCGTCGGTGCGGCCATGGGCGTCACGACCAAGGCACAGGGAGAGGCGGCATGAACACCAATTCCCAATCCCGGCTCTATCCCTCGATCCAGATGCGCCGCAATCGCGGCCTCGCCGGCCTCTACCTTGTCGTCACGGCCTTTCTCATCCTCTATGCGATGCTCTTTCCCGGCATCCTTTCGATCGGCGGCTTCTCGAAGTTCACGCAGAACTGGTTCCCGCTCGCACTCGTCACCATGGCGCAGGCGCTGCTCATGCTGAACGGCGGCATCACATTGGCGATCGGGCCGCTCGTCAGCCTCGGCGCGGTGATCGCCGCGACGACGATGGAAGGGGCGCTTGGTGTTCCGGGTGGCATACTCGCGGTCGCCGCCGCCGGCCTCGCGATCGGCGCCGCCACCGGCGCCATCGTCACCTATTTGAGGCTTCCTGCGATCATCGTCACGCTCGCCGGCTCCTTCATCATCAGCGGCGTCGCCCTCATCCTGCTGCCGCGGCCAGGTGGCGCCATTCCCGACTGGTTGTCTACGGTGCTGGCCGGCCATACACCCATCGCCTTTCTGATGCTCGTGGGGATCCTGGCGCTGTGGAAGCTGTTTCTCGCCACGCCGCTCGGCCTCGGCATCTATGCGGCCGGCGACAACCCGGTCGGCGCATTCCGTTCCGGCGTGCCGGTCGAACGGGTGAAGGTCACGGCTTTTGCGCTCTCCGGTCTGCTGGCAGCGCTGACCGGCCTCTTCGTCGCCGCGCAGACCGGCTCCGGTGATCCTGTCATCGGCACGCCCTTCACGCTGAACTCGATCGCTGCCGCCGTGCTCGGCGGCGTCGGCTTCCTCGGCGGCAAGGGCACGATGCGCGGCGCGGTTTGCGGCAGCCTGCTCCTCTCGGTCATGATCAACGTCATGTTCTTCCTCGGCTTCCCGCCCGTCGCGCAATATGTCGCTCAAGGCCTGATCATCGTCGGCGCGGTCGCCGTTCCGGAACTTCTCGGCGCGTGGAGGGCAAGACGTTGAACATCATCCGATCGACGTTCCGCAACCCGCCGCTGCTGACATTTCTTCTGGTGGCGCTCGTCTGGATCGTCGCAAGCTTGACGCTGCGCGGCTTCGGCGCCTACGGCCATTTGCGCTACCTTCTCGAGCTCGCCGCGGTGATCGGCATCGTCGCCGCGGGGCAGACGCTCGTCATCCTGATGGGCGGCATCGATCTTTCCGTCGGCGCTGTTATTACAGTCACGGCCATCCTGCTGCCGCTGATTTCGCCGGCATGGGATCCGACCGGCTTTGCCGGCATCACGGCGGCGCTTGCCATCGCCACCGGCATTGGCTTGATGAACGGCGCAGGTGCCACCTATCTCCGCGTCCCGCCGATCATCATGACACTTGCCATGGCGACCTTCCTGCAGGGCCTGCTCGTCATCGTCGCCGGCGGCAGCGCCATCACCGTCAGCAATCCCGCAGTCATCATGCTCGGGCAGTCGCGGCCGCTCGGCATTCCCTCCGGCATCCTTCTGTGGCTCGCCGTGGCGGTCGTCGTCCTGCTGCTCGTCCACCGCATGCCGATCGGCGCCCGTTTCCTCGCGCTTGGAGCCAACCCGCTGGCGGCCCGGCTTTCCGGCGTCAGCGTCACGCGCAACACACTGATTGCCCATACCCTGTCGGGCTTTTTCGCAGGAGTTGCCGGCATTCTGGTGCTCGGCATGAACCGGCAGGGTTATGTCGGCATTGGCGATCCCTATCTGTTGACCTCGATCGCCGCCGTCGTGCTCGGCGGCACTTCAATCCTCGGGGGGCGCGGCACCTATGCCGGGACCATTCCGGGAGCGATCCTGCTGGTGACGGCGACGGCGCTGATCACCGTCGTCAACGCCTCGCCCGGCTGGCGGTCGATCATGTTCGGCACGCTGATCCTGGCGCTTCTGCTCGTTTCGGGTCGCGAGGCGCGCCGATGACGGGACGCTACGATGGGCCGGTGATCGACCCGCACCACCATCTCTGGGATCTCGGCCTGCAGCGTCATCCCTGGCTTCAGAAAGCGCAGGAGACCGGTGAAGAGATGGTGTTCGGGAGCTTGGCGCCGATCCTGCGCGACTACGGCATCGACGATTATCGCGCCGACGCCGCGCGCCAGAACGTGGTTGCGACCGTTCATGTCGAGGCCGGCTGGTCCGTTGCCTACCCGCTGGAGGAGAGCCGTTGGCTGGATGGCCTCGACCGCGGCTCCGGCGTGGCGCACCGTTATGTCGCCGGCATTGCCCTCGACCGGCCGGACGCCCTGCGCCTGATCGAGGCGGAGGCTGAAAATCCCAATGTTGTCGGCATCCGCGATATTCTCAGCTGGCATGCCGATGCAGCGAAGAGTTTTGCGTCGAGTCCGGATCGCATGAGCGATCCTGTCTGGCGGGCGGGGCTTGCGCATGCCACGCGGCTGGGGCTGGTCTTCGACCTGATGCTTTATCCCTGGCAGATGGATGAAGCGCTTGAGCTCGTACAGGCCTTCCCGGAGACGCTTTTCGTCCTCAACCACGGCGGAAGCCCCGTCGACCGGACGCAGGATGGCATGACGCTCTGGCGCCGCGGCCTGCGGGCACTCGGTAAAGAACCCAACATGCGCCTGAAGATTTCCGATCTCGTCGCCTACGACAATAACTGGACGCTTGAGAGCCTGCGGCCGGTGATCGAGCATTGCCTCGATTGTTTCGGGCCTGAACGTTCGATGTTTGCGAGCGATTTTCCGGTCGCAGGTCTGCACGCCTCTTTCGACGAGGTCTATGGGGTTTTCCATACGGTCGCCTCGCGGCTTTCTCCGGACGACCAGCGCGCCCTGTTCTTCGCCACCGCCAACGATACCTACCGTCTCGGGATCGCCGACCCGGCCGACGCCGGGAGGGGCTGCCATGTCTGACCTTCATGCTGTGTGGGAAAACGTGCTGATCGATGAGCGGGTGCGGGGCTTTGCGCCGGGTCATCCACCGCTTCCGCTCTCGGAAATCGGCAAACAGGGCTGGAAGCCTTATGACGGCAGGATGGCTCTGCCGCTGATCTCGCTCGACCGGCAGGCCTTCTCTGCCAATGTCGACCTGATGATCGCTTATGTAAAAAGCCACGATGCCGAAATCGCTCCGCATGCCAAGACGCCGATGTCGACGGCGCTCGCGGACGCACTTGTGGCGGCTGGCGCCTGGGGCGCCACGGTCGCCGATATCCGCCAGGCCGCCGTGCTGCTCAAGGCGGGACAACGCCGCCTGATCCTCGCCAACGAGATCGGCGGGGCGGCAGCCGCCCGACGGCTTGCGGCTTTGCTCGGCCGGTATCCCGATGCCGAACTCCACATCTTCGTGGATTCGGCAGCACTCGTCGAAGCGCTCCGGTCGGCGTGGCGAGAGCGTACGGACCTGCCGCCTCTGGGCCTGCTGGTGGAGCTCGGCGCGGGCCGGGCCGGCATCCGCAGCGCCGCTGCCGCTGAGGCAGTTCTCGATGCAATTCTTGCCGCCGAGACGTCGACCTTCCGGTTGAGCGGCATTGCCGCCTATGAAGGTGCTGCCGCGACCGCCGATGCGGCAGAGACAATTGTTCGCATCGAGGCTCTGATGGCACTGACGGCAGATTTTCTGTCGAAGGTGCGCGCCCGCACAGGCCCTGACCGACCGCTTCTTGTGACATCAGGCGGCTCGGTATTTTTCGATCTCGTGATCGCCGGGCTTTCAGCCGCGGTTGCCGCCGATCCGGCCTGCCGGCTGATCCTGCGAAGCGGCGCCATCTTCTTCCACGATCACGGCGTCTACGAGCGCGGCCTTGCCGGCCTCGATGCGCGCGGCGGCTTCCGTATCGGCCGCGAGACGCTTTCGGCGGCGGCGGGTTTTCGTCCGGCGCTGCGAGTCTGGGCGGAGGTCCTGTCGCGGCCGGAGCCGCGGCTTGCGATCGCAGGCATGGGCCTGCGCGACGTGGCGATGGACCAGGGGCTGCCGCGGCCGCTGGCGCTCTATCGCGATCGGTCATATCTCGGCGACCTCAAGGGCGCCGAGGTTTTCCGCCTCAACGATCAGCACGCCTTCGTCGCTCTTCCCGAAGGGAGCGACGTCTGCGTCGGCGACGTCATCGAGTTCGGCATCTCGCATCCCTGCACCTGCCTTGACCGGCACGCCATTCTCTATGGCCTCGACCCCGACCACTCGGTGACGGCGGCCTATCTCACAAGCTTCGGCTGAACCTTCCCTTCAAAAGCAAGAAAAGGAAAACCTGCCCATGATCCAGCGTTATCAGAAAGGTTCGCGAATGAGCCAAGCCGTCAGCTATGGCGGTCTCGTCTATATTGCCGGCCAGGTCGCGGAAAATCGCAAGGCTGGGATCGAAGAGCAGACTCGCGATGTGCTCGGCAAGATCGACGCTCTTTTGAAGGAAGCCGGTACGGACCGCTCGCGTCTGATCGCCGTCAATGTTTTCCTGCCGGCAATCGTCGATTTCGAGGCGATGAACGGCGTCTATGACGGCTGGATCGACATCGAACACCCGCCGGCGCGCGCCTGCACCGAAGCACGCCTCGCCGATCCCGATTTGCGCGTCGAAATGACCGCGATCGCCGCGCTCTGAGGGCGAAGTAACCGCCCGGACTGGAGACATGATGCACAGCGGCATTGTCAATCCGATCGACTTCTCGCGCGAGGGCCGGCAGGCCGGCCACCTCGCCATTCCTTATTCGGTGGACCGTTCGCCCTATTATCAGATCCGCATCCCGGTCCTCCATCTCAGGAATGGCGAGGGCCCGTCTCTGTTGCTGATGGCGGGCAATCACGGTGACGAATACGAGGGTGAACTGCAACTCGGCCGGCTGATGCGGCTGTTGGACGTTGCGGAAATAAGCGGCGCCGTCACCATCCTGCCGATGGCGAACCTGCCGGCGGTGATGGCGGCCAAGCGCTGTTCGCCCTTCGACGGCGGCAACCTCAACCGCGCCTTTCCTGGCGATCCTCTTGGATCACCGACAGCGCGGATGGCGCATTTCCTCGAACGTGAACTCTTTCCGCGCCACGACGTCGTGCTCGACCTGCATTCGGGCGGCACGTCGATGGCGCACCTGCCGTGCGCGCTGATCGAGCGACAGGCCGATGCCGCCCGCTTCGAGCGGTCCGTGTCGCTGATGCGGGCGCTCGGCGCGTCCTATGCCTTCATCGCCGATAACGGGCCGGCGGCACCGACATCGATGGGTGCTGCCGCACGGGCGGGGACGATCGGGCTTTCCGGCGAATTTGGCGGCGGCGGAACCGTGACGCCCGAGACGATGACCTTCACGGCGGCGGCAATCGACCGGCTGCTTTTGACACTCGGCATCGTCGAGCGTTCGGTGCTGTCACTCGGACCGCTTCCCCAACCGGGGCCTCTGCAGCTGCTTTCGCTGTCGAGGCACAGCCAGGGCATCTATGCGAGCCGCAGAGGCTGGTTCGAGCCGGCTATCGCGCTCGGCGCCACCGTTGCCGCCGGCGATCGGGCGGGATGGTATCATGACCTGGAACGCTTGGAGCAGTCGGAGGAAGAACTGCGTTTCGCCGAAAGCGGCATTGTCATCTCGCACAGGCTGCACTGCGACAGCCAGGCCGGCGATTGCCTGATCCAGGTCGCCGAACCTATCGCATCCTGAGCCAATCCCCACGCGCGCTCGCGCTTAACTGATTGCGTCCACCGCGGCCTTGACCCAATCGAGACGCTTTGCCGGAACGAGGCCGTAGTTGTAGAAATTTACCCCATCGGCGCCGGCATCGATGGCGGCCTTGGCGCGTGCGGCGAGCACCATAGGTCCGCCGACCTCGGGATAGAAGACGCGCAGCCCGACTCCGAGGAACTTTCCCGGCCCCATTGCCGCCCGGCCGGCTCGGATGACATCACTGACGGCCTCCGGCGTCATGTCGTAACAGCAAAGAATCGCCCCGTCGCAGAGCTTGCCGACGGCTGCGAGATCGACGCCGCCGAGCCAGCCGTCCTTCAGGTCAATGAGCACGATGCGCGTCGCCGGATCGGCCGCACCCTTGATCTCGCCGATCAGGCTGGTCACCGGCTCGCTGCGCCACGCAAGATAGGCATGGAGATCGGAATGGCCCCGGAAGGCATCGATGCCAGCCGTCGGGAAATCCGGGAACTGCCGCTCCGGCACGGCTCGTTCGCAGAGTTCGGCGATGAAGCGCGCGACCGTTCTGCGCGCGCCCTCGACCTGCACGCCGGCCTTTGCGGCGCGCGCGATACAATGATCGCAGAAGCAGAGCGACAGCAGGAAATCGTCTTCGGCATTCAGGCCAACGCCGTCTTTCTCGTGATGATATTCATGCGCGAAGCCCATGAAGTTCGGGCTTTCGAGCTCCACCATGTCGGGCCGGTAGTTCGTCGTGATGTCCTGCACGAGAGCGACGACATAATCGCGCGCGGCCGGGCTGGAAGGGCAAAGGTTGTAATAGTTGGGATTGCCGAAGGCGTTTCGTGTCACGTGGGCGGGATGCAGCATGCCGAGGCGGCTATTGTGCAGGCAGACCGTCCAGCAGGAGACCTTGAGACCAGTCGCCTGCCGATCTCTGACGAGTGCTTCCAGCATATCGCCCCGCTCGGTCACATTGCTGGCCATCAGCGGCCGGATCACCTTGTCCTGCCAGAGGCTTTCATCCGGCCAGAAGTAGACCGTCCCGTCCTCGGGAAAATAGGCCTTCTGCTGCGGGCTGCGCGGTTGCAGGAAACGGCCAGCATGATAGGAGGTCGCCAGGCTGACCGTGGTGAGGCCCGCCCGGCCGGTAAGCTCGGCGGCAAACGCGTCGAGTCCCTGGTCCTGGATGTCCCAGGGGTAAGTCCACACGGATAGATGCATGGCACGCTCCCGTCAAATCTGTCCACTTTATAGAACATGTGTCCATAATAGTGTCCAGACCGATCTTAGAGCATGAGCCCTTGGAGCCCTCCGTCGTTCGTCAGATGTCGACGACGAGACCCTTAGCTTTCAGCACCGGCGCCAGATTGCTGACCTCGATGACCGATTTGCCCGCCTTGTAGGCGGCGATGTAGCCGGCTTCGGCATCCTCGCGCGCCTGCGAGAGCCGGGCGGCCTCCTGCGCTTCCTGCCTGCGCACGACCACCAGCCCGTCGGCATCGCCGACGATGATGTCGCCGGGATTGATGGTTTCGCCGCCGACGATGATCGGATCGTTCACCGCCGCGATGGTTTCCTTCACCGTCCCCTTGATGCAGACGCTGAGCGAGAAGACCGGGAAACCAAGTTCCCGCAATTGCAGCGTGTCGCGCACGCCGGTGTCGGTGATGAGACCGCCGATGCCTTTGGCGAGGCAGGCATTGGCAAGCACGTCGCCGAAGGAGCCGGCCTCCTCGTATTCGCCGGCGGAGACGACGATGATGTCGCCGGGCTTTGCATAGTTGATGGCGAGCTGCAGCATGATGTTGTCGCGCGGCGCGCATTTGACCGTGAATGCCGGGCCGCACAATTTCATGCGGTAGTCGACGGGCTTGAGCCGCGAGGAGAGTGCGCCGCGGCGCCCCTGGGCTTCATGGATGGTCGCCGGCGAAAATTTGGAAACGGCCTCGATGGCAGCTTTGCTGGGCCGTTCAGCGATGTCTTTTATATGGATCATGGATGCCTCACATCGTTTGCAGACGGCGGGCAAATCCCGCCGTCTTATCTCGGTTGATTGTCATCGGGAGGTTCCGAGACCGGTCGGTCTACGGGATCGGGTCGAACTTCAGTCCGCTAAGCGGCACGACTTTGTCGGTGCGGGTCATCTTGTATTCGGTGCTCGGGCCGAGCCACTTGTCCCAGATCTTGTTGATCTCGCCGGACTCATCGAGCTTGTGCAGGATCTCGTTGATCTTGGCGGTCAGCGCCGGCTGATCCTTGGCCATGCCGATGCCGATCGGCTGATAGAGCATCGGCTCCTCGATCATCCGCATTTGCTTGCCCTTGCTCTTCGATTCATTGACGAACTTGGTTGTCGTCATGGTGTTGGCCACCATGCCGCGCGCCTTGCCCTGCTGGACGGCGAGATAGGCCGAGGCGGTATCCTGGAAGGTGAGCGGCTCGGATTTGTTGAGCTTGATCGACATTTCCGAGGTCGAGCCCTTGGTCGAGGCAATGCGCTGGCCTGCATAATCGGCCTTGGTCTTGCCGGCATCGTCGGCCGGCACGATCAGCATTTCCTTGGCGAGGTAATAGGGATCGCTGAACTGGATCTGCTCGGCGCGGCTCAGCGTATAGGCAAGATTGGCAACGGTGATGTCGACGCGGCCGAGCTTGACCTCGGGCACGCGAGCCTCGACCGAAACCGGCTTGATCTCGGCCTTGACGCCCAATTCCTTGGCGATGGCGCCACAGAGATCGACGTCGAAACCGGCCATTTCGCGGGTCTTCGGATCGGGCGAGGCGAAAGGAGGAACGTCGGCGAAAGTCGCGCAGCGCAGGGTCCTTGCCGAGATGATGTTGTCGAGCTGATCGGCTTTCGCGGGCATTGCCGCCAGGCCGGCCAATGCAACCGTGAGGCTCAGGTATTTCCAGTTCATAGCTGTTCTCCTTTGTTTTTGATGGTTGGTCTCAATGTCTGAGGTCAGCGAGGAAACGCTGAGCCCGGGAATGGGTAGGATTGCTGAAGAAGTCCTCGGGCGTCGCCATTTCGATGATCTGACCGGCATCGATGAACCAGATCCGGTCGGCGACCTCGCGCGCGAAACCCATCTCGTGGGTGACGCAGAGCATGGTCATGCCTTCCGACGCCAGGCTCTTCATGACGGCGAGCACTTCGCCGACCATTTCGGGGTCGAGCGCACTCGTCGGCTCGTCGAACAGCATTACCGGCGGTTCCATAGCAAGAGCGCGGGCGATCGCCACCCGCTGCTGCTGGCCGCCCGAGAGCTGGCCGGGATAGGCCCGCGCTTTGTCGGCGAGGCCGACGCGGTCGAGAAGCTTGAGCGCCTTTTCATGCGCGACATCGGCCGCCACGCCCTTCACCCGGATCGGCGACATCGAGACGTTTTCAGCCACCGAAAGATGCGGAAAGAGATTGAAGTTCTGGAATACGAAGCCGATCCGGCTGCGCATTGCGTTGAGCTCCTTTGCCCGCATCGACGCGTGGATGTTTTGCCCGTCGAGCGTGATCGATCCGCTGTTGATCTCTTCCAGGCGATTGATCGTACGGATCAGCGTCGATTTTCCCGAGCCCGATGGACCGCAGATGACGACCACCTCGCCGCGCGCGACCTCAGCATCGATGTCCTTCAGGACCGGATAGTCGCCGTAGCTCTTGCAGACTTGCGAAAGCCGAATCGTCTGCGCTTGCTGCGCGGAAACTGACATGGTCATAGCTGCTCCGATACGATTTTGGATGGCGTGACCAAGGAGGCCGTGGGAACGTTGAGAAGTCCCGCGCGCCGACGCGTGATGCGCCGCTCGAGGCGATTTGCGAAGTAGGTCAGCGTCCAGCAGATGATGAAGTAGACGATCGCCAGGATGAGGAAGACCTGGAAGGGCTGCGTCAGGAGCTGGTTATTGACCTGACTTGCCGCAAAGGTCAGGTCCGGCACGTTGATCACGTAGCCGAGCGTCGTATCCTTGGTCATCGAGACGAAGGTGGAGAGGATGCTCGGAATCATGTTGTAGAGCGCCTGCGGCAAGATGATGTAACGCATCGCGCCGATATAGCCGTGGCCAAGAGCACGCGCGGCATCCATCTGGCCCGGTCCGAGCGCGACGATGCCAGCGCGGACGACTTCGCTGAGGAACGCGCTCTGATAGACGACGAGCGTCGTCAGCATGGTGACGAAGCTCGGCACATCGGCGCCCGTCAGGAGTGGGACTAGGAAATAGCTCCACAGGATGAGCATCAGGAGCGGCACTCCGCGGGTGAAATAGACAAGCGCGGTGACCGGCCAGCGCAGCAGCGGCGATTTGGAAAGCCGCGCCATTGCGAACAGGATGCTTACCGGAAAGGCGAGAGCGATGCTGAGCGCCGAAAGGATCAGCGTATTGGCGAGCCCGCCGAGCGGTCCGTTCGGATATTGGCCGATCAGGAGCAGCAGCCAATAGTCGCGGACGATGGCAATCATGTCCTGGATCATGCGCGCGCACTCCGGGCAGGATCGGCGCGCATCGACAGATAGGCGCCGATGCTCATGATCACGAGTGAGAAGAAGAGGTAGAGGACCGTGCCGATCAGGTAGATTTCGAAGGTGCGGAAGCTGAGGTTTTCGATTTCCTTGACCGCATGCGTCAGTTCCGACGCGCCGATGATGATGGCAAGGCTGCTGTTTTTGAACAGCGAAACGCTGTGATTGATGAGCGGCGGCAGCGCGTTGCGTACGCCCTGCGGCATGATGACGAAACGCATCGCCGAGACGTAGCCATGGCCGAGAGCGCGCGCCGCCTGCATCTGGCCGTCACTGACCGAGCGCACACCCGAACGAAGATCCTCGCTGAAATAGGCCGCCTGGCAGAGCCCCAGCCCGATCACCGCGAAGATGGATTCCGCATTGTGGCTTGCTAGCCAATTCGCGATGCCGCTCGGCATCAGCGTGAAGATCCCGAAATACCACAGCATGAGCTGCACCAGCGTCGGGACATTGCGGTGGTAGGAAACGTAAGCGGCAACCAACGGATCGCCGAAGCGAAAGGGTGACAGGCGCAGACCCAGCAGCATAAGCGCCAGCGTCATCGCCAGCAACCAGGAACCGGCGTAGATGATGAAGGTCATCTCGATGCCATGCAGCAGCATGGCGGCATATTCCGGATTTCCGAGGATCGCCGAAAGGTCGAAGCCGCTCACGGTTTTGGCTCCCCGGATTGATCCGTCTTCGCCGCAGGCTGCGGCTTCGCCGTCTGCAGGCCGCCCATGACCTGCAGCGTCGGTGTGATCTCCATATGTCCGATATTGACGGCGACGGGGGCTGCGATGGCGAAGGCGATCGCGTCGGCGATATCGACCGCCTGCGGCAATTCGAAGCCGTCGATGAACCGCTCCCGGACGCTCGGGTCATTGCCGTGGACGTGATTGAAAATGTCGGTGGCGACGCGGCCGGGGCAGATTTCGGTGACCCGCACCCGCTTGCCGAAGGCGTCGATGCGCAACTGGTTGGACAGCATGCTCACCCCTGCCTTGGTGGCGTGATAGGATGAATTGCCGCCGAAATTATAGGCGCCGGCGATCGACGAGATATTGATGACGTGGCCGCGGTTGCGCGCCACCATGCCCGGGACCACCAGGCGGCAGAGGTGCAGCACCGCCCGGAGATTGACGTCGACGATGAGATCGATGTCGCCCTCGTCGGCTTCGAGGAATTTCTTCGGCCGGTCGACGCCGGCATTGTTGACGAGAATGTCGAATTCCACTCGACCCGCGAGCTCGGCCAACGCCTGACGGTCGGTCACATCGATGACATGAGGGATGCAACCCGTCCGCGCGGCCAGCTGCTGCAGCGTCTCGGCGCTACGGGCAACGGCATGGACTTCGATGTTCTCCTGGCGGAGCCGCTCGACAACGGCTGCGCCGATTCCGGAGGATGCGCCGGTTACCAGTGCGGTCTTGTAGTCGGAGAATGGCATTGTCGTTCCCTTGTTATTGATCGAGACAGTAGCGAAGCTTTAACCCCTTGCCTAAGACCGATTATCTCTGGAGCAATAAGCAACGGTTATGGAGCCTTGCGCGGCTGCCGAAGAAGAGAAAGGTGCGATGTCGGCGCTATTGGCGGTGTTCGTGCCTCGGCAAGGCCCGGCCGGTTGACGATCGCGTCGCGTTGCAAAAGCTATACGCGTCTGCAAACATGCCATCCCAGCAGATCAGAACGGTTCCCCGATCCTCATGGACATCAGACGCCTCAAATCCTTCATCGTGATCGTCGACAGCGGCAGCATCACGCGCGCGGCGGATCTCTTGCATATCGCCCAGCCGGCGCTCAGCCAGCAGTTGGCGGCGCTGGAGGAGCATTTCGGCCAGAAGCTTTTGATCCGCAGCCAGCAGGGCGTCAGCATGACCGATGCGGGCCATGCTGTGTATCGCCATGCCCAGATTATCCTCCGGCAGATGGAGCAGGCGCAAGCGGATGCTTCCGCGGCCGGCAATTCCCTGGCAGGGCGCGTGTCCGTCGGTCTGGTCCCTTTTAGCAGTGCTGCCACGCTATCGGTCGATCTGCTGGCGGAGACGCGGAAGCGGCATCCCGGCATCCTGCTGCATCTGACCGAAAGTGTAGGCCAGACCTATAGCCAGATGATCATGAACGGCCGGCTGGAGATGGCCCTTCTCCATGGAACCGGGCCGATCAAAGGCGTGCGGTTCGAACCGATTCTCAGCGAAGAATTTTTCGTGGTCGCACATCGCGATTTTGCGATCGACGCGGATGCGAAACCTGTCGCCGTCAGCACTCTCGACGGAATACCGATGCTGCTGCCGCCGGCCTATAATTTTGTCCGCCGCGCGGTCGATACCGCCTTCACGCGTACCCGCACCAATTTGAAAGTTGTGGCGGAAGTCGAGATCGTACGCACCCTGGGGCGCGCGGTCGGCGACGGTCTCGGCGCGACCATCATGCCGAAGGCCATCGCCGATCGTATCGTATCGGAATCGAGCGAGCCTTTGATCTGCCGGCTCGTCTCCCCGCGGATCGAGGAAACCCTATCGCTTTGCGTTTCCGACCAGAATCCCCTGTCGGAGCCGGCCCTTGCCGTCCGGGATATCCTCCTCGAACTGACGACACGGCTGAAAGCCTGAGGCGGGGCTGCCGGTCAGCGCATATCCTTGCAGAACTCGGCAATGCGGGCGCAGCCCTCGTCGAGTTTCTCCATGCTGGTGGCGTACGAAATGCGGAAGAAGGGGCTCATTCCGTAAGCCGCGCCTTGCACGGTCGCGACATGATGTTCTTCCACGAGCGCCATGACGAAATCGACATCCGTTTCGATCTTTCGTCCGCCCTTGCTGGTCTTACCGATCAGCCCGGAGATGTTCGGATAGATGTAGAAGGCCCCTTCCGGCCTGTGGCAGCGCAGCCCTTCCACGTCGGACAATTTGTCGAGGACAAAGTCGCGTCGTGTCTTGTAGATCGCCGCACGCGCCTTAAGGAGATCCTGAGGTCCATCGAGCGCTGCGGTCGCGGCCGCCTGGGTGAGCGTCGCGATGCCGCCGCCGTTCTGTCCGTTGACGTTGCTGATGGCTGTCATCAGCTCTTTCGAGCCGGCGCAGAAACCGAGCCGCCAGCCTGTCATCGCGTAAGCCTTGGAGACGCCGTTCATCGTCAGCACGCGATCGTAAAGCCTCGGCTCGACTTCCGCCATGGTGCAGAACTGGAAGTCGTCATAGACCAGGTGCTCGTAGATGTCGTCGGTCATGATCCAGACGTGGGGATGGCGCAGCATGACCTCGGCAATGGCGGCCATCTCGGCCCGGGAGCAGGCCGCGCCGGTCGGATTGTTCGGGAAATTCAAGAAGAGCCATTTGGTGCGTGGCGTAATCGCCGCCTCCAGATCCTCCGGGCGCAGCTTGAAGCCGGTGTGCTCGTGGCAGGGAACGGCGACAGGGACGCCGCCGGCGAATTTCACGATATCGGCATAACTGACCCAGGAAGGTGTCGGAATGGCGACCTCGTCGCCCGGATTGCAGGTTGCAAGCATCGCATTGAAGATCACCTGCTTGCCGCCGCCCGAGACGACGAGCTGGCTGGCGTCATAGTTGAGATTATTGTCGCGCTTGAACTTTCGGATGATGGCGGCCTTGAGGGCCGGCGTGCCGTCCATCGGCGGATATTTAGTATCGCCCGCGAGAGCCGCCGCATGCGCCGCTTCGATGGCGTGCGCCGGCGTGGGGAAATCGGGCTCGCCGGAGGAGAGGCTGACGACCTGGATCCCTTTGGCGGCGAGCTCCCTAGCCCGCTGGGTCATGGCGGCGGATGCTGAAACGGAGACGTTTTTCAGACGGTCGGCTTTGATGGACATCGGAATGGTCCTTCGGTGAGGGATTGGAGTTACGGACCGCCCGCGGACGATCGGGATTGTGTCATTGGGCGAGTTCGGCAGCAGGAGCGAGCGCCGCACCGGTGGCTTCGATCTCGCCGCGCACGATGCCGGCCAGTTCGAGGGCACCGGGTGTGTCGCTGTGGACGAGAATGGAGCGCGCCGACATGGCGATCACGGCTCCGTCGATGGTTTCGACGGTTCCGTCGACAAGGAAACGTCGGACGCGGGCGCGCACCGAAGCTTCGTCCTTGATAACGGCACCCGGGAGCCCGCGCGCGACGAGTTTGCCGTCGGCATCATAGGCCCGATCCGCGAGGAAAAGTGCCAGCGTCTTCAGGCGCGCGCGTCTGGCCGCCAATTCGATCTCGCTGCCCGACGTGACGAAAACCATGAGACCTGGATCGACGGTAGCGATGGCATCCATCATCAGGTCGGCGATATCAGGATCGCGGTTGACCATATTGCCCATGGCCGCATGGAAGCTGATATGGGAGACGGCGACCCGCTCGGCTTTTGCGATCGCCATCAGGGCGCCGAGCTGGTAGAGCATCTGCTGGCGCAGCTCGTCTGCCGAGAACGGTATTTCGCGCCGGCCGAAGCCCAGCCGGTCGGGCAGGCCGGGATGAGCGCCGATGCCGACTCCGTTCAGCTTTGCGAGCCGGACCATGCGCCCCATCGTATCGGGGTCGCCGCCGTGGAAACCGCAGGCGATGTTGGCCGACGAGACGATTTTCATCATCGCTTCGTCGTCGCACAGCCGGTAGGGACCAAATCCTTCGCCCATGTCGGAATTCAGATCGATCTTCATGAGTTCCTCCTTATGAGGGTCCTAAGCCATCGCCTTCAGGGCCCGCTTGACCATCTTCGACGTCTGCCTGATATCGTCGACATAGCGGGCGACGGCTCGCTCCACCGTTCGCGCCTCCGCATGCGTCGACCGGACGAATTGCAGGCAGGCACCGACGCGGGCTTGTCCGAGCCGCCAGAGATCGCATTCGATCACGCCGGCGATCTTCGGATAGCCGCCGGCGGTATTCGCATCGCTCATCTGCACGATCGGCTCGCCGCCGGGCGGAACCTGGACAACGCCGGGCACGACGCCGTGGGATCGCATCTCGACCGATGCGGTCGGCGTGATCGGATCGCCGGACAGGCGGTAGCCCGTGCGGTCGCTTCGCGAGGAGATCCTCCAAGTCTGGCGCCAGAATGCTTCACCGTCTCCGGCGAAAAGATGATGCTCGCCGGCCGGCAGAGCGCGGATCGGCAGTACGCCGTCGGCCGGCGCCGGGAAGATATCGCGCAGCGCCACGGCCGGTTCGACGACCGCAAGACCGGCGGCCGGCAGCATGGAGATTTCTGCGTCCTCGCCGAGCGCGATCCGGTCGCCTTTCGCGAGCGGCCGGCCGGCATTGCCGCCGAAGCCGCCACGGAGAGACGTGCTGCGCGAGCCCATGACGACGGGGACATTCAGGCCGCCTCCAAGCGCGATATAGACACGAGCGAGCCGCGGAGGCTGCTTCAGCTCGAGAATCTGTCCGGCCTCGGCGGCATGGGCGCACCAGGGAAGGAGTTCCGATCCGTCGAGATCAGGATTGCCGTCGGCGCCGGTCACGGCGAAGACGGTGCACTGCTCGAAACGCAGGCGGAACGGAAAGGTCTGCACCTCGATTGCGGCGGCATTCTCGTCGTTGCCGACGAGAATATTGCCGATCCGGACCGCCAGCGGATCCATCGCGCCGCTGGCCGTGACGCCGATGTCGCGATAGCCGGGGCGTCCCAGGTCCTGCACCGTATTGAACGGGCCGCTTTCCAGGATTTCGATCATAGCTCGATCCTTGCCGGCAGGAAGTACACCGTATCGCCCGGCGCCATCATGGCCGGGGTCGGCGAATTCGGGTCGAACATCTCCAGTGCCGCGAAGCCGATGGAATTCCAGCCGTTCGGTCCTGTGAGCATGGCGACGCCGGTCTGCATGCCGCCGATGGTCACGCATCCCTTCGCCATTTTCAGCGAGGGCACGGTCTTTCGTGGCATGTAGATGCGCGGATCGAGGCCGTGCAGATAGCCGAAACCGGGGGCGCTGCCCACGGCGAAGACACGATAGGTGGCCTGGTGGTGGATACGGACGACCTCGCGGTCGCTCAAGCCGGAGAGATCGCAAAGGGCCGGAAGATCGCTCGCATGTTCGCCGCCGTAATGGACCGGGATCTCGATGATCTTACCCTTGAGATCGATGCTCTGCGCGTTTTCCCACGCCTGCAGCAGCCGGGCTACCACCGCATCGGGATCTTCGGGCGTCTCCTTGAAGATCACCAGCAGATTGGTCATGCCGGGGATGTCTTCCGCAAGGTCCGCCCAGCCTTTCACGCTCCGGGACAGAGCCCAGATCCGCCGCTGCGCTGCAAGATCGAATTCACCAGGCGCCTCGAGCAGGAAGGCCTTGGCGCCGATCGAGGAAACCCGTGGCCGGCTTTTGGTGGCGGCAACGATCTGGCGTTGCGATGCGTGTCTGTTCGTTGTGACGATCATGATGGGAACTCGATTTCGAAGAGAGGATCGCCGTAGCCCACCAGCGCGCCCGGCGCGGCGAGCTGCCTGGTCATAACGCCGGGCCTGCCGGCGCGAAGGGGAAGCAGCACATCTCCTACTCCGATGAAGCCGAGGATATCGGTGTCGGACAGCGACCGCGGCAAATTTTGCAGCGCGGCGGAGGCTGCCGGATGTTCGACGCAGAAGCGGCCCGCCATCGGCGCCTTCACGACCGTCTGTACGGAGCCAGGCGCGCGCTGCGCCGCTTCCGTCGGGCTGATCCGCGCCTCCCCCTCCCCTAAAATGACGATGCGAAGCTGTGCGCCCGGACGGGAAATTTCCAGCCCGTCCACGCCGGCGTCCGTCAGCGCCTGGGTCAGCAGCGCGATGGTGGCCGGGTCGCCGAAATCGATCGAGCTCATGCCGCCCTCCGCAGCTTCAGCCATTGTTCGAGATAGTGAATGTCCGTCTCGCCGCGCGCGAACGCATGGTCCTCGAACAGGGCCCGAAGGAAGGGGATGTTGGTGGCGATGCCCTCGATCTCTATGCCGGCGAGCGCCTCGCACATTCTTGCCCTCGCTTTCGCCCGCGTCGGCGCATGCACGATCAGCTTGGCAATCAGCGAGTCGTAATAGGGTGAGACCTTGTAGCCGGCATGGATATGCGTATCGACGCGGATGCCTGACCCCTGGGGTAAAACCAGGCGGGTGATGACGCCGGCCGACGGCAGGAAGGTGTCGGGATCCTCGGCGTTGATGCGGCATTCGAAGGAATGGCCGTCGCATGTCACGCCGTCCTGGGTGAGTTCCAGAACGTGACCTTCGGCCGCCTTGATCTGTGCTCGGACGATATCGACCCCGCTCGTCATCTCGGTAACGGGGTGCTCGACCTGAAGGCGCGTATTCATTTCGATGAAATAGAAAGCGCCGTCTTCATAGAGGAATTCGAAGGTTCCGACGCCGCGGTAACCGATTTGACGGCAGGCCTCTACGCAGGCCATGCCGACCGGCTGGATGATCTCAGGCGCGATCCCCGGGGCCGGCGCCTCCTCCACCACCTTCTGATGGCGGCGCTGCATCGAGCAGTCTCGATGCCCCAGCCATACGGCATTGCCATGGCCGTCGCAAATGATCTGGATTTCGATGTGGCGCGGATGCTGGAGGAATTTCTCCATGTAAAGCGAGGGCGAGCCGAAGGCCTTGCGGGCCTCTTCGCGGGTCAGCGCGATCGCTTCATGCAACTGGTCAGCCTTCGGAACGACGCGCATGCCGCGCCCGCCGCCGCCGCCGGCCGCCTTGACGATGACCGGATATCCGATGTCAAGCGCAACGAGCTCGACCGACACCAGGTCATCGGGCAGCGCGGTGTCGGGGCCTGGAACGCAGGGGACGCCGGCTGCCATCATCGCCCGTTTTGCCGCGATCTTGTCGCCCATGGTTGCGATCGATAAAGCCGTCGGGCCGATGAAGATCAGCCCGGCCCTTTCGACGGCGTCGGCGAATGCGGCATTTTCCGAAAGAAAACCGTAACCGGGATGAATGGCGCCCGCTCCGGTCAGACGCGCTGCGAGAAGGATGGCGTCCTGATTGAGATAGCTCTTGCCCGCAGTCGACGGGCCGATGCAAAGAAAATTGTCTGCGCTCTTGATGTAAGGCGCCTGCCTGTCCGCCTCGGAGCAGATGGCGACCGTCTTCAAGCCAAGTTCGTGACAGGTGCGCTGAATCCGGACGGCGATCTCGCCGCGATTGGCGATCAGCACGGTGTCGAAGCGGCGCCCTGTGGCGAGGGGTTGTTCGGATGGTTCCGGCATCAGGCAATCTCCGCAAGCAGATCGCCGGTCTCGACCTCGGTCCCGTCGATTCCAGTCAAGCGAACGACGCGTCCCGCCCGCGGCGCGGCGATTGTGTTGAAGACCTTCATGGCTTCGACGATGAAAAGGGTCTGCCCCTCCTCAACCTCGTCACCGATCGCCACGAAAGGCGGCTCCCCGGGCGCCGGAGCCCGGTGCAAGACGCCGAAGACCGGCGCCTTCACCGCATGGGAGGTTTTCACCGCATCGGTAGGCGTATCCGAGCCAGAGCTTGGCGTCGATGCCGGCTTTTGCCCGGCTCCAGCAACAGCAGTCGCGGCCTTGTCGGGCGACGAGCGGAAAATCCGCACCGTCACGTCCTTCTCCGTCACGGTCAGCTCGGTAATGTTCGATCGTCCGACAAAGTCGATCAGCGTCTTGATCTTCGAGAGGTCCATGTGCGTGCTCGGAATTCCAAATTCCGCCGCGCATAGCTGAAGTTTCAGATCGCCCGGCGTCGTGATTTTCCTAGCACGTCGCGCCGACTGATGGGGTCAGACGAAGTTTTGATGGAGCGCAATCCGCGCCCTATAAGCGATATCGCCGGACGCCCTTATGGCAGCCGACGCCTGCTTCTGTCGTGGCCTGTCGATCGGTCCATTGGAACGCGCGATTGACAGACAGACTGCCAAGACAATGCTGGCCAATGATCAACTCGGATTGAGATGATCTCTCAAGACTCAGACGATCAAAAATCCTTGTATGGCGCTCTTCTGGCCATTCAGTTTTATCACAACCCACAAGGGCGGGTCGGGTTTGTCTTTAGTGGTATCGGTAGGCGGAGCGCCGAGCGACGGCTTGGCGACGACTGGCCATACCTTGTCTGTGCTCGTAGCAGAGTCATCCCGAAGGACTTCGACGTCAACTCTGTCGCTGCCGTCCTGTTTGGTGGATACATATACATCCATCCCCTCACCGAAGCCGTGGCCTATGAGCGTGAACGGCGTTCGTGTGCGTAGCGGAGCTTGCACGGGCCTGGGGTCCAGACGCACAATTTGAAGAGTAGTTTTCGCGGGCATGTTAACCTCCCGGGTTCATCCCTATCCGTAAAATCAATCACCATCGCCCGATCTGCGGGGGATGAAGCCGCCTGATCTCGACATCACCCCGCCGGAGCGGGACAAGGCGCCGCCCGATCTGGACAATCCGCCGCTCGCCATTCCTCGAGGATCAGCCGAGGCCTCGGCCGAGAGCAGGATTTGCTCCAGACTTCCCGTTTGGGCATCAAGCCTCATCGAGATGTCGTCCTTGTCGTAAATCCAGACCTTCATATCTCTGGCGAGAGCTCCGATCTGGGAGCCGAGGCCTGTTCGTGCACTCGATCCCGGGGAGCGAGACAATCTGTCGTATTCAATATCGCCATCGACGTTCCGAGGAGGGGGATCGTCGGGATTCAGGCCGCTGCCGTGGACAACGAAGATAGCGGGCCGGCTCAGTTCAACGAAAGTTCCCTCGAAAGAGAAAGCGTAGATCCGCGCGAGAGTCGCGTCGTTCGTGCCGAGCTGGCGCCGCAGAAAACTATTCGCGCCCAATGGATTTCCCATCAGCGGCTGATAAACGTCGCCTCTCAAAAGAAGGTCACTCAGTTCACGACCGAAGAGATACACTGCTGATACGCCCAACAAGGTTTCGTTGTCTGCCACGTCTGCCTCCATCTACCTGGTTATTGACCGATGCCTGATCTCGACAGCAGAACTTTCTCGCGATAGCTCATCTTCGGAAGCTTCAGATGATCTCTCGGCAGCAATATTCGCGCAGAGTGAAAATGGCTGCGATGCTCGCTACCCTTGAGAGGCGCGCCGGCGTGTAGCTCGCCGATCGCCCGTTGCCCGAAATTTCCGGTGATGATCCCCGCGAATTGGCCGCCACTTTCCTTCCGATCAACTGCAAGCATCGTTTCCGCGACGTCGCCGTAGTCCAGAAAATCGGGTGCGAGAGCCCACAAGGTTTCGGCCAGATATGTGCCGGCGATGTCTCGTGCATCGAGCAGCGCTTCGACAAATCCATCCGGGTTCCGCCCAAAAGCGCGGTCGAAAGCGTGCTGTACGGGTGCCTCGGCAGTCGGATCGAACTCGGCAATATCGGAGAGATCTTCGACGGCCCGCGAGATAAGACCTCGCGCCACCAGGCTCTCGTGGAAGATATCGACGAGTATATCGAATACCGCACCGGTTAGCGGTTGCGAGAGCTCGTGTTCGTCCTTCCAGCCACGAGTGAACTCGGCCATCGTCCGTTTGTTGTTTGCCGAACGAATTTGGCGATGCGGCGAAAATTCCGAAAAACGCGCCAGGCGATTTGCCCGGTAAAGGTTGCCGCACGTCTCCTCAAGAACATTATCGATCACCGATGGAAAATGCATGGCAGCGATCAGCGACACGCAGTCGGAGAAGGCCTCCTGGAAACCGAGATATTCCGGATACTCGGTTCCCGGGCGCGGTACGCCGAGGACGCTGAATATGATCGCGTGTCCCACCTCGTGGGCGATGACGTCGAAATCCAGGCTGAAGGGGAGGATGCGCCCGTCCTTCTCGAACTGGCTGCCGACTTCAAGAAAGCCATAGCCGTACTGAGCATTGTCCCACTGCGGCAAAATGGAGATTTCCAATCGGTCGTAATGATCGCGAAAATGCCACGTAAGCGGCTGGCCGAGATAGCGCTCCCAGACATCGAGTGTGAACCGGACGCAGCCGAAGACATGCGCGGCTTCGAAACCAGGCATCGAAGGTCGGAGATGGTCGAAATTGCCGCCCCCGTCGGGATTAGCCGGGTCGAGGATTTTGCCGGTCCAGGGCGGAAAGGACATATACGGCGTTCCGAGCGGGCCGTGGTTTACACCATAGGGAGAGATTTTGCCGACCGGCTCAACAACAAACATGCGATCGTCGGCCGGACCAGCGGTCAGGCTGCCCAACGGAGACGACACTTCGACAATCTCGGGACTGGACCGAGCATCTTCAAAGGGAGGCTGCACAAAAAGTCTGAACCGGGTGCCCATCCGCTCCCCCCTCAAAAGACTTTCATGATTGCCAGTTTAAGTTGACATTCGACGCTCGCGGCAGATTTAGCAAGTAATAAAATAGTATTAGGGGCGTTATTCAGACAGTGAAACCAGTTTCAAATAACGCGGGTGACTGCGGATGGGATCGAGATCGGAATCATTCTTGAACCAGAGCCGCATTTCGATACCGACTTGCGGCATCCAGACTTCAAGCAAGTCTATCGCCCGATCGATCTCGCCAAGCAGTGCATAGGTGCAGGCGGCGTTGTACTGGATGTTTATGTCATCGGGATCCGTCGCCAGGGAGCGCGCCAACCATTCCAGTGCGGTGTCGCGAACACCGAGGAAGGCAAGGGCCGTCGCTCCCAGGCAGGCAACATTGGCATTCTCCGGGTGGAGCCGCAGTTCCTCCTCCGCCCTTTTCAATGCGATCCTGGCATAGCTGCTGGCCTTATCTATTTGTCCGAGTGAACGTAAGACATTCACAAGCATGATCGGTGCACCGTAGTCGGCAGGTTTGATTTCCATCGCCCGCTGAAAGTGCGTAGCCGCAAGTTCGAACTGACCGTCGGTCACGCAAAATTCGGCATAGTAGCGGTTCGCCTCGTGGCAATTCGCATCGAGCGACAAAGCCTGCTCGAATGCGGAAACTGCCTCGGTGCGATTGCCGGCCACCGCCAAAGCAAATCCCTTGGCTGCATAGGCCTCCGCCAGATTGGGATCGATAACGAGCGCCGTCGCCGTGTTTGCAAGAATATCCTCCACCGGAATTTCAGCGCCGAATTGAGACCGTAGGCGCGCATCGCAGACCGCGATGCCGGCATAGGCGCGGGCATAACCCGGATCCAGTTCGATGGCTCTGGCGAAGCTCCGCCTGGCCATCAGATGGTTGGAGCGTGAGGCAATATGGTAGTATTCGCGCCCCCGGAGGAAATGCGTATAGGCCTCAACGCTCTCTGTCGGCGCCTGCTCGATTGCTCGCTTCTCCTCCGGCAGCAGCTTGACCTTGAGCTGCCCGACGATTGCCTTCACGATCTCGTCTTGCATTTCGAAAATGTCGGTCAGGTCGCGGTCGTAACGCGCGGCCCAAACATGGCCGTCGCTGGCTGCTTCAATCAATTCCGCATTGATCCGGACGTGATTTGCTGCCTTGCGGACGCTGCCCTCCACGATATAGGCAACGCCGAGTTCGGCAGCGATACGTTGGAGGTTTTCGCTCCGGCCTTTCCACGTAAAGACAGTGTTGCGGCTTAGGACGAACAGGCCTGAAACATTCGACAGATCAGTGATGAGATCTTCGGTGATGCCGTCGCTGAAGAAATCCTGCTCGGGATCGTTGCTGATGTTGGCGAATGGCAGAACTGCAACCGACGGCTTGTTGACGGGCGCCCGTGTGTGTCCGCCTGCCGTAAGCGGAATCTCTTCGCGGGAGGGGGCATTGCCCCAATCGGCAAAATAGACATGGACCGGTCGGGATATATTCTTGACGGTCATGGCGCCCTGGTCTGCGAAACCGAGGCCGAGCTTGTTGGCGACTTCGTGGCGCACGGCCGCCGAACAGGCGATACCGCCAGGGGCTGCAAGAGCTTGCAGCCGGACCGCGACATTAATGCCGTCCCCATGAAAGTCATCTTCATCGAAGACGATGTCGCCGAGATTCAAGCCTATGCGGAACGCAAAGTGCCTGTCCGCTGGAATCCCTATGTTGCGCTCCAGCATGCCGCGCTGGATTTCGACAGCGCAGCGTGCCGCACTCAGCACGCTGCCGAATTCGACCAGAAAACCATCACCCATGACCTTGATTATATGTCCGCCATGGGTTGCGACAGCAGGATCGAAGAGTTCCCGTCGATGCTGACGAAGGGCGTTGAGCGTCTCCTCTTCATTGGCTTCCAGAAGACGGCTATAGCCCACCACATCGGCAGCCAGAATAGCCGCCAGCCGACGTTCAACAAGCTCTGCGCACATGCCCGTCTCCTCAACGCGCTGGTGGCAATACTATTCAGTTCAAGAAGCTAGCCAGTAATGTTGCCGGACGATTGTATTACTGACAACTAAAATCTCCCGCTCGGTTGTAAGAACCGCCGGAGCCGCTTGATGATTTGAGTGGAGCTTCAGAATTGATGGTGCGGCCCCTCATAACGAGAGGCCGCCGGTTCCGGCATCGTCAAGTTTTTGCAGCGGCGATGCTCTCCCGCAGGATAAGCCTGCTGCGGATGACGGTACGCAGCTTTGCCGGGTTTTGCGCCCGGCCAATGGTGTCGAGCAGGAGTTCCACCGCCGCGCGGCCCATCTCTTCCACCGGCTGCTCGATCGTTGAGAGTGGCGGCGCGGAGAATTCGCAGACCGGCGAGCCGTCGAAGGAGACGACGGACAGATCATCGGGAATGCGCAAGCCTGCACGCTTGATGCGGCTCATAAATGAAATGGCCATGTCATCGCTGGTGGCGATAACCGCCGTTGGTTTTTCGGCCAGCTTCGTGAAATCGTCCGCCGCCTGAACGCCGATGTCGAAGCCGTGCTGATAATCGAGGCGACCGCCCGAGCGACGCACCGCCTGCTGTGGCAAGCCGGCTGCATCGAGCGCCTCGAGCACGCCGCCATAGCGCTCGACATCGTGATAATTGCCTTCAGGTCCGGCAAGATAGAAGAACCGCCTATGCCCCAGCCGGACCAGCTCGGCCGTGACGTCGCGCACAGCCTCGCGATCGTTGGTGACGACGCTCTGCAGGCCCGCATCGCTCATGTCGAGCAGCATCGACACGATCGGCAGGCCGGAATTTGCCAGCGAACGCCCGTCGACCTCCGGAAGCTTCGATGACAGGATGATGGCGCCCCGCACGCTGCCGCCGAAGGCGAGATCGAGAATGTGCCGCTCGGAGGCCTGGTCGCGGTCAAGGTTGGCGATCATCAGATTGTAGCCGGCCTGGATCAGCGTCTTGTTGATGCTCTGCAGGACCTGAGGAATGATCTGGGAGACGCCATAATAAAGCGATCCCGGCAGGATGATCATGATGATGTTGGATTTTCCAACCCTAAGGCCGCGCGCCATCGCGTTCGGCGTGTAGCCGAGTTGCCTGGCGGCCGCATTGATCTTTGCGCGGGTCTTCTCGTTGACCCGTCCGGGATTGGCAAGCGCCCTGCTGACCGTCGATATCGCGACACCGGCGAGCCGCGCAACATCAGCCATCAACGCGCCGGACGGCTCTTCTGCCGCCACATCTTTGTTTTTATTCACCTTTACTTCTGCCTCCCGGATGCTTCGATTTGCGATTCTAAGGCAGGTGACGATTTATAGCAAACGTTTGCCAAAAATCGCTTGCTTAAAAAACCAGCCTGGCTATCATTTGGGCATGGCAAACGATTGCCGTTTTTAATGCTTTGAAAATGCATGATTTATTGAATGCGTAGCCGCTGTTTCGCATGCAGATGGATCGTGCCTTGAGAATGGATAGGTTATGGCCACTGACGACAGACTACGCTTCGGCGTCGATCTCGTGACGTTCTTCCATCCCGGCTTCTGGGGCGTCGGCAGCCATGATGCGATTGTCGACCATGCACGCGCCGCGCCGCGTGCCTTCTGGGACAAGATCCTCGACAGCGTCCAGGCTTCCGGCGTCACCGGTGTCGAGTTGACCTTCTCTCCCTTCAACTGGCAGGACGCGATCAAGACCTATGGTTCGATTGACGGCTTTGCCGCCGAACTGGCAAGGCGCGGGCTGACGCTTTGCAGCGGCTTCTTCGCAGAGCTCGAGGCAGCCGGAGACTTTACCGAGCCTGAAGCCCAGCGCGCGCTGATCGACAAGGCGGAACGCTATGCCGATTTCCTGAAGACCTGCGGCAGCGACATCATGGTGATCGGTGCGCCCTTACGCCAGACCCTTGGCGCCCAGCCGGTGCAGTTCCACGGTTTCGACCGTGCCAAATCAATCGCCGATTTCTTGAACCGGCTCGGCGCGACCCTTTATGCCAGGGGCGTGCGGCTTGCGCTGCACACTGAGGCGCATTCGGTCTTTGCCAGCGCGCGCGACGTCGACCTGATGATGCTGCTGACCGATCCGGCCTATGTGCATATGTGCCCCGACACGGCCCATATCATCGTTGCCGGCTCCGACCCCGTTCAGCTCGTCGATCGCCATCACGAGCGGATGATCATCGCTCACTGGAAGGATGCGATGGGTCCGATGCCTGCCGACACCCCGATCGACAAGCACATCCACGAACGCCATCAGCCCTATTTCTGCGGCTTCGGCCTCGGACGGGTCGACTGGCCGGCCTGGATCCGGCTGCTGCGCGACCGGGCCTATGAAGGCTGGGCGATCCTAGAACTCGATGCCGCGCCGGATCCGGTCCGCGACATTGCCAACGGGCTCACGCTCGTCCGGCAGGCGCTCCTGCCGATCTACCGCTGATATCATTTCGAAGACAATAAACGCCCCGCCAAGAGGGCATTTTCAAGAGGTGGAACAATGAAGACCATGATGAAGCTTTTTCTTGCCGGCGTGGCTTTCGCCGGTTTCTTCGCCGCGGCGCATGCCGAGGACAAGCCGACGATCGAGATCATGTCCTCCTGGACGTCGGGCGGCGAAGCCGCGGCCCTGAACGTCATCAGAAGCGAATTCGAAAAGCGCGGCGGCGTCTGGAAGGATTCCTCGATCGCCGGTTTCGGCGCGGCCGATGCCGCCTTCCAGAACCGCATCGTTGCCGGTGACGCGCCGGGCGCCAAGCAGGGCGTCATCGGTCTTGCCGCCGCCGATTTCGTCAGCCAGGGCCTGTTCAATCCAATAGACGACGTAGCCGCCGCCGGCAAATGGACCGATGCCCTGCCGAAATCGATCCATGACCTCATTTCCTATGATGGCAAGGTCTATCTCGCTCCAACAGGTGCTCATGGCGAAAGCTGGGTCTTCTATTCCAAGGAAGCCTTCAGCAAGGCCGGTATTTCGCAGGAACCGAAGAGCTGGGACGAGTTTTTCGCCGATCTCGACAAGCTCAAGGCCGCCGGTATCATCCCGGTCGCCTGGGGCGGCCAGCCCTGGCAGCAGACCAAGGTCTTCAACATGATCCTGCTCTCCCAGGTCGGGACCGACGGTTTCCTGAAGATCTACGCCGACAAGGACAAAGGCGAAGCCTCCGTCGAGGGCGTGAAGAAGACGCTGGAAATCCTCGGCAGGCTGCGCGGCTATGTCGATGCGGGTGCGGCCGGCCGCAACTGGAACGACGCAACCGCCATGCTGATCACGGACAAGGCCGGCGTGCAGTTCATGGGCGATTGGGCCAAGGGCGAATTCACAGTTGCCGGCCAGGAGCCGGGCAAGGATTATGGCTGCATGATCGCTCCTGAATCCAAGGGCATGGTCTATATCGCCGACGCCCTCTGGTTCCCGAAGACCGGCAACGCCCAGACCGACAAGGCGCAGAAGCTTCTCGCCGAGGTCGTCATGGACCCGACCGTCCAGGTCGAATTCGCCCTCAAGAAGGGCTCGGTTCCGATGCGCTCCGATGTCGACAAGTCGAAACTCGATGCCTGCGCCCAAAAGGGTCTAGAGCTGATGAGCGCCGGCGCCATTGTGCCGGATCAGGCGATCGTGCTCACGCCCCAGCAGGTCGGCGCGCTCGACGATTTCGTCGACGAATATTGGAGCGGCGGTTCGAACGACGCGGGGACCGCTGCCGAAAACTTCTTCGCCATCTTCGAGTAGGATCGTGCCCGTGGCGTCAGACCGACCCTGACCGCCACGGCTGCCGGCCGCCGCGTGCTACGCGGCGGCGGAGTTTCGCTTTCCATCCGTCAAAGAGTTGGCCGATGTCCGTCAAACGCAAGCGTAATCTTTCCGCCACCATCGCCCTCTTGCCGACTTGGTTCGCCGCGGTCGTGGTCTTCATCGGTACCATGGCCTGGTCGATCCGGCTGTCCTTCACCAACTCCACACTCTTTCCGTCCTCGACCTATGTCGGCTTTGCACAGTATGCGAAGCTCTTCGCTTCCGCCAAATGGCTCGCCTCGCTGCAAAACGTCTTGATCTTCGGCGTCCTCTATGTGGCCGGCTGTCTGGTGCTCGGCTTCTTGCTGGCCGCAGCACTGGACCGCAAGATCCGCTTCGAAAGCGCCTTCAGGGCGATCTTCCTCTATCCCTACGCCATGTCCTTCGTGGTGACGGGGCTGATCTGGCAATGGATGCTCAATCCGACACTCGGCATTCAGGCGAGTGTGCGTTCGCTTGGCTGGGAAAGCTTCGTCCTCGACTGGGTGGTCAATCGCGACATGGCGATCTATGCGCTGGTGCTCGCCGGCGTCTGGCAGGGCGCGGGGCTCGTCATGGTGATTGCCCTTGCCGGCATACGTGGCATCGAGGCCGAGCAATGGAAGGCGGCGCGCATCGACGGCATTCCCGTCTGGCGCATCTATGTCTCCATCATTCTGCCCCAGCTCGGGCCGGCGCTCGCCGCTGCCGGCATGCTGCTCGCCATGGGCGTGATCAAGACCTACGACATCGTCGTCGCCATGACCAATGGCGGCCCCGGCAATGCGACCGAAGTGCCGGCGAAATTCATCATGGACAATCTGTTCGGGCGCCAGAACCTCGGCCTTGCCACAGCAGGCGCGACGGTGCTCGTCCTCGGCGTCGTCATCGCAGTCGCGCCGTTCCGTTACGCGATGCACATGCGCAACCAGGCAAAGGGAGGGGCGTGATGAACCAGCCTCACCCGAATGGGCCGAAGCCGGCACGGATCACGGCGGGACGCATCGGCCTTTATACCTTCTTGGTCGGCGCTGCGCTTTTCTTCCTTCTGCCGCTCTATACGATGGTCGTCACTTCGCTGAAGTCGATGGACGAAATCCGGCTCGGGCAGATCTTTGCCCTGCCTGCCACGCTCGATTTCTCCGCCTGGGTGACCGCCTGGTCGGGCGCCTGCATGGGAACCGTCTGCGTCGGCATTCGTAGCGGCTTCTGGAATTCGGTGGCGATCACCGTTCCATCCGTCGCGCTCTCGGTCTTCATCGGCGCCGTCAACGGCTATGCGCTGTCGCTCTGGCGGCCGCGTGGGGCAAATGCGCTCTTCGGCCTGCTGATGGCCGGTGGTCTGATCCCCTATCAGATCTTCCTCTATCCGATGGTTCGCGCCATGGCGAATATCGGTCTCTATAATTCGCTCGCCGGCATCATTCTCGTCCATGTCATCTTCGGACTGCCGCTGGTGACGCTGCTTTTCCGCAACTATTTCGTCAGCGTGCCGGAGGAGCTCTGCAAGGCGGCGCGCGTCGACGGCGCCGGCTTCTGGCGCATCTTCTTCGAGATCATGCTGCCGATCGCCGTGCCGATGGTGGTCGTGGTTTCGATGCTGCAATTCACCGGCATCTGGAACGACTTCCTGCTTGGCCTCGTCTTCGCCGGCCGGGACAACCTGCCGATGACCGTGCAGCTCAACAACATCGTCAACACCACGATGGGCGAGCGCACCTATAACGTGAACATGGCGGCGACGATCCTGACCGCCATCGTTCCGCTCGCCATCTATTTCCTGTCCGGCCGCTGGTTCGTGCGCGGCATCGCCGCCGGCGCAGTCAAGGGGTAACGTATTCCATGCAATCTGCTGTCTCCGTCAAGGATCTGAAGATCGCCTATGGCGACCATACAGTGATCGAGAAGATGTCGATCGACATCGCGCCGCGCGAATTCCTGGTGCTGCTCGGCCCTTCGGGCTGCGGCAAGTCCACGCTTCTGAACGCCATCGCCGGGTTGCAGGACATTACTGCAGGCGAAATCTGGATCTCGGGCAAGAATGTCAGCTGGGAGGAGCCGAAGGACCGTGGCATCGGCATGGTCTTCCAGTCCTACGCACTCTACCCGCGCATGTCGGTCCGCAAGAACCTCTCCTTCGGGCTTCGCGTCGCAGGCCTGCCAAAGGCCGAGATCGAGGCACGCGTCGCCCGCACGGCCGCGCTCCTCCATCTCGACACATTGCTCGACCGGCGTCCTGCCGAGCTGTCCGGCGGCCAGCGGCAGCGCGTCGCCATCGGCCGGGCACTGGTGCGAGAAGTGGATATGTTCCTCTTCGACGAGCCGCTGTCGAATCTCGACGCCAAGCTGCGCAACGAATTGCGCGTCGAGATCAAGAAGCTGCATCAAAGCCTCGGCAACACCATGATTTACGTGACCCACGATCAGGTCGAGGCCCTGACGCTCGCCGACCGCATCGCCATCATGCGCGACGGCGTGATCCAGCAGCTTGCTTCGCCGGCCGAGATCTACCGCCGTCCGGCCAATCTCTTCGTCGCCGGCTTCATCGGTGCTCCGGCGATGAATTTCGTCGAGGGCCGGATCGAGCGCGGCGGCGGAGCACCCGTCTTCAGAAGCAACGGCCTAACCGTCGACCTCACCGACTATACCTTTCGCACGGCTGCCGTGGAAGGACCTGTTACGTTAGGCTTTCGCCCTGAGCACCTTGTGCTCGACGGGGCGGCAAGCGGGCTTCCCACGATTGCTGGCCGTGTTTCCGTCGTCGAGCCGATGGGTTCGGATGCCATCGTCTGGTTCGACTGGGCGGAGCACAGTCTCTCCCTTCGTTTCATGGGCGACGTCGACTTCAAGCCCGGCGATGCCATGGCTCCGGGCCTTGATATCACCAAGGCGTCACTCTTCGCTGCCGATGGATCGCGGCTTTGACGCGCCATTCCTTTGCTTTCCCGCAATTTCGGATGTGCTTTGCGCTGCATTGAGGAATTGCTCCAGGACAGGATTTGAAAAGACATGTCTGAGATCATTTATGATGCGCTGGTGATCGGCTCCGGCGCGGCGGGTTCCTTCGCGGTCAAAGAGCTGACGGCCAAGGGCCTGTCGGTGCTGCTGCTCGAGGCTGGGCCGGCCGTCGGCCCCAGGGATTTCAACCCGGCACGCAAGAAGGCGCCGGCAAGCAGCATCAATATATGGGAGCGTGCGCGCGCCACCCTGAAGGGCCAGCCGATCCAGGCGCGGGCGGCCTTCTTTACCGAGCGCTTCAGCCACTTCTTCGTCAACGATCGCAAGAACCCCTATACGACGCCGAAGAACGAGCCCTTTCTCTGGATCCGCGGCCGCCAGGGCGGCGGGCGCCTGCACAGTTTCGGCCGCGTGCTGCTGCGCTGGACCGACGATGATTTCAAGATCCGATCGCGCACCGGAAAGGGCGTGGACTGGCCGATCTCCTATGACGAGCTTGCGCCCTTCTATGGCGAAGTCGAGGCCTATCTCGAGCTCTACGGCAACAAGGACGATGTGCCGACCTTGCCGGACGGCGTCTATGCGAAGCCGGCAAGCCTCACGCCCGCCGAGCAGATATTCAAGCAGGCTGTAGAAAGCCGCTGGCCGGACCGGCGCGTCATCTCCTGGCGCTATATAGCGCCCGACGCAGAACGCATGCCGCGACCGCTGCGGGACGCAAAGGCGACCGGCCGGCTGACGGTCCGTTATGACGCCGTCGTGCGTCGCATCACCACCGACGAAAAAACCGGCCGCGCCACCGGTGCGGAATTCATCGATCGCAACACGGGCAAGGTTTCGACGGCTCGCGCCGCGACAATCGTGCTTGCGGCCTCGCCGATCGAGAGCGTGCGGCTGCTGCTGAACTCGGTATCGGCAAGACATCCTGACGGGCTCGGAAACAGCTCGGGCGCGCTCGGGCGCTATTTCATGGATCAGCTTCCATGCCTTGCCTTTGGCTCCTTTCCCAAGGCGAAGGGTTGGGCCGTCGACGATTCCGCTCCTGTCGATCCCTTCTACAATCCGTCGGGTGGCATCTTCATCCCGCGTTTCGACGAGGGTGACGCCGCCCGCGGCGATTTCGACTATCAGGGCAGCATCGGCAGGGCGCCGGTTTCAGAGGATGCCGATGCGCGTCTCGCCTTCTTCGGCTTCGGCCGCATGCTGCCCTATGCCGATAATCGCATCACCCTCGATGGCAAGCGCAAGGACGCCTGGAACATTCCGGTGCCACACATTCGCTGCGTCATGCAGGAGGAGGAGCGGCGGCTGCTCCGCCGGCAGGAGGAGACGTTGATCGCCATGGTCAAAGAGGTCGGCGGCGATCTTGAATTCATCGGATCGCCCACCGGCCTCAAGGAGATGGGCAGAGGCGCCTTTCCCGACGCCGATGCCTTCAGCCGCTTCATGTTCCGCACATGGTTCCGCAAGACCATGTGCATGGGCGCAGCAATCCATGAAACCGGCGGTGCGCGCATGGGCGAAAGCCCGGAAGCTTCAGTGCTCAATCCCTACAATCAACTGTGGGATGCTCCGAACGTCATCGTCACCGACGCCAGCGCCTTTCCGGGCAGCGGCATCGCTGGCACGACGCTCACCGTCATGGCGCTGACCATCCGCGCCTGCCGCAACCTTGTCGACCACTACCGAACGGGACTGCTCTAGGCACGCCTCCATCTCGTGTAGGCGGCGTCTAAAAAGTTCGCCGGCATGTGGAGTGGCGAAAGAGGCGAACAAGTGAACGAGCTGTGGGTTATCCAACCGTCACACTAACTTTGCAGTGACATGCTCCTGTCAACTGAGCAGGAAGGGAAAGCCCATGTCTAAAACACATCAGGACCAGCTCAGCCGGATAAAGGCCGAAATCGCCGACAGCTTCGATGAGGAGCTGGAAATGCAGCTGGAGGAAGACCGGCTGGACGATCTGGTCGTCGAAGGAATGACGGAACCGGCGGAGCAGACGCTCGATCGGAAGATCTATTTCCGCGAGCTTTTCCGACTGCAGCACGAACTGGTTCGGCTGCAGGATTGGGTTCAGTACAAGAAGCTGAAGGTCGTCGTGCTTTTCGAAGGCCGGGATTCGGCCGGCAAGGGTGGCGCGATCAAGCGCGTAACCCAAAGGCTCAACCCGCGCGTCTGCCGCACAGTGGCACTGCCTGCGCCGACCGAACGGGAGCGCCATCAATGGTATTTCCAGCGTTATGTCCCGCATCTTCCCACCGCCGGCGAGATCGTGCTCTTCGACCGCAGCTGGTACAACCGCGCCGGCGTCGAGCGCGTGATGGGCTTCTGCACTCCTGACGAACTCGAGGAGTTCTTCCGCTCGGTGCCCGAATTCGAACGGATGCTCGTCCGATCCGGCATCGTGCTGATCAAATACTGGTTCTCGATCACCGACGAGGAACAGGAATTCCGCTTCAAGATGCGCATCCACGATCCGCTGAAGCAGTGGAAGCTTTCGCCGATGGACATGGAAAGCCGCATCCACTGGGAGGAATATACCAAGGCCAAGGAAGAAATGCTGGCGCGCACACACACCAAGGAGGCGCCCTGGTGGGTGGTGCAGGCCGTCGACAAGAAGCGGGCGCGGCTGAACTGCATCGCCCATCTTCTTGATCAGATTCCCTACGAGGACGTGCCGAAGCCTGAGATTCAGCTGCCGGATCGTATCCGTCATGCCGACTACATCAGGGCGCCGGTTCCGGCTGATATGTATGTGCCTGAGCGCTATTGAAAGCATAGCCGCAACAAGTCGGCTTCCGAAGCGTTGAAACCGAGACCGCATGGTCACTGGACCGTGCGGTCAACGCGTGTTTCCCAACGGCTGCATCGTGAGGTATAAAGACTGAGCGTCCTTCGGCCGATAATACGGAGATGACGGGAGGTTGGTCATGACCGGCTTTTGGAGATTAATCGTTCAGGAGGTTGTGCTCTCGGCGATTCTGGCGGCCGGCAGTGTTATCGGCCTTCCCAAGCTTGCCGACCCGAACGCCAGCGCCGATTATCCTTTGGCAGCCGTGGTTTTTCTGGCGATGTCAGCGGCTTTGGTGACTTATGAGCTTCTGACACGGAAGCCATCCTGATGCTCTCGTTTACCGGCCGGTTGGCGCAGCCAATAAGGTGCGGCCGACCGACAGATTGCGCCAGCACGTCCGGCAAGCTCGTTACGCCGCGCTAGAACACGGCCTAACGATTGCACCGCCGCAGCCGCGGCCGTCAGGCCGCGATGTCAGCCATATGGTTCAGTTCCTCGTCGGCATCATCCGGCAGCACCAATCCGGCAGCAGCGAGATTCTCCCTGAGATGGCCGAGCGACGACGTGCCGGGGATCAACAGGATATTGGCTGCGCGGCGCAACAGCCAGGCGAGCGCCACCTGCATCGGCGTGGCGCTGAGGCGTGCGCCAACATTGGAGAGTGTGGACGATTGCAGCGGCGTGAAGCCGCCGAGCGGGAAGAACGGCACATAGGCGGTGCCCTGACGGGCGAGCTCGTCGATGAGCCGGTCGTCGTTCCGATGCGCCAGATTGTACTGGTTTTGCACACAGACGATCTCGGTGATCCCGCGGCCTTCGGCGACCTGTTTCGATGTGGCGTTGCTTAAACCTATGTGACGGATCAGACCTTGCCGCTGGAGATCAGCCAGAACCGTCAGGGGTGCTTCTATCGAGCCTTCGGCCGGGCTATGCAGGTCAAATGTGATCCGGAGGTTGACGACATCAAGCACCTCGAGGCCGAGGTTGCGAAGATTGTCGTGAACCGCCTGCGTCAGTTCCTGGCGCGAGAAGGCCGGAATCCAGGACCCGTCCGCGCCGCGCCGCGCGCCGACCTTGGTGACGATGACGAGATCGTCGCCATAGGGATGGAGCGCTTCACGGATGATCTGATTGGTCACGTGCGGGCCGTAGAAATCGCTGGTATCGATATGGTTCACGCCGCATGCGACCGCCTCGCGCAGCACCGCCAGAGCGGCGCCGCGATCCTTTGGCGGGCCGAACACGCCGGGCCCTGCCAGCTGCATGGCGCCATAGCCAAGTCGCCTCACCTTGCGGTCGCCGATATTGAATGTGCCGGATTGATGGATGATGGACATGGTCGCGCTCCTTTCAACAGATGAGATTAAACTTACTCCTTGGCGGTGCGTGTGATAATTGGGTACAATGCGCACGGGCCGTGCGGAGTGGCGAACAGTGAAAGCAGACCTGAGTGACCTCAACGCCTTCGTCGCAGTGGCGCGGGCGGGTGGTTTTCGCGAGGCAGCGCGTGCCAGTGGCAGCAGCGCCTCCTTCTTGAGCGAAGCGGTGCGTCGCCTGGAGGCTGATCTCGACGTCAGGCTCCTCAATCGGACGACGCGTAGCGTCGTTACGACCGAAGCGGGCAAGGGTCTGCTGGAGCGGCTCGGCCCTGCTTTGACGGAGGTGGAGGCCGCGCTCGACGTGGTCAACCGCTTTCGCGACAGGCCGGCTGGCTCGCTGCGGCTCAATGTGCCGGTCAGCGCTGCGCGGCTGGTGCTGCCTGCCATCATCCCGCCATTCCTCGCCGCCTACCCCGACATTTGCCTGGAGATAGTCGCCGAGGAGAGCTTTGTCGACGTGCTCGCTGCCGGGTGTGACGCCGGCATCCGTTATGACGAGCGGCTGGAGCAGGATATGATCGCGATTCCGATTGGTCCGCGCCACCAGCGCTTTGCCACCGCGGCATCGCCTGCTTATCTCGACCGCCGAGGGCGGCCGCGACATCCGAGTGAACTCCTTGATCACGCCTGTTTGTTGGGCCGTTTTGCCAGCGGTGCGCTGACGACGCCATGGGAATATGAGCGGGACGGCGAGGTGGTGCGGGTCGAACCGACCGGCCCATTGATCGTCAGGGTCGGCGGGGCGACCGATCTTTCCGTCGACGCGGCGATAGCGGGCACAGGAATCATCTGCATTTTCGAGGATTGGCTGCGTCCGCATTTCGACAGCGGCGCACTGGAGCCCGTCCTCGAGCCGTGGTGGCAGCGCTTTTCAGGACCGTTTCTCTATTATCCCGGCCGGCGTCTGGTGCCTGCGCCGCTCAGGGCATTCATCGACTTCGTCAAGGCATCGGCCAACTGGGTTTGATGTCCGTCGGCGAGCCTCCGCGCCTAGCGTCAGAGCGTGACCTCGGCGTTGTCGCCCATATCAGGTTTGCTGTTTGTGATCGCTGCGGCCGCCATTTTGATATAGCTGATGATGGTGCCGGGGCTGTCCCAATATTCAGCCGAAGACGGGGTAACCTTGAGGATGCGGATGGAGGGATCGTCGGGATTGTCCCACCATGCCTTTGCCGGCGTTGCCCACAATTCACGGATCTTTTCGCGGTCGTTCTGCACCTCGGCCGTCCCCGCCACGGAAAGATATTTCTGCGCCTTGGTGTCGGCAAAGGCCAGGCAGACGTTCGGCCAGCGGGCGACCTCGTCGTCCTTGTTACTGGCGAGATCAGTCAGAAAATAGACCGCGTTTTCAAGCTGCGCGCTATAGGCGGACATCGGCCGGGCGCGCAGATTGTCGCCGTTGCGGGTCGTCAACATGCAGAAGCCTATTCGGTCGATCAATTCCCATACCCGCGTCGCGTCATCCTGCTCGGCCATCGTCATCTCCATTTGTGCGAGACGGAGTAACCATCTGCTGGAGCCGATGTTCCCGAGGTTTTAGGTGGCCAACTCCCGGAAGGTGATCGAATAACGCAGCCGATCGACAGGCGGGATGGAATGCTCCCAGAGCGTTCTTGAGGCGCCGGCCATGACGTAGGCGGAGCCGGGTTCAAGCACGAGCGATCGCCGCTGCCACTTGTCGCCATTCCGGCGCCTCAGCCTAAAGGTGCAGGACGAAAGCAGGGAGATGCCGACGATGCGGCCGAACACAGATTTATCCTTGTGCCAGCCGATCGGCGCGCCGGGTGCGTATTCCGTCACGAGAATATGTTCGAGCGCCTCCGGCACAATTTCCGCGAAGCGTGCGGCGATCTCGCGAATGGGGAGCAACCATGACGGTATCGCCTCTGCTTTTCTCATGCGCTGACTATCGAAGTCGTATTTCCAGCCGAAGGAGACCGTTCTGCGTTTGCCTTCGAACCCGTGGAAGTCGAAGGCTTTCAACGGCAGGGCCGGTATCGCTTCGAGAACTGAGCGCTGCAGATCGACGGGCACAATATCCTGACTATATCGGAAACCCTCGGGAAAGCCGTCGTCGGCCGCGCCAAAGAGATCCTTCTGTGCAATCACGGTCACCGCTCGTTCCTCAATGCACGCTCGGGGTTTCCATGACCGTCGCGAAGTCTTCTGCGACCAGTTCGCTGACTGCTATCAGGATTTCCTCTCGCGAAAAGCCCGACGTCAGTGCCCGCTGAATCAGATCCTGCAAATCCGGCTCAACGACATCGCGGCAATCCTCGAGGCGTTCCTCCGAAACGGTGAGGCTATTCAATTCGTTCATTGTCTATCCTTTCGGGAAATGTAACTGCTGAAACGGGGCGGGAGTCTAACGGGCGGCGGTCCGTTTGCGCCCGACCAGCAGCCCTTCGCGCTGCATCTTCTTGCGTGCAGCCTTTCGCTGCCGGCTGATCGCCTGCGCTTTTTCCCGGACGCGGCGTTCGGATGGTTTCTCATAGGCGCGCCGTTCCTTCATTTCGCGAAACAGCCCTTCACGCTGCATCTTCTTCTTCAAGGCCCTGAGGGCCTGGTCGACGTTGTTGTCTCTTACGAGTACCTGCATGTCGGATTCTCCTTGCTAATGATTTGTCGATCGACTTTCGGTCGGACCGCGCGGCGATCGGCGCCTACATACGCTGCGGCTAAGCGGTGAAATGCCTTCACCGCAGTTTGGGACGGCATGCCGCCCCGCAGTAGCCGGCCTTCGACCGCAATCGCAGTCGCTATCTTCGTCGTTCGAAAGAAATCCTCTGCCGATCGTAGCCGGCATCATCGCTTGTTATCGGGATTGCCCATACCGCTCCGGCTGGCGCACACCGCCAATCCTTCGCCCTCGTTGACGAGGCGGCACCGCTTGAGTGTCCGATGGGATCGGGGGTCGACCTTAAAATAGGTGCGGGTGTCAGGCATTGCAATGGTGTGCAGGCACCATAAAGCAGCGCCAGAAAAGCGCCGTCATTGCGTAGTCGCCGCAGAGCTTCTTTCAAGTTTACCGCGTGTAAATTGGTCGAAATTGCTTCAAATTTGAATGAAACGGAGACCGTAATAAGCGTCTTATAAGAGCAGACACACGTTAAAGGCGAATGTTAACCTTGCGTTAAATAACCCATTGACTTGTACTATTAATAAGTTGTTAAAGGGGCGGCTCGCTGAGGTCAAATTGGCCTGCTGATAAACAATTTTAGGAGAAACTAATGGCTTCACTGATTCACGCAACTGATGATAGTGCAACATTTCAAGAAACCGATGTAATTTCCGGAAATCTGCTTTCCAACGATTCATCCGAGAACGGTCACCTGTTCCTGCGTGCATTTGACGGCGCTAGCGTTGGCGCCAAGAGCGGCATGAGCCAGATCACCGAAATCCAGGGCGAGTACGGCACGTTCTTCGTCAAGCCGGACGGCAGCTATACTTATGTTCTGAGCGACGCAGCCAAAATCGGCTTCACCAACGGCGAGCTGCTCCAGGAAAAGGTATCGTACAAGATCTCCGACGGCAGCGGCCATACCGATGTCGGCCTGTTCACGCTGAACATCCAGGGCGTCACCCAGGTGAAGCCGATTGCTGTCGACGACGTCTACAGCTTCACCGAAGGCAGCCCGATCGGTGGCAACGTCCTCGATAACGATATCGCCGGCGACAACGGCAAGATGTTCCTGCGTCAGTTCCTGACCAAGCAGGTAGACGCCCACAATGACGCCATTACCGATGTTCAAGGCACCTACGGCATGTTCCACGTCAAGGCCGACGGCTCCTTCACTTATGATCTGACGGCCGATCTGGATGCAGGCGTGACCTACACGGAAGTTCTGCGCTACTACAAGATCTCTGACGGCGAAGGCCATACGGACACTGCCAAGGTGACGCTCAACATCCTCGGCACGGACGCTCATCCCGACGGCGTTGGTGTTTGATCCGCAGCAGTAGATCAGTGAGATAAGATGCCCGCCGCGCAATCGGCGGGCTTTTTTATATGCGCCGCTCCTCAAAGGTTGGCAAACATAACCCTTTTTAGCTAGTTCTTATAAAAGATCGGCAGGCGTAGTCTCGATGTTCGGAGGACACGCCCTTGACCGAACACATCGAACCCAAGCAAATCGAAACGGACGATCTGACGAAAGTCTGGTCCGTAACAGAGTTCTGCGCTCGCCATCGGATAGATGTCGAGGAGCAAGCGTTGTTGCTCAAACTCTTCGGACCATTCGCGACAGCCTGCGAGTTGCTCCATAATGCCAGGCGCGCGCCTCGATACCGATGAGGTCCTCGCTCGCCGACCGGCAATATTTCCCGTTTCCCTAGTTGATCTCGACTTGCCATCCCGTGGAACCGGCAGAAGCACCACCCGATCGGTGACGTTCGTTGTCGTGCTTCCGAGGGATTGGTGAATTCCCAACCGCCGTCACGGCCGCTGCGAGCTGGAGCGACCCTCCATGACCTCCAGGATCGGACAATCTCCTGAATTGCTCCTCACTCTCTGCACAAAATCTGCAATCCGGCGCGGCATCTTCCCGCCATGAGCAAAACCGACATCCCGCCGCGTCTCACATCGCCAACCTTGCCGGACCGCCTGCGCAAGGACGGGTGGTGGCTGACTGAGGGTCCCTCTGCCGAGGGAAGGTTGGGAAGTACGCTCATCGTGATCGAAAATCGGCGTCTGCGAGAGGAGCACCAATGGACACAGCCGACATCCTGACACAACCGATGCCCATCAGGCGCGGCAGCGGCAGGGTCGCCGCGCTGCTTGCGCTGGTGGCGCTTGCCGACTTTCTGATCTTTGGCCACGCCCCCGGGATCAACCTTTTTCTCTTTGCTGTTGCGGTCTGCGTCAGCATTCTGTTCTCGGCCCGCAAGCCTCCATCGCCTCCGACGGCAGCTTTTCTCGTGGGCTTTCTGGTCCTGGCTTCGGCGCCCCTGCTGGAAGCGCCGTCAGTCACGGGCCTTGCCTTTTGCGTCGGTGGGCTGATGACGGTCGCTCTCGTGAGCGCCGAACTGATGCCTCGTCGGCTAGCAGCCCTGCCCCCGGTATTTCTTCGGTTCGCTCTCGTCATTCCTTTGCGACTTGTCGAGAGCATCAAGAAATATCTTGCGACGCCGGGCAGACGCCTCTCCCTTGTCAGCGTTCGGCGGGGCATCGGTCTCTGGATCATGCCTGTCGTTCTCGCAGCGGTCTTCGTGTCTCTCTTTGCGGCTGCGAACCCGCTTATCGAGATTGCGCTGCGGAGCATCGATTTCGGCGTTCTGCTGCAGTTCCTCGATCCTTGGCGGATCTGCTTCTGGTTGATGACCGCCATTGTGGTTTGGGCGATGCTGCGGCCTCGATTGAAGCGGCGTGCTGCGCGGCCGCAGGCCGCAGGACGTTCATGATTGTGCCCGCCAGGAATGCGCCATTCGGCCACGCTTCGCTGCTGCGGTCGCTCGTCCTGTTCAATGCCGTGTTTGCCGTCCAGACACTCCTCGACCTGGTCTATCTCTGGGGTGGCGCGGATCTGCCCGATCACATGAGTCATGCTGAATATGCACATCGCGGCGCCTATCCCCTGATTGCGACAGCGCTTCTCGCTGCCGGCTTTGTCCTCGTTTCCATGCGACGAGGCGGGCCTGGCGATTATAGTCCGCTCATCCGCGGCCTTGTCCATGCCTGGATCGCTCAAAACGTCCTTCTCTGCCTGTCGTCGATGCTGCGCCTTGGACTTTACGTCGAAGCCTATTCGCTGACCGAACTGCGTGTCGCCGCCGGTCTGTGGATGGGGCTCGTCGCCATCGGTCTCATGCTCATCCTTCTCCGCATTCTGCTCAACCGATCCAACCAGTGGCTGATCGCGGCTAACCTCGCCTCTCTCGCGACGGTTCTCTACATCAGCGCCTTCATCGATTTCCCGGCATTCATCGCCCGCTTCAATGTCTACCATAGCCAGGAGATCAGCCAGGAAGGCCCGCCGCTCGACCTTGCTTATCTCTCCTCGCTCGGCCCCTCCGTCATTCCGACGCTCGATCTTTATCTCAGTATGCTGCCGGAACACCTGATTGACCGGAGGAGCGAAGCGGTGACGGTTCGGTACTACCTCGCCAGGAATTTCGGGATGCGCCGGAGCGACTGGCGGAACTGGACCTTCCGGGCGGCGCGGCTGCAGAGCTATCTTCTGTCCCCTGCAGCCATTGCAAGATAGAGCAAGAACGATAACAACAGGCACGACAACCAGTACAGGACCGGTGATGACGCCCCGCATTCTCGTCGTCGATGACGAGCCTCATATCCGCGATGTGATTTGCTTTGCCCTTGAACGCGCCGACTTGGCATCGATGGCGGCCTGCAACGGCACCGAGGCGATGGCGGCCTTCCGCCGCGGCAACATCGATCTGATCATTCTTGACATCGGTATGCCCGGTATGGACGGTCTGGAAGTCTGCCGTCAGATCCGCACGACCTCAGGATTGCCGATCCTGTTTCTGTCGGCGCGCGACGAAGAGATTGACAGGGTATTGGGGCTCGAAATCGGCGGGGACGACTATGTGACGAAGCCTTTCAGCCCGCGTGAACTGGTGGCGCGGGTGAAGGCGATCCTGAAGCGCAGCGGCAATGAAGCGGGGTCTGACAGGCGCCACGCCACGCTCGTCGCCGGCGAGCTCAGCCTGGATCGCGCCGGCAGGACCGTTATGTTCGGCAAGAGCGCTGTTGCGATGACGGCTCTCGAATTCGCCATCCTGGACGCATTGCTGTCACGGCCCAGTATGGTCTTCAGCCGCGAGCAACTGATGCAGGCGGCCTACGGCGCCGGCACCTATGTCGCCGATCGCACGATCGACAGCCATATCCGCAATATCAGGGCCAAATTTGCTGCCGCCGGCGGCTGCGGGGTTATCGCAACGGTTCACGGGATCGGTTTCAAGCTCGGCGGCGACATCGGGAGGAAGGCGTGATGCCGGCGCCGAAGGTCAGGGTGAAATGGCGGCCGCCGCTGGCGCTGATCGTCTACGCGGTGCTTCTCACGGTGATGGCGTTGCCTGCTTTGATTGTCATCTGGTTTCGCGCCACGGAGGCGAGCGCGAACCGGATGGAGCCGGTGGAGATCATCGCGCTCGTTGTCGTCCTCGTGCTGACGCTCGCCGTCGCCTATGTGCTGACGCGCACCATCACCGGCCCCATCGACGCCCTGATCGCCCTGACGGATGAGATCGCCCGCGGCGGCAAGGCAGCAATCCGTCCGCTTGATAGCTATGGGACGCGGGAGATCGCCGTGTTGTCGCAGAGTTTCCTCGATCTGGCGGGCAAGCTCGTCGACCGTACGGAATATGTCCGCTCCTTTGCCGCCCATGTGTCCCACGAATTGAAATCGCCGCTGACGGCCATTCGAGGCGCGGCGGAGTTGTTGCGTGATGATGATGTGGAGAGGCCGATGACGAAGGCGCAACGCCTGCACTTTCTGGACAATATCGTCGCCGATGCAGTCCGGCTCGACGGGTTGCTGCTGCGGCTGCGGGAACTTGCCCAGGCGGAATCGCCGGTGACCGAGGGCGGAAGCAGCATCGCGAACGTCATAACCCTATTGCGCAAGCGATTCCCTGCCCTTGATATTTCAGGGACGGGAGATACGGACACATTGATTGCGCTTCCGGAGGAGGCGGCCATCATCGTCTTTTCCAACCTTGCCGACAACGCCCTGCAACACGGCGCCGCGCTGCTCAAGCTCACGGTGTCGACCGATGCCCGCACAGCTCACATCCTCGTCCGGGACAATGGCAGCGGTATTTCCGCGGCGAACCGCGACCGTATTTTCCAGCCGTTCTTCTCGACTCGCCGTGAAGACGGCGGCACCGGCATGGGGCTCGGAATCGTCCACGCCATGCTCAGCTCTCACGGCGGCACGATCCGCCTTCGGCAGACGACGGGCGCCGGCGCCGAATTCGAAATTGCAATACCCTTGCTAACTAGCGCGGTTGAGGAGCGCGCGTTCGTCAGTTCTTGAGATAGCTGACGACGGCATCGGCGATCATTCCGCGATGGCGTTCGATCGTTTCGCCGTCCGAGAGATTGCGCCGGAAGATTGTGCCGAATGTGTAGCGATTCGAGACGCGAAAGAAGCAGAAGGCGCTGATCATCATATGGATGTCGATCGGGTCGGCCTTGCGCCGGAAGATGCCCTGGTCGAAGCCGCGCTCCAATATGCCGGCAATGGTTTCGATGACGGAGACGTTGAGGTCGCGGATCGCCTCGGAGCGAAGCATATGGGCGGCATGATGGATGTTCTCGATGCTGACGAGTCGGACGAAATCGGGATTGGCCTCGTCGTGATCGAAGGTCGTTGAAATCAGTGTCCGCAGCGCCTCTTCCGGCTCGAGATTGGACAGATGCAGATCGGATTCCAGCGAGCGTATCTTGCGGTAGGACTGCTCGAGCACGGCAAGATAGAGCCCTTCCTTGCTGCCGAAATAATAATAGATCATCCGCTTCGAGGTGCGCGTCTTCTCGGCGATGGAGTCGACGCGGGCGCCGGCAAGCCCATGGGTAGAGAATTCCTCGGTTGCAACGAGGAGAATATCTTCCTTCGTCTGCTGTGGATCGTTCTTCCGACCGGTTTCGCCCCGTTCCGTCATGAGCCTGATTACCGCACTTTCTAATCTATTGGTTTGTTTCTCGAATTCCGGCTTTCGGCTTCACTCGAAGCAAGTGTCTTCTGTACCCGTCTCCGCCAGTCTTATTCACGTTGCAGGCATGTTTCAATAGATGCCGCTTGACATACGAACTAGTTAGTACATTTTGGAGAAGCGAACAGTGGAGGAATTGATCGCGACGCTAATATTTGGTCACGACGTGCATTCGCGGGTCTGACGACGGTCGGCCGGCAAGGGCAAGCTACGCTTGGGAGGAGCGAATGACCCGTATCATCGAATTTTATTTCTTCGCGCTGAAGGTGACGATCGCGCTGCTGCTGGCAGGTATGGTCCTGCTGGTTTTCGGCAATGTCGTACTTCGTTACGCTTTCAACCAGGGCATCACCTCTTCGGAAGAACTGTCGCGCATTTTTTTCATATGGCTGACTTTCCTCGGCGCCGTCGTGGCGATGCGCGAGCATGCCCATCTCGGCGTCGACTCCCTCATCATCCGCCTCCCGAAACCGCTCGCGAAGCTTGCAGTGCTCCTCGGCTATGGAATGATGCTGGTCGCCACCTGGCTGATGATCAGCGGCAGCTGGGCCCAGACGCTGATCAACCTTCACGTCTCGGCCCCGGCGACCGGCATTTCGATGGGCGTTTTCTACGGCGCGGGGCTCGCCTTCGGCGTGCCGGCCTTTTTCATCCTTCTCTGGGACGCTTTTGCCATCGTGACCGACCGCATCGACGTGACGACCGCCGGGCTTGTGCGCGACAGCGAGGAACAGGCGGCACTTGAAGATCCCGCGCAGACGGCCTTCCCCGTTCTCAAGCCGAAGCACTGAGGAGCGCGTCATGACTGTCACGATCTTCCTCGGCGCCCTTCTCGGTCCGATGGCGCTCGGCGTTCCGATCGCCTTTGCCCTCATCATCACAGGTGTGGCGCTGATGATGTATCTCGGCATGTTCGATGCGCAGATCGTCGCGCAGAACGTGCTGAACGGCGCCGACAGCTTTCCGCTGATGGCCGTGCCCTTTTTCCTTCTCGCCGGCGAGGTGATGAATACCGGCGGCCTTTCACGCCGCATCGTCAATCTCGCCATGGCGCTGGTCGGCCATATCAGGGGCGGCCTCGGCTTCGTCGCCATCTTCGCGGCCTGTGTGCTGTCGAGCCTTTCCGGATCGGCCGTCGCCGATGCGGCCGCGCTTGGCGCCCTGCTCTTCCCAATGATGCTGAAATCGGGCCATGATCCTGCTCGCGCCGGCGGCCTGCTTGCTTCCGCCTCGATCATCGGTCCGATCATCCCGCCCTCGATCGGCTTCATCCTTTATGGCGTCATCGGCGGAGTCTCGATCACCAAGCTGTTCCTGGCCGGCATTTTCCCGGGCCTGATGATCGGAGCGGCCCTCTGCGTTACCTGGATGATCGTGGCGCGCAAGGAGCAGTTCGCCCTGCCGCCGAAGCAAAGCGGCGCGGTGCGGATGAAGGCATTCGCTGAGAGCATCTGGGCGCTGATGCTGCCCGTCATCATCATCGTCGGCCTGAAGTTCGGCGTGTTCACGCCGACTGAAGCTGGCGTCGTCGCGGCGGTCTATTCGCTCTTCGTATCGATGGTCGTCTATCGGGAACTGCCGCCGTCGCGGCTGTTCGAGGTCTTCGTCGCGGCTGCGAAAATAACCTCGGTGGTGATGTTCCTGGTTGCCTGCGCTGCCGTTTCGGCCTGGCTGATCACCGTCGCCGACGTACCCGGCGAACTCGCGTCGCTCGTCGAACCGCTGATGGACAATCAGACACTGCTGCTGCTTGCCATCATGGTGCTGATCGTCGTCGTCGGTACCGCCATGGACATGACGCCGACGATCCTGGTCATGACGCCGGTGCTGATGCCCATCATCAAGCAGGCTGGAATCGATCCTGTCTATTTCGGCGTGCTGTTCATCATCAATAATTCGATCGGGTTGATAACGCCGCCAGTCGGCACGGTTCTCAACGTCATCTGCGGCGTGTCGAAGCTTTCGATGGAGGATCTGATGAAGGGTGTCATCCCCTTCATGATCGCCGAACTGCTCGTTCTTTTTCTGCTCGTCCTTTTCCCCGCCCTGGTGACCGCCCCGGTCGCTTGGTTCGGGCACTGATTTCGCCGCTGACGGCGATGGAATTTCAACGCGGCCGGAGGGAGATGCCGGCTCTATCCTGGGAGGAAAACATGCTGAACAGATTGACGAAACTGGCGCTGGGACTGGCTCTGCCGATTGCGCTTCTGGCAAGCGGCCCTGCCGTGGCAGAAATCCGCGAGCACAGCCTCAAATTCGCCGCCGCCAACAATAAGGGCCATCCCCAGGTCATGGGCATGGAGAAGTTCGCCGAGCTGGTGAAGGAAAAGAGCGACGGTAAGATCGAGGTCAAGCTGTTTCCGGGCGGCGTGCTCGGCGGCGACGTCCAGACGGTGTCGGCGCTGCAGGGCGGCGTCATCGAGATGACGGTGCTCAACGCCGGAATTCTCGCCAGCAACGTCAAGCAGTTCGGCGCTGTCGACCTGCCGTTCCTCTTCAACAGCGGCGAAGAGGCCGACAAGGTGATGGACGGCGCGTTCGGCACCGAGCTGATGAAGCTCCTGCCCGATACCGGCCTCGTCGGTCTCGGCTATTGGGAGCTCGGTTTCCGCAACCTCACCAACAACCGTCATCCCGTCACCAAGCTCGAGGATATCAAGGGTCTGAAGATCCGCACGATCCAGTCGCCGATTCCGATCGAACTCTTCAACAGCCTCGGGGCCAATGCCGTGCCGCTGCCCTATACGGAGCTCTATACCGCGCTTGAAACCGGCACCGTCGACGGTCAGGAAAATCCGGCCGCCAACATCATCAACGCCAAGTTCTTCGAAGTGCAGAAGTACATGACGATCACCCGTCATCAGTACAATCCGCAGATCGTGCTCATCAGCAAGAAGTTCTGGGACAGCCTGAACGATGAGGAAAAGGCGGTCTTCCAGTCGGCCGCGACGGAAGCCCGCGACTATCAGCGCAAGGTGTCCAGGGAAAAGGATGCCAACGCGATCGCGGAAATCAAGAAGACCGGCATGGAAGTCACCGAACTCAGTCCGGAAGAGACGCAGAAGCTGCGCGACGCCGTCAAGCCGCTGATCGACAAATTCACAGCGGAGATTGGCGTGGACACCGTCACACAGCTCTTCAAGGAGCTCGACGCGGTTCGCGGCAAGTAAACGGATCAGGGCCCGCAGCGAATCTGCGGGCCTTTGCCATCACGAGAGAAACGGGAACTGGCGTATGTCCGAGACACTGCTGAAACCGTTGAAGGCCGGGCTGATCGGCTCCGCCATCCAGGCTTCGCTGACGCCTGCCATGCATATGGAGGAAGGTGCGGCGCAGGGGCTGGACTACGACTATGAGCTGATCGATCTCGTCAAGCTGAACGCCTCGCCGGCCGATCTTTCGCGGCTGGTCGCGGATGCCGAAGAGCGCGGTCTTGCCGGCCTCAACATCACTCATCCCTGCAAGCAGCTCGTCATCGCCCTGCTCGACGAGTTGTCGCCTGAAGCCCAGGCGCTCGGCGCCGTCAACACCGTCGTCCTGAAGGACAACAGGCGCTTCGGGCATAATACCGACTGGTGGGGCTTCGCCGAGAGTTTTCGGCGTGGACTGCCGCAAGCCGATCTTTCCTCGGCCGTGCAGCTCGGCGCAGGTGGAGCGGGTGTTGCGACCGCCTATGCGATCCTGACGCTCGGCCTGAAGAGGCTGACGGTCTTCGATCGCGAGCATGAGCGTGCCATCGATCTGGCGGAAACGATGTCCGCGCTCTTTCCCGATGCGTCGATCACCGCCGGCAGCGATCTTGCTGTCGCGATGAAGGCGGCTTCCGGCTTGATCCATGCGACGCCGACCGGCATGGCCAAATATCCCGGCACGCCGCTTCCGCCCGAACTTCTGGAAAGGCGGCATTGGGTCGCCGAAATCGTGTACTTCCCCCTGGAGACCGAGCTATTGTGGCAGGCGAGGCAGCGTGGCTGCCGGACGCTCGATGGCGGCGGCATGGCGGTCTTTCAGGCGGTTGGCGCCTTTCGTCTGATCACCGGCAGGGAGCCTGACGCCGGTCGCATGCTAGCGCATTTCAAGACCATGACGACTTAACGCTACCCGCAAGGACCACTGCGATGAAGACATCGATTGCGACTGTTTCGCTGAGTGGCGACCTCCGCGACAAGCTGGAGGCGATCGCCAAGGCCGGCTTCGACGGCGTGGAGATATTCGAGAACGACTTCCTGATCTTCGATGAAAGCCCGAAGGAGGTCGGCCGGATCGTGCACGATCTCGGCATGGAGATCACCCTCTTTCAGCCGTTCCGCGATTTCGAAGGCATGCCCGAGCCGCTGCGCAGCCGCACCTTCGATCGCGCCGAGCGCAAGTTCGACATCATGCAGGAAATGGGTACCGACCTCGTCCTCGTCTGTTCGAATGTTTCGCCGGCTTCGCTCGGTGGTCTGGACCGAGCGGCGGCCGATTTTCATGAACTCGGCGAGCGCGCCGCGAAACGCGGTCTGCGCGTGGGCTACGAAGCGCTTGCCTGGGGCCGCCACATTCATGATCACCGCGACGCCTGGGAGATCGTCCGGCGGGCCGATCATCCGAATGTCGGCTTGATCCTCGACAGCTTTCACACGCTGTCGAGGAAGATCGACGTCAACTCGATCCGGTCGATCCCGAAGGAAAAGATCTTCATCATTCAGCTTGCCGACGCGCCGTCGATCGACATGGACCTGCTCTATTGGAGCAGGCACTTCCGCAACATGCCTGGTGAAGGCGACCTGCCGGTACTTGATTTCATGAAGGCTGTGGCGGCAACCGGTTATGACGGCTATCTCTCGCTGGAGATCTTCAATGACCAATTCCGCGGCGGTTCGCCGAACGCGATTGCTGTCGACGGTCGTCGTTCGCTGATCTATCTCGGAGACCAGGTGAAGCGGCAGCAGCCGGAGAGCGCCCTGCCGGTGCCCGCCATGCCGCCACGCGCTGTCGTCGAGGGCATCGCCTTCATCGAGTTCACTGCCGATGAAGACGAGGCGCCGGAACTGGAAGCGCTGTTTGCGAGCCTCGGTTTCCGCAAGGCGGCCAAACACAAGACCAAGCGGGTAACGGTCTTCCGCCAGGGTGCCATTAATCTCGTCGTCAATACCGAGCGGAAAGGTTTTGCCAGCGCCTCATATGCCGTGCACGGCACTTCGGCCTACGCCGCCGGGCTTATGGTCGACGATGCCAAGGCGGCCTTGCAACGCGCGATGGCGCTCGGCGCCGAACGCTTCGAACAATCGCTCGATGCCGGCGAGATCGAGATGCCGGCGGTGCGTGGTGTCGGTGGCGGCGTCCTCTATTTCCTTGACCGCAAATCCGAGCTTGGCCGCATCTGGGAGATCGAATTCGATGCGATCGAGGATGATGTCGCTTCGCAGCCGGCGGGACTGCAAACGATCGATCATATGGCGCAGACGATGAAATACGAGGCGCTGCTGACCTGGCTGCTGTTCTACACCTCGCTCCTCGAGGCTGAGAAGACGCCGATGGTTGATATCGTTGATCCCTCCGGCATCGTCCGCAGCCAGGTGGTGGAAAATCGGGAAGGTTCTTTGCGCATCACCATGAACGGCGCGGAAAACCGCAACACGCTGGCCGGCCGCTTCATCGCCGAAACCTTCGGCTCCGGCATCCAGCATCTCGCCTTCAGGACCGACGACATCTTCGCCACCGCCGCTGCCCTTGCCGCAAACGGTTTCATATCGCTTACGATTTCGCCGAACTATTATGACGATCTCGAAGCCCGCTTCGGCCTCGACGCCGAATTTGCCGATCGCCTTAAGGCCAACAACATCCTCTACGACCGCGATGATTATGGCGAGTATTTCCAGCTCTACAGCCCGACCTATGGCGAGGGTCTGTTCTTCGAGATCGTCGAGCGGCGCGGCTATCGCGGGTATGGCGCCGCGAACGCCATTTTCAGGATCGCAGCGCTGAGGAAACATCTGAGGCCGACTGGCCTGCCCCGGGCCTGAGAGGCCTCAGGCCGAGGTTCGCAGCATCAGTTCGGCATTGAGAAGAATGCGGCCCGCCGGTGCGGCGGGCCCCTCCCCTTCGCCGAGCCGTTCGAGCAGCAGTTCGATCGCCAGCCTGCCGATCTCGTTATAGTTCTGCGCAACTGTCGTTATCGGCGGGCAGGCGTATCGGGACAGTGGATGGTCGTCATGTCCGGCGACACGCAGGTCATGGCTGGCGCCGTGGCCAACCTTGAGGCCCTGCTGGAAGGCGGCGGCGATGACGCCGAAAGCGACGCGGTCGTTGGCGCAAAGCACGGTTCGCGTCGGGAAGCCTTGGCCAGACGTCAGGATGCGGGTTGCCTCCTCGAAGCCGAAACGCTCGAAATCCCAGCTCTTGCTATCCGCAAGCTCGACAATGCTGGGCGCCATGCGGAATTGCTCCATCGCCTCCAGGTACGCCGTCTGGCGTGTCAGGGCGTTGGTGTTAACATGTGGCATGCCGAAATAGCAGGGCGGCTCGCCCGAGCGGCAGAGATAATCGACGATCAGGCTGAAACTCTGGCGATTGTTGGTGCCGACGAAGGAAGACGTCTCATCGAGCGGCGAGTCCACATAGATGAGGGGTACGCTGCGGCCGAGCTCGTCGAGCGTCGCATGATGGGACTCGACGCCGAGCGGCGCGATGATCGCGCCGGCGACATTCATCGATTTCAGCGTCTTGATCGCCCGGTCTTCCATCTCGGCCTTGCCGTCCGAGGACAGGACGAAGGCTAGGAAGCCGGTCTCATTGGCGATCAGTTCGATGCGGCGGGTGAGCGCCATGTAAAAGGGATCGGTGGAATTGGGAATGATGACGCCGAGGATGTTGCTGCGCCGGCGGTTGAGATTGACGGCGAATATATTCGGCCGAAATCCCGATTTTTTCAGCGCCTGCTCGATCGTCTCCCGGGTCTTTTGACGCACGGACATCGGATCGCTGAAATATTTGGAGACGGTGGGACGCGACAGGCCGACGAACTCGGAAAAGTCCTCCATGGTTTTGATTGTCTTTCCCACCATCTGATCTCCTGACACGGCACCTCTGACCGTTTCTAGATGACTCATCGCTCAACGAAAAGCGCTCCCCCGACGGAACGGGATAACGGCAATAGTTCGGACCTAGTCAGCTGAAAACTGCACTTTCATCGTTGCCGGATCAGCGGATTTCTTGGTGATGAAATGCAGCACTTCGCCGAGCGGCAGACGATGGGAAACCAGTGCAGCCATCGCGCCTTTGTCCCTTCGGAGAATGTCGAGGGCCTCAGGGATGTTGCGGTTCAGCGAATGGGAGCCGGCGAAATGGATCTGGCGTCGAAAAAGCTCGAAGGGCGAAATGGAAATGCGCTGGTCCGGTGCGCAGACCCCGAAGACAAGAACCGTACCGCCATCGGCGACGAAGTCGATCATGCCTTCGACGACCCGAGCGATGCCGGTCGCATCGGCGACGAAATCGAAGGCCCGGAGGAGGCCTGAAAGTGCCGCGGATTCGGGGACGGCCGTCTCCAGCCCCAGCTTTTTCGCAAGGGCAAGCCGCCCCTCATTGATATCGGCGACCATTACCAGTGGAACGCCCTTGGCTTTCAGGGACAGCGCCAGCAGCAGCCCGATCGGCCCGGCGCCGAAGACCAATGCGTTTTCCGGTACCGCGGGACCGGCTTCGAGGCCGGCGCTGCCAAGGCCGTTTAAGACGCAGGCGAGCGGTTCGGCGAGCGCGGCTAGGTTGAAGTCGAGGTCGCCGATCTCATACAGATGGTCGGTCCTGACCAGGCTGTATTCAGCAAAACCGCCATTCTCCGTAACGCCATAGGCTTTCAGGTCGCGGCAGAGATTGGTCAGTCCCTTGCGGCAGGCCCGGCACTCTCCGCAGGGAAGATTGGGATCGACGACGACCCGCGCGCCGACGGCAACACCGGAGACATCGCCCGCGACCGCCTCGACCACGCCGGCATATTCATGGCAGGGAACCAGAGGGAAGCGACCCTCTCCGTAACGGCCATGGAGGACGTCGATATCGGTATGGCAGAGGCCGGCCGCGCGCACGCGCACCAGCGCATGGCCGGGCCTCAGTTCCGGCAGCGGCAGCGCCGTGGTGACCGCGACGCCCTTTTCGGTATAACAAATGGATTCCATCTCGCTGGCTCCTGGATTGCCTGGCTGCGGGAGAGCGATCAACTCATCCAATTGCCGCCGTCGACATTGTATGTCTGGGCGAGAATATAATCGCTATCGGCGGAGGCGAGGAAGACGGCCAGACCCTTGATGTCGTCAGGTGTGGCGAAACGGCCGATCGGAACGGATTTGGCAACCGCTGCCTTCTTCTCACCCGGCTTCAAGCCCTCCCACTTGGCGAAATGGGCATCGACGACATCCCAATGCTCACCGTCGACGACGCCCGGTGCAATCGCATTGACGTTGATGCCGTGTTTCACGAGGGCAAGTGCGGCCGACTGCGTTGCCGAGATGATGGCGGCCTTGGAAGCGCAATAGAGAAGCACCAAGGCTTCGCCGCGACGGCCGGCCTGGCTTGCCATGTTGATGATCTTACCGCCCCTGCCCCGCTTGATCATGACATTCGAGACTGCCTTCATCATGAACAGCGGTCCCTTCAGATTGATCGAGAAGACGCGGTCATAACTTTCCTCGGTGATGTCGTTGACCGGTGCCATGTCGAAGATGGCGGCATTGTTGATCAGAATGTCGATGCCGCCGAACTCGGCATCGATCGTATTGACGACGGCATCGATCGCAGCAAGATCTGTAACGTCAAGCTGCATTGCCTTGGCTGCGGGGCCGATCGCAGCGGCGGATCTCGTCGCCCGTTCGATGTCAATATCGGCGATGACGACTTTGGCGCCCTCTTTGACGAAGGCTTCGGCGAAGCCCAGTCCGATGCCGCGTGCCCCGCCGGTAATCAGGGCGATCTTGTCTTTCAGTCTCATGTCTGTCTCCATTCAGCCGGCGTAGAGCCGGAAGATCCACGCGGCGCCCGTCCTGTCTGTTATCGGATCCGGCAGCCAGAAGGTTCCGGCAGCAGCGCTGCCGGAACCTCTCCGGGAGGAACTCGCGGCAGCGCCCGCGAGCACGAACTCACTTTGGGTAGCCTGCCTTTTTCATGTCGCGCTCGACCTGGTTCTGGGCGTTGTCGAGAGCGGCATCGACGGATTGCTGGCCGGACAATGCCGCACCGATCTGTTGACCGACGATGGTGCCGATGCCCTGGAATTCCGGAATGGCGACGAATTGCACGCCGGTATAAGGAACAGGATCCTTGGTCGGCTTTGCCGGGTCGGCCGAAAGTATTGCCTTCAACACCGTATCGGCAAAGGGGGCCGCCTTCTGATATTCAGCCAGGGCGTAAGTGGATTTGCGTGTGCCGGGCGGCACAGCGACCCAGCCTTCCTTCTCACCCACCATCTTCACGTAGTCCTTGGAGGTCGCCCATTTCAGGAAGGATTTAGCCGCATCAAGTTTGGTCGAGGTGGCTGGAATCGCCAGGTTCCAGGACCATGACCAGCTCGAGCCGTTGGCGGTGACGGCGACAGGAGCGCGGGTGAAGGCGATCTTGTCGGCGACCTTGCTCTGCTTCGGGTCATAAACGCGGCCGGCAGCCGAGGTCGCATCGATCCACATTGCGCAATGCCCGGTCGAAAACAGCGCCTGGTTTTCGTTAAAACCGTTACCGATCGCGCCAGGAGGACCGTATTTGGTCATCAACTCGACATAGTCTGTAATTGCCTTCTTCCAGGGCTCGGAATTGATCTGCGGTTTCCAATCCATGTCGAACCAACGCCCGCCATAGGAGTTGATCATCGTGCCGAGGAACGCCATGTTCTCGCCCCAGCCAGGCTTGCCGCGCAGGCAGATGCCGTATTGTTCCTTGGACTTGTCGGTCAGCTTGGCCGCATATTCCTTGATCTGATCGTAGGTTGGCTCATCCGGCATCTTGATGCCCGCGGCGTCGAAGAGATCCTTGCGATAGAGCGTGAACGAACTTTCCGTATAGAAGGGCACGGCATAGAGCTTGCCGTCGACGGTCAGCCCCGTCTTGATCGGGGCGAGCAGATCGTCATAGTCGTAATCGTCGCCGAGGTCGCCAACGGGCGCCAGCCAGCCTTGCTTGCCCCAGATCGGTGCTTCGTAACCGCCGATCGTGATGATGTCGTACTGGCCGCTCTTCGTCGCAATATCGGTGGTTACCTTCTGGCGCAGGACGTTTTCCTCCAGAACCACCCAGTTGAGCTTGTTGCCGGTCTCCTTTTCCCATTCCGGCGACAGTTTCTGCATGATGATCATGTCGCCATTGTTGACGGTGGCGATCGTCAGTTCATCGGCGCCCGCCATCCCGGCGGTGAGCGCGAGGCAGGCGACGGATGCAGAAAAGATGCAAATGATCTTGCTCATGATTTCCTCCTCCACGATGTCACGCATAATATTACATGCGTAAACTTTGTATCGGCTTCTCAAGATCTGTTGTCAAGCGCGTTCCGCTCACTTATTCTTCTGCTGGATAGAAGCAACAGACGTGCAAGTCCAGCGGCGTTGCGTCATTTTGCAATGCGCTGGAATCAAAAATAAGTTTCTGCGGTGCAGCACAAATATTGCCGTACGTAAACTAATTCTTGACGAACTATGGAACGGCGCGATAGGGCGGGATGGCGCGGAAGCGCAGGCATTGATCGGCCCGCATGAAGGAGATTGCAGATGCCGTCACGTCCCAAGGCACTTGCGCCAGAGGCGCTCGGACCGACGATCACAATTGGCGAAATTCTGGTGGAGATCATGGCGGCCACGGTCGGCGCCGGCTTCCTCGAGCCGCAATCGCTAACCGGGCCCTATCCGAGTGGCGCGCCGGCCATTTTCATCGATCAGGTCGCGCGCATGGGCGGTGCCAGCGGCATCATCGCCAGCGTCGGCAAGGATGATTTCGGTCGGCTGAACATCGAACGCCTGCGACGGGACGGCGTCGACGTCTCTGCCGTCGCCGTTAAAGAGGACTGGCCGACCGGCAGCGCATTCGTCCGCTATCGATCCGACGGGGCCCGCGATTTCGTCTTCAATATCGCCAGGTCCGCTGCCGGTCAGATCGCTCTGACGCCTGCGGCCGAGGCGCTCGTCGAGCGCGCCGGCCATGTGCACGTCATGGGAACGGCTCTTTCCATTCCCGGCGCCCGCGAGGTGATTCTCGACGCTATCGAGACGGTGCGCGCCCGCGGCGGATCGGTGTCTCTGGATCCCAATCTCCGTAAGGAGCTGCTGACGGATCATGGCGTCCTGGAAAGTTTCGACAAGGTGCTGGCCGCAGCCGATCTGTTGCTGCCATCAGGCGACGAGCTTTTCACCGCCGCTGGAGTAACTGACGAGGCCGGGGCTGTCGCAAAGTTGCTGGAAAGCGGTATCGGTGAAATCGTCCTCAAACGGGGCGAACAGGGCGCGTCCTTCTTCGGCCGCGATCTCGCGCGCGTTGATTGCGCCGCTTTTGCGGTCGACGAGATCGATCCGACCGGCGCCGGGGATTGCTTCGGCGCTGCCTACCTCACCTGTCGCCGTAAGGGCATGACCCCGGAGGCAGCCCTCCTCCATGCCAATGCAGCCGGCGCCCGCAATGTGACCCGGCTGGGCCCGATGGAAGGCGTTTCCACCCTTGCCGAACTGACGGCCTTCATCGCTGAGACCCCGAGGAGATAGACGATGGACCGGATTTTGACCCGTCTTGCAACTGCGCGGCGCGAAGGCACCCCCTTCGGCATTACCTCCGTCTGCTCCGCCCATCCCCTCGTCCTCAAGGCCGCCATCCGGCGGGCGGTGCGCGACGGCCGGCCGGTCCTGATCGAGGCGACCTGCAATCAGGTCAACCATCTCGGCGGCTATACCGGCATGACGCCGGAAGGCTTCATCGGCTTTGCCGAGCGCATTGCTACCGAGGAAGGGCTCGACCGTTCGCAGATGATCTTCGGGGGTGATCACCTAGGTCCCAATCCGTGGCGCAAGGAAAAGCCGGAGGCCGCACTCGATAAGGCCGAGGCGATGGTTGAAGCTTACGTCCGAGCCGGGTTCGGCAAGATCCATCTCGATGCATCGATGGGCTGTGCCGGCGAGCCGGCCGCGCTCGACGACCGGACCATCGCCGAGCGCGCCGCCCGACTGGCGCAGGTGAGCGAAAGGACCGCGAAGGCGATCGGCGGGCCGCTGCCGCTTTATATTCTCGGCACCGAGGTTCCGGTGCCGGGCGGCGCCGACCATGCCCTCGAAGAACTCCAGCCGACCACGCCGGAGGCTGCCCGGGCGACGATCGCCATTCATCGCGAGATCTTTTCGCAGGCGGGATTGGAAGACGCCTTTTCCCGCGTCATCGCTTTCGTCGTCCAGCCGGGCGTCGAATTCGGCAGCGAGAACGTAATCGGCTACAGGCCCGAACTTGCGACTGAATTGACCGCACTTCTCGACGAGGAACCGCAATTCGTCTTCGAAGCTCATTCCACGGATTATCAGACGCGCGATGCGCTGAGGCGCCTGGTGCAGGACGGCTTTCCGATCCTGAAGGTCGGCCCCGGCCTGACCTTTGCGTTGCGCGAGGCCGCCTATGCGCTTGATTTGATCGCCACCGAAATGGTGCCCGGTTATGGCGACAGGCCGCTCGCCGCCGCGATGGAGGCGGTGATGTTGTCGGCGCCCGGCGACTGGCAGGCCCATTATCACGGTGACGCCACCGCCCTGCGCTTGCAACGGCACTATAGCTACAGCGACCGCATCCGCTACTATTGGAATAGGCCCGAGGCCGACCGGTCTTTCGAGAAGCTGCTCGGCGCGCTGCGTGGCAAGACCATTCCGGAAACGCTGCTTCACCAATTCCTGCCGCAGCTTTCTGCGGCCGAAGCCGGCGATCCCGAGAATATTCTGATTTCAGCGGTCGATCGCGTTCTTGCCGACTATCAGAGCGCCTGCGGCAGGCCAATCTGAGCGGCGCGACGTCGTCTAGGCGAGCGGATCAATTTCCAGGCTCCATCACTGTCAACGCAGCCTGCGCGATGACATCTGCGATGCGTTCGGACAGCGCTGGGTCGGAGACGGCGCGCGCCAAGGTAACGCCGCCGCTCAGCATGGCGAGCAGCAGGATCGCCCGATCCTCGCGCCGCGGGTCGGATTGGCCCTGTATCGCACCCTCTTGCAGGCCGGCGGCGACTTCCTCGACGAGGCGTTTGATCTCTTCCGTATAGGCGTTTCGCGTTTCATCGTCCGCGCGCATCACGTCGGGGGAAAGGCTCGGCAGAGCGCAGCTCTCATCCAACTCGCAGGTCCTTTTATAGCCGAGATAGTAGCCGACGAATGTCGTCAGCCAGTCTTTCGGTTGATTGGCTTTCAGCGCCGCAATTCCCTGCCGCAGTTCTTCGAGGCCCGCCAGCACGGCTGTGCGAAAGGCTTCGCCCTTTGACTTGAAGTGTCCGTAGAATGCGCCGTTGGTCACGCCCGCTGCCTTGGTCAACGCATCAATACCGGCACCGCCATAGCCTTCCTTTCTGAAAATCTGCCCGGCCGCCGCGATGACTCGCATTCGGGTCTCTTGCTTGTGTTCGGCACTGTAACGCATGGAATACCCTCATTCGGAGTGATCACTCTTTATACCTTGCTAAGAGAGTGATCAGTGTGTATGCATAAAGAGTGATCGGTATATATCAGAAACGGTCACGATCCAAAATAGGGAAATATGCGATGCCCATTACACTCACCGTGCCGCAAGGCATGCTTTCGCAGCAAGCACAGGCGCAAGTCTTTGCCGGACTGACTAACGCGTTGCTTGATGTTGCCGATTTGACCGGCAATGCTTTCATGACCGCCAATATCGTCGGCACCATCAACGTGCTGCCGCGCGAACATGTGCTTGCCGGGGGAGCGCCAGTTGCCGCTGCGTTCATCGAACTCAAGCTGCCCGAGATCGCACTGGCGAGCGCTGAAGCAAAACAGGCTTTCTTCGAAAAAGCGGCCGATGTGGTCGAACGGGCCGCGGAGGGCCGGCTGAAGCGCGAGCATATATGGTCCAATATCGTCTATGCGCCTGAGGGGGCCTGGGGTATCGCCGGCCGCAGCTACAACAACGCCGAGTTTGTCGGCGCCATCCAGGGCGCGGCTACCGCCTCGTAACGATCGGCCCATGCGCGGAAATCTCTGACCTGATGCAAGACCGGACCGGCGACAACAATGAGTCGCGGTCCGGCACCACCACGGAGCCAAGCGATGCAGCTTGCCAACTATCTGTTCTTTTCCTCCGGCTGCGAGGAGGCGCTCGGCTTTTATGCCGAATGCGGGCTCGGGCATGTCACGCAGTTGAAGCGGCACGGCGCAGACGGAATGCCTATTGCCAGTGAAACCATGCGGGGCAAGGTTATGCATGCTCGCTTCGAAGGACCTGGCATCATGTTTTTCGCCTCGGACAATCATGATGCCGAGCCGATGCGCGGCTCCGCCCATATGCTGATCATGGACGACCATGACAGGACTGACAGGCTTTTCGCCCGGCTGGCCGAAGGCGGTGAGATAACGACACCCCTCGCCGTGCAGCCGTGGGGGAGTTACTACGGCAAGTTCACCGATCGCTTTGGTGTTCAGTGGATGCTCGATTGCTTGGCGTGAGCATGGGCTGACCATGAGCAATTGTGGTTCGCCGACCAAGCAGCTGCGGCCCCTCCCCTATCCGATCTCCGTCCATTATCGTGTTGTATAGCCACCATCGATGACCAGCACTTCGCCGGTGACATAGCTTGCCGCGGCCGAGCAGAGGAACAAGGCTGCACCCGCCACCTCCTCCGGCTGCCCGACACGGTCCATCGGCGTCATGCTGCGCCAGGTCGGGAACCAGTCGGGATTGGCGATGCCGCCGCGCGACATATCGGTCTCGATATAGCCGGGCGCAATGGCATTGACGCGGATGTTCTCGGCGGCGACCTCGCTTGCCAGGCTCTTCGTCATCATGTGGACCGCCGCTTTGGAGGCGTTGTAGGCGACCTGGTTCTGCGGAATGTTGGATATGATGCCGGAGATCGAGCCGATATTGAGGATAACGCCGCCGCCCTGGCGCCGCATCGGTGCAAGTGCTGCGCGGCAGGCGCGGAAGACGGCATCGACATTGACGGTCATGATCTCGCGCCAGATGGCATCGGAGAATTCCCCACTGTCGCCATGAATGGCGATACCGGCATTGTTGACGAGGATATCGAGCCGACCCGCCCGTGAGAGGGTCTCAGTGACGAGCGCATCGGCGGCATTATCTTTCATCATGTCGGCGGCGACGAAATCGCAATCGACCCCGGCTTTGGCCAGCCGCTCGTCCGCCGCCGCGTTGCGGTTTCTTCCGCTGATGAAGATTTTGGCGCCCGCCTCTCCCAGTGCTTCGGCGATCGCCAGGCCGATGCCGCGCGTGCCGCCGGTCACCAGCGCCACCTGTCCGTCCAGGCGAAATCTGTCGAAGATCATGGCCGTTTCCTTTCTCTGGCTACTAGGGGGCCGGCGCATCGCTCAGATGTCGGTGCTCTGCGGTAGAATGACGAGGTCACGGATGGTGACGTTGCGTGGGCGCGTGAGCATGAAGAGCACCGCTTCGGCCACTTCTTTGGGCTCCATCAAGCCACCGGCGGCGAGTGCCTCGTCGAGCTTTTCCTGCGGCCAATCGCTGAGAAGGGCGGTCACGACAGGGCCGGGTGCTACGGCGCCGACCCGCAAGCCGTGCTTGGCGACCTGTCGCCTGAGGGTATGGACGAAGGCCTGGACCGCATGTTTGGAAGCCGTATAGATCGGCTCCCATACCACCGGGATCATCCCGGCGACCGAACTCGTCAGAATGACATCGCCGGTCTTGCGTTCGACCATATGCGGCAGGACGGCGTGCACCGAACGGAAGGCGGCGTTGATGTTCAGGTTGAGCATGCGATCCCAGGCGTCGGGGTCGCCGTCAAGCACTTCGCCGCCGATGTAGGAGCCGGCATTGGCGTGGAAAATGTCCAGCTGGCCCGCTTTCTCCAGGATAGCAGGCATCATTTGCCCCACGCTTTTAGGGTCCAGAAGATCGATGACCAGGGGAATAGCCTGTTCGCCGAGCTTCGAGCAGACATCTCTCAATGCTTCTTCGTTGCGGTCGATCAGCGCGACCCGCGCGCCTGATGCAAGCATGGTCCTGGCGCACTCCAGGCCAATACCCGACGCGGCCCCGGTAACAGCCGCGACTTTTCCAGACAGATCCTGTCCCATTTTCTTCCTCTGCTTTCCTGTTGATTAGGCCCGGCCGTGCGAAATACGCGATCGGCGTGCCAGCGAGTCCACGATGACGGCTACGGCAAGAACGGCCCCCGTGATCATGTAACGAAGCGATGACGACAGATCGAGGAGCGTCAGACCGCTCGCGATCGACTGAATGACGATGATGCCGAGAAGGGCCGAGTAGGCACTGCCGCGTCCGCCGAACAGGCTGGTGCCGCCGATGACCGCCGCAGCGATGGCGTTGAGATTGACGTCGCCGGTGCCGGCCTGCTGACTGGCCGTCGCCAATCGCGCCGCCGAGAGCACGCCGCCGGTCGCGGCCAGCAGGGCGCACATGACGAAGGCGCTGGCATAGATACGCGGCACATTGATGCCGGAGCGGCGGGCCGCCTCCCTGTTGCCGCCGACGGCATGCATGGAGCGCCCCCATTTCGTGCGGGTCAGCGCATAATTCATAGCCGCGACGAGGCCGACGAAAAGGCCGAACATCCAGGGAATTCCGCGCGACTGGTTGAGATAGAAGGCTACCGCTTCCAGGGCAACAGTGATCACGACGGCGCGCAGAAGCAGTCCGCTGACGGATTTCGACGACAGCCCGGCGGCCCGCCGCCGCGCCGCGGTGCGGTAGCTGGAGAAAAAATACGCAATGCCGGCAAGCGCAATGAGCGTATAGGAGACCGGATCCGGCATGACCATTATCTGCCCGAAATTCACGAGCCACGAGCCATAGGTCAGATTGATCGAGCCGGTCGCTCCGAGAATATAGAGCTGCAGCCCGAGAACGGCGAGCAGTCCCGACAGGGTAGAGACGAAGCTCGGCATGCCGAAGCGGTTGAAGAGGAAGGAGTAAAGTGATCCGATCAAGGCGCCGACCGCCATTGCGGCAAGTATGGCCAGTACCACCGGCCAGCCCTGGTTGATCCAGAAGACGCCGACCAGCGCCGAGGCGAAGCCGCTGACTGAACCGACGGACAGATCGATTTCGCCGACCATCAGGATGCAGACGATGCCGAGCGAGATGACGCCGACCGTCGAACAATCGAATAGCATGTTGACGAGGTTGGCGCTGGAGAGAAACACCGGATTGAGCGCCTGGAACACCGTCCAGATGATCACCAAGCCGATGATGACAGGCAGCGAGCCGAGGTCACCGGAGCGGATACGATCCCAGAAGGCGCGGACCCAACCGGCAAGGCTATCGTCATGGCGTACTCTTTCGTCACGCCGATCGAGGAGAACAGGTGCTGCCGGTTCGTTCTCAATGGTCTTCATCATGCCCTGCCCTCCTCGTTCTCTTGGCTTTGCGCCTTGCGACGCATAGCGCGGCGGGAGACGGAGTTGTTGGATGCGCCGGTAATCGCGCTGACGAGCTCTTCGTTCGATGCGTCGGGCATGAAGGTGCCGTTGTTTCGCCCGAGCCGGAGCACGACGATACGGTCGGCTACAGCCCGCACATCCTCCATGTTATGGCTGATCATGATAACGCCGAGGCCGCGCTCGCGCACGCGCTCGATCAGATCCAGCACCTCGGCCGTCTGAGCAACGCCGAGTGCGGCGGTGGGTTCGTCGAGCATGATTAGTTTCGGTTCGAGCAACAGCGACCGGGCGATCGCCACGGTCTGACGCTGGCCCCCGGAAAGCGAGGCGACGGGCTCGCGCACGCTTGGGATCCGCGCGGAAAGTTCGTTCAGCAGCTTCCAGGCGCGGATCTCCATCGCGACCTCGTCGAGCTGGATGGGATTGAGCTCCTTGCCGAGAAAGATATTGGCGACGACGTCGAGATTCTCACAAAGAGCCAAATCCTGAAAGACGGTCGCAATGCCGAGATTGAGCGCAGCGCTTGGGCTCGACAGATCTGCCTGTTTTCCCTCGAACAGGATGGTGCCCGCGGTCGGCTGGTGGACGCCCGCCAGAATCTTGACCAGCGTTGATTTGCCGGCGCCATTGTCGCCCACAAGCGCCACGACTTCGCCGGCGTGCACGTCAAGCTCGATATCGGTCAGCGCCGACACCGCTCCGAAATTCTTCGAAATCCCACGCAGGCTGAGGACGGGCTGGCGGGGATCAAATTGATGTGAGATTTCAGACATCGCCTGATCTTTCGGAAAAGCGAAAAGGAAGCGCGGCCGATGTCGGACGCGCTTCCGTTGGATTTACTTGATGATGCCGAGCTTCTTGCAGCCCTCGGCGTAACGGCCGGTGCAGAGCTCTTCGGCAGTGTTGATCTTCTTGTCGATGATCTCGGCCTTCAAATTCTCGGCAGTGACGACGGCCGGCACGAAAAGCTGCGCCGGCGTGTCGTAGAGCGTCATCTCGGCCTTGATCGTTTCGCCTGCCAGGAGCTTTACGGCGACGTCGGCTGCGGCGGCGGCGACGATTTCGCTCGGCTTGGAGATCGTGTTGTACTGATCCCCTGATATGATGAGCTGCAGCGCCGCGATCGTCGCGTCGTTGCCGGTCACCGGCGGCACGGGATCGACACCGGCGGCCTTGAAGGCTGCGATGGCACCACCGCCGGTGCCGTCATTAGCAGCGACGACGCCGACGATCTGCTTGCCGAAGCGGGTGATCTGTCCGGCGGCCCATTGCTGCGCATTCGCCGGCTGCCAGTTCGGCGTATCGAATTCAGCAAGCGTCTTGTATCCACCGCTCGCCAGACCCTCGTGAATGCCGTCCTTGATCAGGCCGGCAGCAGCATCGGTCGGCGAACCGTTGATCTGCAGAATACCGCCGCTGTCCGTTGGCACGTTCTTCGCCTTCAGATGCTTGACGAGCGATTCCGCAATCGCCTTGCCGATCGCCTTGTTGTCGAAGGAGACATAGAAATCGGCCTTGCCGGTCGGAATCGGGCGGTCATAGGCAATGACCTTGACGCCCTGGCTTTGGGCGAGCTGGACAAGAGATGCGGCCGCCGCCGAATCCACCGGATCCAGCACGATAACCTTGGCACCCTGGGTGATGGCCGAATTGAATTGTTGCTGCTGTTTGGCAATATCGGCATCGGCATTCTGATAGATGACCTTGCACGACGCGCAAAGCTTCTTCATCTCGGCGACGAAGCCCGGATGGTCGTGCTCTTCATAACGGGTCGAGCCTTGGTCGGGCATGAGGAACGCGACGGTCGCATCCGCAACCGCGCTTTGTGCAAAGGCGGAAGTTCCCCCGAGCAAGGACAACATAAGTGCCGCGGCGCCTGCCGCTTTCGTCGAAAATTTCGTCATTTCCATCTCCTCCCATTGGAAAAAATCGTGTAGTCGGTGATTGCAGTGATCTGCTGTGCCGTTCGGCTGAACGAGCGGCGTGCCTGCCCCGGCGGTTTGCTGTTTCTGAGGACAAGCGTCTCCTCTCGCGAGCCGCTCCTCGCGCGCTCACGTTCAAGCCTGCGTCAGTTTTGTTCCTCCTCCTTGTCCTCCCTATTGCCGTCTTCGACGGACCTTATGCCGCCTTCGCCACGTTGATATTGTCGCCCAACAATCGCCGGAAGCGGGACGGCGTCATGCCTTTTTCCGCGAGAAACTGGCGGTTGAAGTTGGACAGATTGTTGAAGCCGACCTCGAAGCAGATGTCTGTGATCGACGCATGGTCGTCGCTCATCAGGATCTGGCAGGCGAGATTGATGCGTAGGCGTTTCACATATTGCACGAGCGACATGCCGGTATGGCGGCGGAAAGCGCGTGAGAAGGCGCCTGTGGACTGTCCGGCGATCGCAGCGAGATCGGTTTCGTCGAAGGATTTCGTCAGATTTTCTCTGATATAAGCGAGCGCCTTGTTGATGCCGGCCGACATATAGCCCGAGGGATCGGGCAGATAGCTGGGGCTTGCGAGAAGCTGGGCGTCCTGCGCCCGGCTGAGCAGCCCGACGATCATCATGAAGAGCTCGATACGGCGTACGCCCTGAGCCTGCTGCACCTCGTTCATTAGCGGCGCCACCTCCCCGCTGGTCTCAGTGCCGAAGAGCACGCCCCGGCGGGATGCTTCGAGGACCGGCTCGAAGGGACCGAGCTCGGGCAGCACTTTCATTGTGTCGCTGATAAAATTCTCGCTGAACTGGATGAGCTGGCATCGAAGCGGAATGCTCGATCCCTTCGGGACGTCGCTGATCCAGTTGTGAGGAAGATTGGGGCCAGCCAGCACCAGATTGCCCGGTTCGAACTCGCCGATGAAATCGCCGACGAAAAAGCGTCCTGTTGTCGCCACGACGAGATGCAGTTCATATTCCGGATGAAAATGCCAGCGAACGGTGTGATAGGGATAGCCATGCGCCTTCGCTGCGAAGGATTCGCCCGGTCTGATCTGAACGACTTCCAAGTCAGGTTCCATCGTTTCCTCCTCCCAGGGGCGGTTCTATCTCCGCCTGCCAAATTCCCTTTTGGCTTTATTATTATGGCGAGTGTAGTGGGCTCGCTTCATGCCCGCCACCACGATTCCAGGCCAAAACCGATACTTTTTTGATGATTGGCGCTACGCAGGCGGCGCAAAGACGATGGCAATCTGCCTTTGGGATCGTCCGAGACTGATCTCAGGCGGCCAGCGCGGCAATCACATTTCTGACCAGCGCAGCCGAAGACAGCCGGCCCGTGGCGCAGCTCGGGGCGCCGATGGCCCCGACGCGAATGGAAACCCCGCCGCGCGCATTGGCGATCGCAAACATCGACTCGTCCGTCAAATCATCGCCGATGGTGATGGGAACGCGGTTCTTGAAGGGATCGGACTGGAAAAAGCGTTCCAGCGCGTCGCCCTTGCTCGACCGTGCCGGTCGCAGCTCGAACACCCTTTTACCGAGCTGCAACGCCCAGTTCGGCCCGGCCAGCTCGGCATAGTGATGCATGCGCTCCTCGAGCACTTTTTCATATTCGGGCGCCAGTCGGTAGTGCGCGGCAACGGCGGCGCCTTTATCCTCTATCAGAACTCCCGGATAGTGTTCGGCTTCGGCGGTCAATGCATGTTTCAGCGCCTGGAACTCGGGCGTCGGCTCGACGGTATGCATCCCGGCGGCGCTCCTGATCTCGGCGCCGTGCAGGCCTGCGGTTGGAAATGCAAAGGGTTTGAACAGCTCGTCTGCATAGGCAAGCGAGCGCCCAGTGACCAGTGCCAAGGCGCCGCCGAGCTTGTTCGAAAGGCGATGAAGGTGTCCGGGCAGGTCCTCTGGGACCTCAATTGCGTCCGGCGTAGGCGCAAGATTGAGCAGCGTTCCGTCGATGTCGAGAAACATCGCCCAGTGCTCCGGTTCCCCCAGCACCAATGAAAGCATTTCCTGCGTAGTGGTGTCGTCCTGCACGGCATTCTCCAAACTCTGAATCATTGAAGCTAGGTCGCCCGCCGGCAAGGACAAGATGACGTGGCCGGCACGGGAACATCCAAAGGCGGGTCAGCGTTTAATCTCGCCGCCCGTTCAAGCACTCGTGCCGTAAAGGTAAATTGATGGCCAGAAGCAGCTCCAAGAATAGCGAGGAGATCACCGCGCCGTTGGCGCATGGCGCGACTGTATTGCCGCTGGTGACGATCGACGACTACAACAATGAACTGCGTGACAAGAACGGCTTTGTTGGCGACAACGCCAACAAGAAGACCTTCCAGCAGAAGCTCGACGATTGGAGAAAACACGTCCGCAAATTCGGAGATGACCCGATCGGCAAGGTTGCGACAGCAAAGCTTTCCAAGAAAAAGATCGAGTCTCTGCTGAAAGGGGACGATATGGAGGCCGCCGCACTGGTCCTGGGGGCGGTGGAGGACTTCGCGAAGGACTTTGCCGAAGTCATCGGCAAGTTCCTCAAGGACGAGCGCTGGTTCAAGACGGAGCGCATCGTCGTCGGCGGCGGCTTCAGGCAAAGCCGCTTCGGGGAGCTGGCAATCGCCAGGACCATGGTTCTTCTCAAGGCGGCGGGCATCAATATCGAGGTCACCCCAATCGTCCACCATCCCGACGAGGCGGGACTGATCGGCTCCGTCCACCTCATGCCGCCCTGGATGTTCAAGGGTTACAAAGCGATGCTCGCCGTCGATATCGGCGGCACGAATGTCCGTGCCGGCGTCGTTGAGTTCGGAAAGGAAAAAAGCCCCCATTTTGCAGATGCGGGCGTCTGGGAATCGACCATCTGGCGCCACGCCGACGACGAACCGAGCCGCAGTGCGACGGTGGAAAGAATGGCGGCGATGCTACAGGAATTGATTGACAAGGCAGAAAAGGCCAATCTGAAGCCGGCTCCGATCATCGGCATCGGCTGTCCCGGCATCATCAAGGCAGACGGCTCGATCGAACGCGGTGGACAGAACCTGCCAGGCGGCAATTGGGAAAGCGACAACTTCAACCTTCCCGCAGCACTGATGAAGGCCATTCCCTCGATCGCCGATCACAGCACCTTCGTGATGATGCACAATGACGCCGTCGTGCAGGGCTTGTCGCAGATCCCTTTCATGGAGGACGTGTCGAGATGGGCGGTGCTGACCATCGGCACGGGATTGGGCAATGCGCATTTTACCAATCGCGAGGGATTGAAAGCGCGATAACCCTGCCACGACGGGGAAGCTTTCGGCAAAGCAATGATCATGTCACCCCCCGCACAACCATCGGCCGACGCCGCGTCTCCTTATGGTAAATAACAGGTAAACAACGAAGAATTTGGTAGACGGAAGCAAAGGCCCGCATAAGTTCCGCTAGGAAGAGTGCCGGTTTCCGCAGAGACAGGTCCCGTGCGGCCTTGAACCCGATGATAGCCGTGCCGATGTGATTCGCATAGCGCAGGGCAAACCTCACATCCATTGCGCTTAATGTCCGTCACGCCAGCTGTTCCTATCTGCAGCTGCCTGCGAACTCGGTTGATTGGTTCATCGCGCCGACATTCGGCTGGCTCACTCGTAGTAGATGTCGTGCAGGCATCACACTGCCGCGCCCAGCAGCGGCGGCGCAACTCAATCGCGGACGCAAGTCGCGACTCTTGGCAATGCGTATGGCCCGAATAGAACCCGGTTCGGCGCGTCTGTCGAGCATGCCGCGCATCGTCGTTGTCGCAAGCGTATCTCGGGAGTAATGCCTAGTTTAGCCCCTGCCCTTTTCTGCCACAACTGCAAAAGATGGTGATAACATCGGCGGGCGGTTCTCCGCGCATTCAAATTGCGCTTATCTCCACGTCACGCAAGCTCATATGCAGACGAAAGATATAAGATGAACTTCAAGGGAATAAGCGCTCCGATCAATGCAGGCCGTCTCGAACAAATGCTCGGCCTTGCCTCGTCACGCCGCGATCCGGAATCCCAAGATGCAAATTGCAAGGCTTCCCACGTCGAGCCCGTCCGCGGGTTGGAGGTCGAGAGCCTTTGCCGTCCGTCTGCCTATAAATAAGAACGCCATCTGCCTGATCCGGTCTGTACCAAGCGGCGGCGGTTACTCCACTGAGTCGGCGAAGGCCTCGACGTCGGTCGAGTAGTCCTGGCGATAGGTCGGTGGCTTCGGCCGATGCGGTGTCGCCACCATTGTCAGCTGACAATCGCGCTAAGATTCCGGAATTCCACGTAATTTTTTCGAGGAATTCGGTTTGTTATATATTGGCTAACCAAGAAATCGCTTGACGGAATCGCCAGACTCACGATCATTTGCGCAAAATTGCCCGATTTATCAGGATTTGCGTGAATGCCGACCAAGGCCGCGATTGTTGAGAAAGCCAGAAGAGCGAGTCAAGTCTCGATCGACGAAACGATTGCGCAGGACTCGACGATGCTCAGCAGCCAGCTCCAGGTTCTGTTCGAGCGGTTATTTTCGCCCGATGCCCGCAAATCGCTGCGACGGTTCAGCAGCACCGAGGCCGCCAAGCTGCTCGGCGTCACCGACAGCTATGTTCGCCACCTCACGGCCCAGATGGAAAGCATCAATCCCGAAAAGACGGCGGCCGGCCGCCGCGTCTTCTCGCTCGAAGAAATCCATGCGATGCGCCAGCATCTGGGGCGCACCAAACCCTCCTATCTGCCGACGCGCCGGCCGGGCGACCATCTCCAGGTTATCGCCGTTACCAATTTTAAAGGCGGATCCGGCAAGACGACAACGTCAATCCATCTGGCGCAGTTCCTCGCACTGCGCGGCTATCGTGTGCTCGCCGTCGACCTCGACCCGCAGGCGTCGATGTCGGCGATGCTCGGATATCAGCCGGAGTTCGATGTCGGTGAAAACGAGACACTCTACGGCGCTATCAAATATGACGAGACGCGCCGCGACGTGGCCGACATCGTCCGCCAGACCTATTTCCCCGGCCTCGATCTCATTCCGGGTAATCTCGAACTGCACGAGTTCGAGCATGATACCCCGAAGGCGCTGGCCGACAGCAATCGCGACGACAAGGACATGTTCTTCATGCGGGTCGGCAATGCATTGCATTCGCTGGAACAGAGCTACGAGGTCGTCATCATCGATTGCCCCCCTACCCTCGGCTTTCTGACGCTGTCTGCTCTCTGCGCTGCGACTGCCGTGCTGATCACCGTGCATCCACAGATGCTCGACGTGGCGTCGATGAACCAGTTCCTGACGATGACCTCCGATCTTCTGGCCGTCGTCAAGCAGGCAGGCGGCAATCTCGAATATGACTGGATGCGCTACCTGATCACCCGTTATGAGTCCAATGACGGTCCGCAGGCGCAGATTGTCGCCTTCCTGCGCAGTTTGTTCGGCGAGCGCGTATTGACCTCGATGATGGTGAAGTCAACGGCGGTTTCGGATGCAGGCCTGTCCAAGCAGACGATCTACGAGGCGGGCCGCGAGACGATGCATCGCCAGACCTATGACCGCGGCGTCGAATCCGTCGACAGCGTCAATGCCGAGGTCGAGCAACTCATCCGCAGTGCATGGAGCAGGACATGAGCCCCAAAGGTCGCGATATCCTGAAGAGCATGGTCGGCGCCGTCGAGCCGGCACGACCGGAGGCGCCAAGCGCGCCGCCGCCGCATCGGCCATCGGGCGCGGTCAAGGCGATGAACCTGTCGCTTGGCCGGCTGGGTGAGGAAGCCGCGGCCGCCAAGGCCTTGCGTGAGTCCCTCGCCTCTGGCGACAAAGTGCTGGAGATTGATCCGGCTGTCGTCGAAATGTCATTTATCCGCGACCGCATCCCGGTCGACAAGGATCCTGAGTTCGAGCGATTGAAGCAGTCGATTCGGGAAAGCGGACAGCAGGTTCCGATTCTTGTGCGTCCGGACCCGATAAAGGCTGGGTATTACCAGGCCGCCTATGGCCACCGGCGCTTGCGTGCAGCCGCGGAGATAGGTGTTCCCGTCAAGGCCGTGGTGCGCAAGCTCACGGATGAACAGCTGATTCTCGCGCAGGGTCAGGAGAACGGCCCGCGTGTCGACTTGAGCTTCATCGAACGGGCGTTGTTTGCGCGACGCATGGATGAACATGGCTTCAGTCGCGACATGATTGCTCAGGCGCTGGCGACGGATAAACCGGAAACGTCACGGCTGCTGCAGGTGGCGCAGACGATCGATGCGGAGATCATTCTTGCCATCGGACCGGCGCCGAAGGTAGGACGCCCCCGCTGGTTGGCCTTTGCCGATAAATTCAAGGAGGCGGGCGGGCGGAAGAAGGCGCAGGCGGCAATCGCTGCCGCTGCTTTCCCAACACTGGAGAGCAATAGCCGCTTTGATGTCATCTGGAAGGCACTGGAGGAGAAGGGCTCGCCGCAGCGGGTCGAGCAGACGCTTCGGACGCAAGGCGGCGGGACGCTTGCTTCGGTGAGCCGCTCGGGAAAAACCTTTCGCATCACCGTCAAATCGGCGGCATTTTCGGAATTCCTGGCTCGGCGGCTGGCGGGCCTCGCCGCCGAATTCGAAGAGGAAAATGAGGGAAAATGAAGCAGTTAGACTGATTGTCAGCTGACAATTGAACAGGAGATAACGCGCAAAAGAAAAAAGCCCCCGAACGTCACCGTCACGGAAGCTTTCCTCGTAGTCTTGAACACCTCCGAGAATCGCACTTCCGAGAATCGCTGTCAAGAGTTTTTGGCGCCGTTCAGGCGAGCGGATTTCTTTTGCCTCATTGAGGTGGAAGAGATGGAAACCGGAAGTATAACGACGCCCTTCGGGCGGCGGTCGATGACGCTTGGAATGCTCGCAAACCAGGTCATGGCAGGTGAGATCAAGCCTGATCAGTCGGTCGATAAATGGAAACTGTTTCGCGCGCTGTGCGAAGCAAAGCCGCTGCTCGGCATCACCGATCGCGCGCTGGCGGTGCTCAATGCTTTGTTGAGCTTCTATCCGAAGAACGAGCTGGCCCAGGAAAACGGCTTGATCGTCTTCCCCTCGAATATCCAGCTGTCCCTCCGAACACATGGCATGGCCGAACAGACCGTGCGGCGCCATCTTGCCGCACTTGTCGAGGCGGGGCTTCTGTTGCGCAAGGACAGTCCTAATGGCAAGCGCTATGTCCGCAGGGACAGGGCAGGGGAGGTCAACGAGGCCTTCGGCTTCTCGCTGGCGCCGCTGCTTGCTCGCGCCGAGGAGATCGAGCAGCTCGCCGCCGAGGTAATGGCCGAGCGCTTGCATGTCCAGCGCCTGCGCGAACGCATCACCCTTTGCCGCCGTGATATCGCAAAGCTGATCGAAGCGGCTGTCGACGAAGACGTCCAGGGGGATTGGCAGGGGCTATATCGGGAATTTCGGGACCTGGTCGAAGGCCTGCCGAGGTCGCCGACGACAGCGCAGCTCGAGCATTTGCTCGATGAATTGACAGCGCTTCGGGCAGATATCCTTAACCGGTTGGAGACTCGGATTAAATCGACGAAACAAAGCGGCAATGCCTGTCACATCGAGCGTCACATACAGAATTCAAACCCCGAATCCACCTCTGAATTTGAACCAAGCTTCGAAACGAAGCAGGGCGCAATGCCAGAGCAAGACCACGGGCGTGGGGCCGTGCTGTTGGAAAGGGGGAGAGATGCAACGGCTCATCCGATCGGACACGAGCGGCAAAGTCGACGGGTGGGCGGCGGCGATGATTCCGGCGGCCTGAAATCCTTCCCGCTTGGCCTGGTTCTGCAGGCCTGCCCGGAAATCCTGGCCTACGGGCCGGGTGGCGTGATCCGCAACTGGCGCGACCTGATGAGCGCCGCCGTCACGGTTCGGTCAATGCTCGGCGTCAGCCCGTCAGCCTATGAGGAGGCGGCAAGTGTGATGGGGGCGGAAAACGCCGCGACCGTGATGGCATGCATCCTGGAACGCGGGGGCCACATCAATTCAGCCGGCGGATATCTTCGCGACCTGACGCGGCGAAGCGAAAAGGGAGAATTCGCGATCGGTTCGATGCTGATGGCGCTCTTGCGGGCGAATGCGCCAGCCGGCCGAAAGGCTGGATAGATCTTAGGCGGTCGGGTGGACGCCGGCGAATCTGTTGAAACGGGGGAGGGACGGTGTGCTGGATTTCAGCGGATAAGTCTTCGCTGGAGGAAGGCCTGCATGTCGCGGCGTCCGTCCACCACGCAATAGACGACGACGTCGGTGCCCATGATGCGATAGATCATACGCCAGGGTGTGTGGTGCAGTTCCCGGTAGTCGGAGATGCCGATGCTGGCCAGTTCCTTTGGGATATTTCCGCGGGCGGGGAATTCTTCGAGATTGGCACAGGCGTTCTCGATTTCCGTCAGGATGCGCTCCGCCGTCTCGGAGCCGTCGCGACCGGTGATGAAACGATAGAGATCCTCGACATCGCGCTCCGCGTCTTCGGCGAAAAGAACACGATAAGGCATCAGGACTGGCTGTCGGCCAGACGCTTGCGAATGCGCGCGAAGGATTCTGCAGCAGGGCGCGTCTTGCCTTCCTCGACTTGCCGATTGGTAAGCGCCAGCACCTTCAGGAGCGCCAAGGTCTCCTGCGTTTCTTCATACTGGCCTACATCCTGAAGGATCGCCTTTGCCTCGCCGTGAAGGGTAATGACGACAGGCTGCGGGTTGTCCTTCAGCGTCCGGATGATTTCTGGCGCATGCGCCTTAAGATAGCTGATCGGCTTGACCTGTTCTGACAGCTTCATGCGGTTACTCCTTTCGACCAGAATATAGATCACAAAATGGTCGATTGGAAGAGCTCGGCCGGCGATCCCAGCACGCCACCGGGGCTTTCAGGCGCGCCTGCTTTTTTCCACTCGGTGGCTCTGAAAGAGAATGTCATTTCTTATAATGAACGTTGTCTACTGATTTTATAGATTAAGTTTTGCAACCACTGAGTGGATCGGCGGGTCATGACCTACTTCCTCAGCCTTCTCGACAAAAGCCCGATCGAACAGGGCCTTTCCGCTGCCGATGCGCTGAGGGCGACGGTAAAGATTGCAGCCCGCGCCGAGGAACTTGGTTATCACCGTTTCTGGGTCGCTGAACACCACAACATGTCTAATCTGGCGAGCTCCGCGCCGGAGGCGCTGATCGCCTATCTTCTTGCTAGGACCTCGAAGATCCGCGTTGGCTCCGGCGGGGTCATGCTGCAGCATTACAGCGCCTACAAGGTTGCCGAGACCTTCAATCTATTGGCCTCGCTTGCGCCTGGCCGCGTCGATCTTGGCGTCGGAAAGGCGCCGGGTGGCTTTCCGCTATCGACACGGGCCCTGCAGCTAGCTGTCGATCCGTCCAGGAAGCCGGATTTTGCGAGCCAGCTTTCCGACCTCAATACCTATCTCGCCGCAGATCCCAATAGCGACGGCGCGCAGGCGACCCCTTTGCCGCCGATGGCTCCTGAACGTTTCCTGCTCGGCGCTAGCGTCGAGAGCGCGAGACTCGCAGCCGAGAAGGGCTGGGAACTCGTCTTCGCCGGCCACCTGAACGGTGATCCTGACAATCTCAACAAGACGTTCGAGGCCTATGAGCAGGCATCCGGCGGTAAGCGCCCGATCCTCGCGCTCGCAGCCTTTGCCGCCGAAAGCGAGGAATATGCCCGTGAGTGCGTCGGCAATCTGCGCATCGTCAAGGTGTTCCTGCCGAACGGCCAGACCGTCAATGTTGGCAGTGAAGAGCAGGCGGCCGAATTTGCCCGCCAAGCCGGCGTCACCGATTACCGTATCGAGGAGAAGGTGCCGAGCGTGCTCCACGGCACGGCCAAGCAGATCCGCAAGGAATTGGACGAGCTTCACCGCCGCTACGGCGTCAAGGAGTTCGTGCTCGACACGCCGGCGCTTTCAACCGCCGACCGCCTTGCCTCCATCGAGCTGCTCGCCGCTGAGCGGATTTCCCTCGTCGCCTGACCCGTTCCAAGGAGGATCGATCCCATGGTTCAAAAACACGTCACGTTCGGCATTATGCTGCAGGGGCCTGGCGGCCATATGAATGCCTGGAAACATCCGAGCGTCCCGGCCGATGCCAGCGTCAATTTCGACTTCTTCGTCGACACCGCGCGCAAGGCGGAGGCAGCCGGCATCGCCTTCGCCTTTGTCGCCGACGGACTCTATATCAACGAGCAGTCGATCCCGCATTTCCTCAACCGGTTCGAGCCGATCGCCATTCTCTCGGCGTTGGCGGCTTCGACCTCGACGATCGGGCTTGTCGGCACGGTCTCGACCTCCTACAGCGATCCCTTCACCATCGCTCGCCAGTTCGCCTCGATCGATCTCATCAGCGGCGGCAGGGCAGGGTGGAATGCGGTGACCTCGCCTCTCGAGGGTTCGGGTCGCAATTACAGCCGCGAGCATCCCGAGCATGAGCTGCGCTACGAGATCGCCGAGGATTATATCGATGCGATCAAGGGCCTCTGGGATTCCTGGGACGACGATGCTTTTGTGCGCAATCGCGAGACCGGCGTGTTTGTCGACAAGACGAAGATGCACCGCCTCAATCACAAGGGCCGCTTCTTCCGCATCGAGGGGCCGCTCAACATCGGCCGTTCGAAGCAGGGTCAGCCCGTCGTCTTCCAGGCCGGTGCTTCTGATTCCGGCATCAGACTGGCCGGCAAGCATGCCGATGCCGTCTTCACCAATGGCGGGCCGTTTGAAGAGGCTCAGGCCTTCTATCGCCAGCTGAAGGACAGCGTGATTGCACATGGCCGCAGTGCTGCGGAAGTCGGTGTCTATCCGGGCATCGGGCCGATCGTCGGCGCGACCGCTGATGAGGCGGAAGCCAAGTACCACGCGATCCGCAACCTCGTTACGATCGAGGAGGCGCTTCTCTATCTCGGCCGCTTCTTCGATCACCATGATTTCAGCGTCTATCCGCTCGACGAAGAGTTCCCCGAACTCGGCGATATCGGCAGGAACAATTTCCGCGCTACCACCGATCGTATCAAAAGGACGGCGCGGGAAAAGGGGCTGACGCTCCGCCAGGTCGCGCTCGATGTAGCGACGCCGCGCACCGCCTTCATCGGCACCGCCGAGCATATCGCAGAAGAGATCATCCGCTGGGTGGATCATGGCGCCGCTGACGGCTTCATCCTGGGCTTTCCCGTCATTGCCGAGGGCTTCGACGATTTTGCCAGATACGTCCTGCCGATCCTCACTGAGCGCGGCTATTTCGATCCTGTCCTCAGGGGCGCGACGCTGCGCGACCATCTGGGCCTAGCCTTCCGTCAAAGCCGCTATGCGACCGCGGCGGAGGAGTTCGAACGCGGAAAGGCAGTCGGCGCCTGAGGCGCCGGCGAACCCGCCATGGATGTCATCGCTCAGAACCCGCGCAGCAATGATCCGGTCGAGAAGGGCATCGCCCGCTATCTCGATGAGATCATCGCGCTACGACATGATCTGCACCAATATCCCGAGCTTGCGTTCCAGGAACTGAGGACCAGCAAGCTCGTGGCTTCCCGCCTTTCCTCCTGGGGCTACCAGGTGGCGACGGGCATTGCCGGTACCGGCATCGTCGCCACCCTCAGACGTGGCGAAGGCAAGAAGCAGGTCGGCATTCGGGCCGATATGGATGCACTGCCGATCGAGGAGGCCACCGACCTTGCCTATGCCAGCAGCAATCCCGGCGTCATGCATGCCTGCGGCCATGACGGGCATACCTCAATCCTGCTTGCCGCCGCCCGCTACCTCGCCGAAAGCGGCAATTTCAGCGGCACGCTCAGGCTGATCTTCCAGCCGGCCGAGGAGATCGGCGCGGGCGCCCGCAAGATGATTTCGGAAGGGCTGTTCGAACGCTTTCCTGTCGATGCGGTCTTCGGGCTGCACAACTGGCCGGGTGTCCCGGCGGGCCAGTTCGGCTTCGTCACAGGCCCCGCCATGGCCTCGGTCGACCAGGCGGTGATCAGTATCCTCGGCAAGGGTGGCCACGGCGCCGAACCTCACCGCGCCGTCGACCCGATATTGGCTTCCGCTTCCTTCATCACTGCGCTGCAGAGTGTCGTTTCTCGCAATGTCGATCCGCAGGACATGGCCGTCGCCACCGTCGGCTCGATCCATGCGGGCTCCGCCTCGAACGTAATTCCGGAAAGCGTGGAGATGAAGCTTACCATGCGGGCCTTCAGCGAGCCGGTCCGGCAGCTGCTGCAGGAGCGCATTCCAGCCCTTGCCCGGGCCCAGGCCGAAAGCTTCGGCGCGGAAGCGGACGTGAATTATCGGCTCGGCTTTCCGGCGCTGGTCAACCATGCCAAGGAGACGGCATTTGCTCGCGACGTCGCCTATGACGCTCTCGGCCTTGCTGCGATCGAGAAGGATTTCCGGCCGAGAACCGCGAGCGAGGATTTCGCCTTCATGCTGCAGGCCAATCCCGGCAGCTACCTCTTCGTCGGTAATGGCGACAGCGCTCCTCTCCACAGCGCCCACTACGATTTCAACGACGCGATCATTGCGCCCGCCGCCCGCTACTGGGTCCGGCTCGCAGAAACCTTCCTCACTGAAGACAACGGGTGATGAGTGATATGAGCGATACGTTTCTCTATACGAGCCCTCTTGATCTGCGCGCCAAGCCGCTGATCGATGAACTGATCCACGAATATGACAGCCGCTACGGCACCTATTTCAATGCCGAAGGCGCCGCAGCCGAATTGAACCGGTATCCTCCTGAAGCCTTCGCGCCGCCCCACGGCAATTTTCTGCTGCTGATCCGCAATGGCGAAACCATCGGCGGCGGCGCCTTCAAGCACTACGACGATCGCACGGCCGAGTTCAAACGCATCTGGACGCGCTCCGATCTGCGCCGCCAGGGGCTTGCCCGCAAGGTGCTGGTGGAGCTGGAGGCCCAGGCGGCCCGCCAAGGTTATGGCAGGATCTATCTGACGACCGGTTTCCGCCAGCCCGAGGCCGTCGGACTTTATCTGAACTATGGCTACACCGCGCTCTTCGACACGGCGGCCGATCCCGAGATCTACAAGAGCCTGCCCTTTGAGAAGGACATCACCCATCTCGCCGTGCCGGCTTTCGAAAGCGAACCGCGCCTGAAAGTGGCCGGCTGAAATCTCTGAAACGGCAAGTCAGACAATCATAAAAGGGAAATGAGAATGGCACTGACGACGGATTTCGCGGGCCTTGAGCCCGGCAGCAGGACGGCAGAACCCAGGCAGGACACTTCCCGTTACCGCATCGTCCCGGCCCGCCATCCCGAGCGGTTGGCCGGCACGGTATTCGCGGCCATCGTCATCGTCTCGGTGCTTTATTCCATCTTCACCAATCCACGCTGGGGTTGGGGCGTCTTTGCCGAATGGTTTTTCGCCGAGCCCGTGCTCGTCGGCCTTGGCAGGACGCTGCTCCTGACTGCGCTCGCCGCCGTTTCGGGTTCCATCCTCGGAACGGCTCTGGCGCTCGCCCGCGTTTCAAAGTCGCCGCTGCTGTCAGGCCTTTCCTGGGGCTACATCTGGCTACTGCGCTCGATTCCCATGATCGTGCTGCTGTTGATATTGAACAATCTCGGCTATCTCTACGAAACGATCAGGATCGGCGTTCCCTTCACCGACACGCTGCTGTTCGACTACCCCACCGTACAATTGCTGACGCCCTTTGCTGCCGCTTATCTCGGCCTCACGCTCAACCAGTCGGCCTTCTTCGCCGAGATCGTTCGCGGCGGCATTCTGTCGGTGGATCATGGGCAGCTGGAGGCCGCCGCCGCGCTTGGTCTGCCGCGCCGCCGCCAGGCCTTCCGCATCGTGCTGCCGCAAGCCATGCGCTCCATCCTGCCGACCGGCTTCAACGAGCTCATCGGTTTGGCGAAAAGCACCTCCGTGGTCTATGTGCTGGCGCTGCCGGAGCTTTTTTATACCGTCCAGGTGATCTATCGCCGTAATCTCGAAGTCATTCCGCTGCTGATGGTCGCAACCGTCTGGTATTTGATCATCATGACCGTGCTCTCGGTCGCCCAGCACTATATCGAGCGCTATTTCTCCAAGGGCGCCGTGCGCAATCCGACGCCGCTGCCCTTCCAGGCATTCCTGGAGCGCTTCCGCCGTCCGCTGCCGGCCCTCGACAACACGACCGATAGGACACGCAATCTCAGTTTTCATGACGCCACGGCACTGCGGACAGGCGGTGCGGTGCGCATCCATGGTATCTCCAAAAGCTTCGGTTCGCTGAAGGTGCTCGACGACGTCGAGCTCAACCTGGCGGCGGGCAGCGTGACCGCCATCCTGGGTCCTTCCGGATCGGGAAAGTCGACCCTGCTGCGCTCCATCAACCACCTGGAGCGTGTCGACGAGGGCTTCATCTCGGTCGACGGCGATTTCGTTGGCTACAGCAGGAAAGGCGATACGCTCTATGAGCTCAAGGAAAAGGATATCCTCAAGCGCCGTGCCGATATCGGCATGGTCTTCCAGAGCTTCAACCTCTTCCCGCATCTGAGCGTTCTCGAAAACTTGATCGAGGCGCCGATCCAGGTCCGCGGCATCGGCCGTGAAGAGGCCGTGCAGCTGGCGCAGGAGCTTCTCGCCCGCGTCGGCCTCAGCGACAAGATCAACGCCTATCCGCGCCAACTCTCCGGCGGCCAGCAGCAGCGCGTCGCGATCGCCCGGGCATTGGCGCTCCGCCCCAAGGTGCTGCTGTTCGACGAGCCGACCTCCGCACTCGATCCCGAACTGGTCGGCGAAGTGCTCGACGTCATCAAGGAGCTGGCCCGCACCGGCACGACGCTCGTCATCGTCACCCATGAAATCGGTTTTGCCCGCGAGGTCGCCGACACCGTCGTCTTCATGGAAAGCGGCCGTATTCTTGAGGCCGGCCCGCCGGCCCGGATTTTCACCCAGGCCGAGCATCCCCGCACACGCGAGTTCCTCGCAAAGGTTCTCTAGCGTCGACAGCGCTGGCGAAGGCCGGGCTGCGACGGGCTGCTCTGGTCGAATGACAACAAGCACAATCTCAAGATGAAACGGAGAAGGGGCATGACATTTACTGATAGAGTAAAGCTTTTGATAGCAGGAGCCGTCACCATTGGTGCGATCGGTTTCGGCTCCGCTCAGGCGCAGCAGAAGTTCGATCTCAGCCCCGAACAGCCGAACCGGCTGCGGGTGGAAAAGAACGAGAAGCGCATTGCGGAAATCAAGGACTTCAAGTTCGTCGAAAACGGCGTCTTCACCGTCGGAATCAGCACGAGCGGCAATCTGCCGCTGCACGACTATGCCTCCGATTCCAAGACCGTCATCGGCTATGACGTCGATCTCGCGCAGGCGATCGCCGACAGTTTGGGCTTGAAGCTCAATCTCGTGTCCGTCGCATGGGCGGATTGGCCGCTCGGGCTCACCTCCGGCAAGTTCGACGCGGTGATATCGAACGTGACGGTCACGGAAGAGCGTAAGGAAAAGTTCGATTTCTCGACCTACCGCAAGGATGAGCTCGGTTTCTACGTCAGGGCCGATAACCCGATCACTTCGATCAAGGAGCCGAAGGATATTGCCGGTCTGAAGGTCATCACCGATGCTGGCACCAACCAAGAGAAGATCCTGCTGGAGTGGGATCGGAGGAACGTTGCGGCCGGCCTGAAGCCGATCGAGGTGCAATATTACGATGACGACGCGGTCAAGGATCTCGCCGTCCAGTCCGGCAGGGCCGACGCCGTCTTCAGCGTCAACGCGACCCAGGCCTATGCTGCTGGCATCAACGGCAAGACCAAGCTCGTCGGCACGGTCAGCGGCGGTTGGCCGATCACCGCCGAGATTGCCGTCACCACGCGCAAGGGCAGCGGCCTTGCCGCGCCGGTCACCGATGTCGTCAACGATCTGATCGCCAGCGGCGCCTATAAGAAGATCCTCGATACCTGGAATCTCGGTCCTGAGGCGATCGACAAGGCCCAGACCAACCCACCCGGCCTGCCGAAGAGCGGTTCGTAATAGTCGGCTTACGGACCGGCATCTCGCCGGTCCGTCTCTGCCTTTCTGTGCAAACGGAGACATATCGAGCGTGACGACCTTTCCAGCAATCCGTACCCTCTTCCTCACAGCGCTGACGGCAATCTTGACCGGGCTCGGCGCAGCACATGCCTCCGATGAATTCGACTTGAGCCCGCAGCAGCCGGCCAGGCTTCATGCCGCCAGGAACGATGCGGCCGTCGCCGCGATCCCGAAGGATTTCAAGTTCGTCACGCCTGGCAAATTCACCATCGCCGTCAGCCCCGGCGGTCCGCCGCTTGCCACCTATGCCACCGACGCCAAGACCGTGGTGGGGGCCGATCCCGACTATGCCTATGCCATCGCCGATAGCCTCGGCCTGACGCTAGAGATCGCGCCGGTCGCCTGGATCGACTGGCCGCTCGGGCTTACCTCGGGCAAATATGATGCCGTCATCTCCAATGTCGGTGTGACCGAGCAGCGCAAGGAGAAGTTTGATTTCTCCACCTACCGCCAGGGCCTGCACGGTATCTTCGTGAAATCCGATAGTCCCATCACCTCGATCAAGGAGCCGAAGGATGCAGCGGGCCTCAGGATCATCGTCGGCGCCGGCACCAATCAGGAGCGAATCCTGGTGAAGTGGAGCGAAGAGGACGTCGCCGCCGGCCTGAAGCCGATCGAGCTGCAATATTACGACGATGAGGCGGCGAGCCTGCTTGCGCTTCGTTCCGGCCGGGCCGATGTCATCGTTCAGCCGCATGCCCAGCTCGTCTTCATTGCCGCGCGCGACAAGAACATCAAGCGCGTCGGCACGCTGAGCGCAGGCTGGCCAGATCGTTCTGATGTCGCCATCGCCACCCGCAAGGGAACCGGGCTCGCCGATGCGCTGACCATCGCCACCAATGGCCTGATCCAGGACGGAACGTACAAACGGATACTCGAACACTGGCATCTTTCCGAGGAAGCCTTGCCCGCATCCGAGACCAATCCGCCCGGCCTGCCGAAATATTGATCAGGAAGGCATGACATGAGCGGCCGCGATATATCGATCAGCCATATCGGCTTCCTCACCCCCGGCAATTATCCCGACGATGATCCCTTGTCGGGATTGGAGCAGACGCTTCAGCAACTGCAATATGGCGAGGAGCTGGGCTTCGACAGCGCCTGGGTCCGCCAGCGGCATCTGGAGCCGGGGATCTCGTCCGCCAGCGCATTTCTGGCGGCGGCCACACAGCGCACCAGCCGGATCGAGCTCGGGACCGCGGTCATTCCGATTGGTTATGAAAGCCCTTACCGGCTGGCCGAAGATCTTGCGACGGTCGATGTCCTCTCGCGCGGACGGCTGAACATCGGCGTCAGTGCCGGCCGGCCGCTGCATGCCGAACTGATCGGCCCGCTCGCCTTTGACGGCGACTGGACGCGTTACGATTTCTCGCATGATCGCGTGCTGCGCTTCGCCGATAATCTGCGCGGCGCCTATCTCGGAGATGATGAGACCGTCATCAAGACACCCTTCGGCCCGCAGCGGCCACGCCTGCAGCCTTTTGCCAAAGGTTTGATCGACCGCATCTGGTATGGCGGCGGGTCGCAGCGCTCGGCCGAATGGGCCGGCCGCAATGGCTTCAACCTATTGACCGGCAACGTCATAACCGGGGAGGGAACCGACGATTTCTTCGTCGCCCAATCCAGGCTCATAGAGACCTATCACGCCACCGGAACTGAGCGCCGCGTCGCTCTCGGCCGCGTCATCGTGCCTTTCGACAGCGCCGATGCGGCCACACGCCGCCGTTACCGCGACTATGCCGACGGCCGCCATCAGCGGACGCTCTCGCCGCAAGGCGACCGGCGAACCTTGTTCGCCCGGGATATCGTCGGCACGTCGGAGGAGATATTGGAGCGGCTATTTTCAGATCCGATTCTGCCCGAGGTCAGCGAACTGAGGCTGGAACTCCCCTACGAGTTCGAGCATGAGCAATATCGCCAGATCCTCCACGATTTCGTGACAACGATCGCACCCGCGCTCGGATGGAAAGCGCAAGCCGGAATTCGCGCCGCTTCCTAAATCTCGCCAAACCGATGATCTGCGCCATTCGATGGCTGAACAATCACTCTACGAGGAACATTCATCAGTGACCAAAACGGTAGAATACTTCTTTTCAATCGGCTCGCCCTGGTCATACATCGGTTTCGACGCCTTTACCGAGCTGACGGCGCAGAACGACGTCCTCATCACTCCCTATCTGACGACGGTGGTCGAGGAAAACGGCGGCATCTTTTCGCGCAACCGCCCAGAAATACGCCGCGCTTACTGGACTCGGGATCTCAAACGCTGGGCCCGTGTGCGCGGCAAGGAATTGTTCCTCGAGCATCGCCCCGAGCTCAGCGACCCAACACCGGCGTCCCTCTTCGTGATTGCGGCCTATCTCGACGGGCAGGACTGGATCGGCGTGGCCCGTGCTCTGCAGCATGCCTTCTGGAGCGAGGCGAAGGATATAGGCAAGGCGGATGTGCGCGAGGCGATCGTTAACGCCGCCGGTTTCAATGGCGCCGTGCTGCTCAGGCGCCAGGCAGACGACGATGTTCAGAACAAATGGTCGGCCGACCGCGTGCATGCGCGCGACAGCGGCGTCTTCGGCTTCCCGACCTACGTCCATGACGGCGAACTCTATTGGGGGCAGGACAATCTGCCTTTTCTCGAACGTCATCTCCGCGGCGACAGGCCTTAGAGACGGATTTTTTCAGAGAAGTCTATAAAATAGATAGTCTTTGTTCCCTGCTGTTGATGGCCTTCGCTAGATTGGCGTGGTTGATGGGGAAAATCGCACGCATGCCCGACAGGATTTCACAGGCGGCCGGAGCCATTCCGCGTTCGACGGAATGGCCGACCATCATTCTCGCGCTCGTCATCCATGGCGGATTTCTTGCGCTCACCTGGTGGTGGCAATCATTGCCGGCGATCGTGGCCGTCTTCGCGGGCGGTTGGCTGATTGCCTGGCACGGTTCCCTCCAGCACGAGGTTATCCATGGCCATCCGACCGGAAAGCGATGGATAAACGACGCGATCGGGTCGATACCGCTGTCGCTCTGGCTGCCGTATCCGATCTATAGGGAAAGCCATCTGGAGCATCATCGCGACGAATATCTGACCGATCCGATCGAGGATCCTGAATCGTCCTATTTCACCAAGGCCGCCTGGCAACAGCTCGGCGCGGCCGGCAGGCTGCTGGCGCGGTGGAACACTACACTGTTCGGCCGTTTGACCATCGGCCCTGCGGTGATGCTGTTGAGTTTCCTTGGGCAGGAATGGCGACTGATATGGGCGAACGAACCGGGAAGGCGACGGATATGGGCGGTGCACGGTGCAGGCGTCGCCGCCGTCCTTGTCTGGGCGACGGTCCTCCGTGGCGTGCCGGTCTGGCTTTATCTCGGTTTCGTCTATGTCGGCGCAGCGATGACGCGGCTCAGATCCTATGCCGAGCACAGATATGCCGAAAGCCATCAGGAACGCACCGCCATCGTCGAAAACAGCCACCTCTTCGGCTTGCTGTTCCTCTATAACAATCTGCACGTCCTCCATCATCGCCGGCCCGGAATTTCCTGGTATCGCCTTCCCAAGATCTATCGCCACAATCGCGAAACGCTCGTGCGCTCCAATGGCGGGCTTGTCTATGACGGCTATTGGGACATTGCCCGTCGCTTCCTCCTGAAGCCGCACGACGATCCGACGCACCCCCGTCATTCATAGAGCCGCGCTCCCGGTGCAGCGAGCGCGCGCTCGTCATGGCACGCGCGCTTGACCGTGAGCTGCCGGGAAAGGGCGAAGCGCCTGCCGCGCCGTGGGGCAAGTATAACGGACGGAATTCTGTTATATTGGCTATGTTGCGCAGTCCTAGCGCAACCGTTCCATTCTGTTGGAGGAAAAGATAAGGGAAGAATTTTTTATATTGTTTGCTGCAAATGGTTCTTTTATCTCCCGCTTCATCGAAACGCGAAACGCCGCTATTTACCGGGGAGAGACGATGAACCCCGCCATGAACATGATGCCGATGATGAACAACATGATGCCCGCCATGATGAACCCGATGATGGGTGGCATGATGCCGATGATGTCGGGCATGCCCATGATGCCGATGATGAATGGCGCGATGATGCCGATGATGATGATGATGGGCTCGATGAAGTGCACCATGACGGCAGAAGGCATGGTCTGCGAAATGAAGCCGATGGAAGGCATGGACAAGGACATGTTCATGGAATGCTGCAAGCGCATGATGTCCATGATGTCGGGCGGCATGCCCGTCATGATGAATTGCGGCGGCATGATGATGTGCTGCATGATGGCGGCATGAGCCATCCGCCTCCAGCGCACCTGCAAGATGCGCCCAAAGAAATGACGGAAAGCCTCCGGAGACGGGGGCTTTTTGCGTCAGACGCGAACGTCTTCGAGATAGGTCGTCACCAGGTAGAGAATCGCCTCCGTTCCGGTCATGTTTCGGTAGAGGTGAGGCACGTCAGCATCGAAAATGACGGCGTCGCCTTCACCGAGGATATGCGGCGCCTGCCTGCCGGCAATGATTTCGACCGTGCCTTGCGCGACGACCAGATTTTCGACCGTTCCATGCTGATGGGCGTCGGCGTTTTCGGTGTGGTGCGGAGCAATCCTTAGCTCGTAGAATTCCACCTTCCTCTCTCCTTCGAAGGGAAAAAGAGCCCGCGTCTGAAAGCGCCCGTCGGAAGAGGCGAGGATTTTTGATTTTGCCCGCGGCACGGCAACGATCGGGGTTTCGCCGCGTTCGGCGATAAGAGCGGCGCAGGGAATGCCGAGTGCAAGCGCGATCTTCGAGAGGATGGTTAAGGTCGGGCTGCTCTTGCCGGTCTCGATCTGGCCGAGCATCGCGCGGCTGACACCGGCGATCTTTGCCAGCCTGTCGAGAGAATAGCCACGCCGGGTGCGAATGCGCCGCAGGTTCTGTCCTGTCTGAGCCGTGATCTTGTCGGCAGTCTCTCTCGCTTCGCCGCCGGAAAGGAGCACTTGATCAGGCGCCATATCCTGCAATGCCCATTGCAATGACCGGGACGAAACCCCAATACGGCACCCACATGAGGACCGGCTGCATCGCAAAGGATACCGGAGCGGATGGCTTCGCCGCATCAGCATGTTTGCTGCGCGACTGCCGGTAGGCCTGGAAATCGATGACGTCAGCCGTCTGCACTGGCATGAAAAGCTCCCGCTAAAAACTATAAGAATGCTATAGTTTCTCTTGCGGGAAGGGCAGGACATCTCGTCCAATCCTCAGGCTCAACCGGAAATCTTATACCAATAATATTCGACCTTGCGGCAAAGCCATTTATGGCGGCGTTCGCAAAGCCTCTTGCCCTAGGTTCGTCGTATAGGCGTTCCGTTTTCAGAGGTCTTCATCACAGCCGGCCCTGTTCCCATCGCTGCGGTCTTTGGCCCGAGTGCGGGCCCAGAGATCAGTGATTCCGGATGATGTCGTGATGCAGCTTATGCGTGCCGGATCTGTGGCGGATGTTTTTTTCAACGATAAGAGCAACGAGGAACGCTCGTTCCTTTTATCTATCAATTTTGTCGATAATAATTGACCAGTCTTAAGAGAGGAAAAACAATGTCAGGTTTCAAACTCGTCGGCATTGCTGGCAGCTTCAATCGTCCTTCCAAGACACTGGCTCTGGTCCGGCATGTCGCCGAACTTGCGACCGATCGATACGGCTTTACGAGCAGGACCTATGATCTGCATGATGTCGGCCCGTCGCTCGGCAGCGCCTTGTGGCGCAAGGACCTTGACGAGCAGGCCAAGCATGTCATCGACGAGATCGTGCAGGCGGATGCCTTGATCGTCGGTTCGCCGACCTACAAGGGTTCCTATCCCGGCCATTTCAAACACCTCATCGATCTGATCGACCCGCATGAACTGCGGGCGAAGCCGATCATCATCACGGCGACCGGCGGCGGCGACCGGCACGCGTTGATGGTCGAGCATCAGCTTCGGCCGCTCTTCGGCTTTTTCATGGCCCATACCTTGCCGACGGCCGTCTACGCCTCCGACCGCGACTTTACCGACTATGCGGTCTCCTCGGACGCGCTTTCGAACCGGATCGGCGAGGTGGTCGGGGAACTGGCTGCTTTCTTCCCTGAGGTGAAGCCGGCGCTGGCGGCGGCCGAATAGGATCATCGTCATGGTCAGGTTTCAGAAGGTATCGGCCGACGATGCTGAAAAGCCCGAGGCGGGCGAGCAGATGTGGAGCGTCTTTGAATTCGCACGGCGATATCGCCTCGCCAAGCGGGAAGAGAACCGACTGCTGATGCTCTACGGACCGACCGCATCGCTTGGCGATCTTCTTGCCAATGCGCGACGTCATTCGCTGATTTCCTGATGCAGGTTACCCAAAGGTGGGTCGCGGTCTTGAACGACACGCATCGAACAATGACCTGAGGCGCGCCGCACGACTCAATTTGGTGTGACGCGCTTTAGCCGAAGAAAATCGGTTCCGGACAGGAGATTCGCATGAAGCTTGATTTCCAATCCTGGCTGAAGCTCGCGGTCGACCGCTTTCTTGATCTAAAGCCGGCAGCTGGGCGCAAGCCCGCAAATGAATTGCTCACTCGCGACGAAGAGCGGGACTGGTCTGCCCGCGAATACGAACTTCATTATTGGGGCGCGACGCCCGGCCTTTGGTATTGAGGAGGTCACGTGATGGCTATCATCATTGAACCCGGCCTCGGTCGGCATCGTGCGAAAAGAACAACGGGCAGCATCATGTCGCTATTCCGGAATGCCGCCGGAATCTGCACGACCACGGGCTCGTTCATATTCCTGTTCGCTCTAGTGATCGGGTTGATCCGATGAACGAAGTCCTTATCCTTCCCGGTCTGTTCGGCTCGGCAGAAGGACACTGGCAGCGGCACTGGCTGCAGGATCACACGGACAGTCGTTGCGTCATCCAGGACGACTGGGATCATCCGCACGTCGACCAGTGGTTGTTTCGGCTGGAAAGCGCGCTCGAAGAGGCAGGTGAGGCCTATCTGGTCGCCCATAGTCTCGGATGCCTGCTAGCCGCCAGGCTCGCCGGCCGGAGCGTTGCGCGCCGCGTGAAGGGAGCTTTGCTCGTCGCACCATGCGACCTGCCCGTTACCGAAGTCCTGCACCCTGGACAAATCTCCTTCGGCGATATGCCGACGGCGCCTCTGCCTTTTCCGAGCATCGTCGTCGGCAGCATGAACGACGCCTATATGACCGTCGACCGCCTGGCCCTGTTCGGTCGGCTGTGGAACGCCGAGACCCGGAATATCGGCCTGGCCGGCCACATCAATATCGCCAGCGGTTTCGGACGCTGGCGCAACGGCTACCGGCTGCTGGAAGCCTTGAAGACGCGCTCGGGTGCTCGAAAGCGCGCCGTTTCCATGCTGCCGGCTTTTTCGATGTGAGTGGAAGCGCAATGTCCGACATCGTCGCCGATCTCCTGCGGCTCACCGAAGACCCGAATGCCGACCCGCGAAGCAGGCGCCGCCAGACCATCAATCATCTGGTTCAGGCGCTGCTTGCGATGGCCGACAGCCAACTCGGACTGGAAGATGCTCAGAACCGCCATTCGATGATCCATTTGACGACGATCATCCGCGATATGACGGGACGGATCGCCGATGCAGACGACGTGACGTTTTCGGCGATCGTCAGGGAGGCCGCGATGCTGATCCGCAGCCTGGAGCGGCGCCGGGCGGATGCGGCCAAATTTACGGTTCATTGAACGTGACTGCGATCCGGGAGCGCAAGCAGGCGGTGATCCAGCCAAGCGAGGCACGCATGTTCGGCGGGAGAGGAATGGCGCTCACAGATGCGCTCGTATCGCTGAGCCTACGCCCGGAGGCCGACCCAGGTCCGGAGCCGCATCGGACCCCGCTCACCGAAGCGGAGCTGGAGACGCTCGCCATGAGGCTGCTTCTCGAATCCGCCGCGGGACCGCTTTGGATTTTCGCCTATGGATCGCTGATATGGAAGCCCGATTTCGATGCCATCCAATGGCAGCAGGGTGCGGCCAGGGGTTGGCATCGGTCCTTCTGCCTGAAGATGACCCGCTGGCGGGGGACGCAGTCCCAGCCGGGCCTGATGATGGCTCTCGACCGCGGTGGACTTTGCAACGGCATCCTTTTCCGGCTCGCCGATAAGGATCGCCTTGGCCAGCTTCGGCGGCTGATCCGCCGTGAGGTCGGCTCGATCGAGGACGCTGCGACGGTTCGCTGGATTCCTGTCGCGACTGCAGATGGGCTTGTGCGTGCGCTGGTCTTCTGGGCGGGCCCGAAAGGCGAGCGTGTTTCGCGAAAATTGCCGCTGGAGACCGTGGCGCGTGTGCTTGCCAGGGCCTGCGGGCATATGGGCTCCTGCGCCGAATATCTCTATCTGACGGTGAAGCACCTGGAGGAGCGCGGCATTCGGGACCGCAATCTATGGCGGCTTCAGAAGCTGGTCGCGGACGAACTTGTCGCCATACATGGACTGACCGAGGCAGCAGGCAGTCATTGATATCGCTGCCTGCTGCCTGCCATTCGGTCAGAGCTTGCCTTTCCACGGAACGAGGAAGGCCTCGAGGAAGCGGACGGCGGCCGAAAAGGTGAAGGCGCAGATCGCGATAATGGCGATGCCGACAAAGACGACGTCCGTTGCCAGGAACTGCGAAGCCGACATGATCATGAAGCCGATCCCGCGGGTGGAGGCGATCAGTTCGGCCGCAACCAGCGTGCTCCAGCCGACACCGAGCGCGATGCGGATGCCGGTGAGAATCTCCGGCAGGGCCGAGGGCAGGACGATGTCCAGGAAGAGCTGCAGCCGGCTTGCTCCGAGCGAACGGGCGGCATTGACGCGCTCGATCGGCAACGAACGAACGCCGGCCTGAGCCGAGAGGCAGATCGGGGCGAACATCGCAAGCACCAGGAGCGTGATCTTCGACGTCTCTCCGATGCCGAGCCAGATAATCATCAGCGGCAGGTAGGAAAGGGGCGGAAGCGGCCAGTAGAATTCGATCGGCGCGTCGAGCACGCCTTTTGCCCAGCGGTTAAGCCCCATGAGCAAGCCGAGCGGAATGCCCGCGGAGATCGCGATGAGGGCGGCGACCACGATGCGGAACAGGCTCGCAGAGACATGCTCGAAGAGCGATGCCCCGGCATAACCGTCATGATAGATGACGCCGATCTGCGTCAGCACCTCGTCCGGGCGCGGCAGAAACAGGTGCGGAACGACGCCAAGCGCGGCGACGAACCACCACAGCAGCAATATGGCGAGGGCCGTGGCGACGCTGATGGCCACCGTCGATTTCTCGCCTGCGCCGAAGCCGGCCATTTTTACCAGCTTGCCCTGGCGATCCTCGGTGTGAGCCGTAATAGGCGGAGCCTGTGTTATATCGCTCATGCGACGCTCCTCAAATCTTCGGTGCTGTGGAGAATGGCGCGTATCTGCTCGCGCAGCTCGGCAAATTCTGGCGAGGCCTTGATCGAGCGGGCATCTCCTGTTTCGGCAAAGCGTGTGACGAAGTCGAGGTCGAAGCGGGCGACGACGCGCCCGGGCCGAGGCGACATGACGAGCACCTGCGTGCCGAGGAACAGGGCCTCTTCGATCGAATGGGTGATGAAGAAAACTTTCTTCGCCGTCTTGTTCCAGACGGAAACCAGCAATTCCTGCATCTGCTCGCGCGTGAGGCTGTCGAGCGCTCCGAACGGTTCGTCCATCAGCAGGATGTCGGGATTGGTCGCCAGCGCCCGTGCGATGCCGACGCGCTGACGCATGCCGCCCGACAATTCGTAGGGGAAGGCGCCGGCGAACTCGTCGAGACCGACGAGTCGGAGCAGCTCCAGCGCCTGCGCTTGCCGTTCCTTCCGGCCTAAGCCGGCGAATTTCAGCCCGAGCGCGACGTTATCGATGACGGACTTCCAGGGCAGCAGCGAGTCCTTCTGGAACACGACGCCGCGGTCAGCACCCGGACGTTCGACGCTGCGGCCATCGAGCGTGATCCGGCCATCCGAAAGCGGAAGGAAACCGGCAATCGCGTTAAGAAGGGTCGACTTACCGCAGCCCGAGGCTCCGAGTGCGACGACAAAACCGCGTTCGGGAATATCGAAAGACACGCGATCGAGCGCGTGAACGGTCCGCCCGTCCCGGGCGGAGAAAAAAACGCTGGCGTGATCGACTTTCAGCATAGAGGAACTCGCACGTTAGACGCCGGCGCGGGCGCGCCGGCGTCGGGGAGGATCAGTTTGTGGCGCCGGCGAGCGCGTCGGCGGTGACGAAGCTGCCGTAATTGTCCAGCACGCCGGACACCTTGCCCTGCTCCTTCAGGAAGGATGCCGTGTCCTTGAGGATCTTGCCGGCGCCCGCCTTTTCACCGCCGCCGAGCCAGGCGTCGGAAGCTTGGACTTCGGGGGTGAGCAGCGTCAGGTTCGTCAGGGCCGAAGCCTGCTGCTCAGGCGTGCCGCCAAGAAGCTTTGCGAGCGACTTGGCGTTATCGCTGTCGGGACCCCAGGCGGCTTTATCCGCCGCGAAGGATGCGTAATATTTGGTGACGACCGAAGCGAAGCTCTTGAGGAAATCCGGATTGTCGGCGGCGAACTTGGAGGTCGCAACCCAGGCGGAAAAGGTCGGTGCACCCTTGTCCGCCACATCCTTGGAGGTCACGAGGACCTTGCCGTTCTTCTTCAGCTCGGTTAGCGCCGGATCCCAGACGAAGCCGCCGTCGATATCGCCGCGATTATAGCTTGCCACGATTTCCGGCTGGGGGATGGCGAAGACCTGGATGTCTTTTTCGGTCAGGCCCAGCGATTTGATCAGTGCCAGCAGCTGATAGTGATCCGTCGACACTGGCGCGGCGGCAAGCTTCTTGCCCTTCAGATCGTTCAGGCTGTCGATGCCGGAGCCATTACGGACGATAAGAGCCTCGTCGATCCCCGAGATGGATGCCAGGTAGAAGGCTTTGACCTCGAGCCCGCGCGATACCGCGGCCGCGAACGGGCTGGAGCCGACATAGCCGACCTGGACATCGCCCGAGGCGATGGCTGCAAAGATCTCGGCCCCCGAATTGAACTTGCGGAAGTCGATTTCATAACCGGTCGCCTTGGTAAATTCGCCATTGGCGATCGCGACCGAAGACGGCAGCGCGTCGGTTTGATAGCCGACGACGACCTTTTTATCCGCCGCCTCGGCGACAAAAGCCGTTGCAAGTGTTCCGACGCCGACGGCGATCGCGGCAATCAAATTTCTGAAATTCATCTTGAGCCCCTTTGTTCAGGGCCTCATCCGGCCCTTGATCTCACCCTCAAAAGCCTAACGGGTGAGAATGGGCTAGCGGGAGAAATAACAAACTATATTTATAGACAATGTGAGATATTTGTTTTCGCGATTCTACCGCTGGCGCGGTCTCAGGGCCGAGTGAGCGGCAGAAGCCAAGGTGTGGACCGTCAGGGAGAATGCGTTGATATATGATGTTATCGTGGTCGGATCCGGTTTTTCGGCGATAGCCGTGACCTGCAATCTCATCGAGCAGCTTCCCGCTTCGGCGACGGTCGCCGTCGTTGGCGATGATCCCGGCTTCGGCCGCGGCACGGCATACCGCACGGAACTTTACCTCCACCGCCTCAACGTACCCGCGGGCCGAATGAGCCTGCTGCCGCATCAGCCCGACGACTTTGTCGACTGGTTGAAAAATCGCGGGCGGCGGCCGCAGGCCGGCGATTTCGCCTCGCGCAGCGATTACGGTCTCTATGTGAGGGATATACTCGCGCAGCTGCTTCGGAAGCGGGACGGCCGCTGTCGGGTTGATTTCATCCGTGCCAAAGCGGCGGGATGCGTGGAACGTTACAACAGCACTTTGGCCTTCCATCTCGGCAATGGCGACGAGATTGCCGGCAGGAACGTGGTGCTCTGCCTCGGCGTCGGCAACGCCAAGCTGCCGGTCGACCCGGCGGCCGTACCGCTGTCGATGCGGCCGCGCATCATCGAGAACCCCTGGCGGCTCTCCTGGCTGGGACGCGTCGCATCGTCCGATAAGGTCTGCATCCTCGGTTCTGGCCTGACGATGATCGATCAGGTTCTGGCTCTGCGTGCTCACGGCCATAGGGGCAGGATTGACGTGCTTTCGCGCCGCGGGCTTGCGCCGCTCGGGCATGCGAGAAATCCTCCCGCGCCTCTGCCGATTGACGTTGAGGCGCTTCCCACGACGATCAGCGGCATATTGAAGAGCTTGCGGGCAAAGAGCAGGTCGGTCGACGACTGGCGAAGCGTGATGGATGGCCTGAGACCGCAAACACAGGCTCTCTGGCAGCGGCTTTCCAACAAGGAGCGGGCCCGCTTCCTCAGGCATGCGCTTCCCTGGTGGAACATCCACCGTCACCGCGTCGCGCCTGTCGTGTTCGACAGGTTCGACCAACTCGTCTCGGAAGGAGCCGTTCGATTCCACGCCGGCTTCCTGAAATTGCTCGAGGCCGAGGAGGGCAGGCTCGTTGCCGGATACAGAGTTAGAGCTACAAGCGATCTCGCCGCAATCAAGGCGGATTGGCTGATCAACTGCACGGGAATGGAGCGCGCCGGCATCAGCCATTCACCGCTTTTGCAGGAAATGAACCGGTCTCAGCTGATCGCCGCCGATCCTCTCGGCCTCGGCATTCAGGTGAATGCTGCTTCCGAGGTTATAGGGTCATCCCGGATCTCGCCTGTCCGGCTGTTTGCGGTGGGCGCCTTGACGGCGGGACAATTCTGGGAAATTACCGCCGTCCCCGACATTCGGGTGCAGGCTAAGGCCGTGGTCGAAGAGATCGTCGCGCAGCGGCGGCCGGCGGCCGAGTCATAGACCGGCTATCCCCAGGGTCACTCGGTGCTGTTGAATTGCCGGCCGCCGCCAGCTACAGTGCGTGGTACGCCATAATACGATTTTCGAACCTGGCTGCCGCGAGTTCTTGAGCGTGCGAAGCCGGTCCAACTCTGAGGTGCAGAATGAGCGGTGCTTTCAAGGACGCAGCAATCAGGGTCGAGCGTCCTGCGAAGACATTGCGGGAGCTGGCACTCGACAAGGTCCGCGAAGCCATCGTGAATGGGTATTTTCGCCCCGGCGACCGCCTTGTCGAACGTGACCTCTGCGCCCAGCTCGGCGTCAGCCGCACGGTGGTACGCGAGGTTCTGAGGCACCTGGAATCGGAAGGGCTCGTCGCCAATCTGCCGAACAAGGGACCGATCGTCGCGCAGCTCGACATCGAGGAAGCCAAGCAGATCTATGAGATCCGCGGCGCTCTCGAGGGTATGGCGGCGCGGCTCTGCGCGGAACGCAGAAGTCCCAAAATCGTAGCCGCGCTGGAGGAAGCCCTTGCCGGGATCCGCAACAGTTATCGCGACAACGATATGGCAGCAGTGCTGACCAACACCTCTTCCTTCTACCAAACGCTGTTCACGATGGTCGACAGGCACGTCGCCTGGGGTGTCGTCAATCTCCTCACCGTGCGCATAAACCACCTGCGCTCGATGACGATCAAGACGGAGAGGCGCGGCATCGAAGGGCCAGCGCAGATGTCCAAGATCGTCGACGCCATCCGTCGCGGCGACGGCGAGGGCGCTTACCGGGCGGCGATGGATCATGTCGCTGCCGCGAGCGCGATTGCCGAAGCGGTGCTGTCGGCTAAGAAGTCCGCCGAGTAACACCGGGCAACCGCGGCAGCTTCCAATGCAAGCGGGCGAAGCCATTCGCACCATCTTCTATCATCATACGGGTTACGATGCCGGAGAGTCTACACTCTTGACACCCAGTTTGTCCGATGTGATGGTATGCCATAATAAATAATATCCAAGTTGACATGGATTGGCTTGAGTCCTTCTGCCTTGCAGCCTCCCTGCGAGCCGGTGGGCCGCCGTGCGCACGGGCTGTGTCAGCTGACAACAATGGACAGGAACGAAGAGACTATCGGGGACTAAACGACCTTATTGCGCCCCGAGCAAATGCCTTCGTGGCCCATGCAGAGGCTGGCGAAGCGTCATCTATTGTTTTCTGGCGAATATCCTGAACGGCGCTTGGCTCTGTCGACGCCGCGCCTACAACGAACTTGACAGTCAGATAATATGGTATACCATAATACACATTAACGAGATTGAGGTGTTCAGGTGGCCATTCAAATTCGCAAGACGGGACTGCTGATCGAAACGACGCTAATCGAAGGCGGCAAGGCCGCGGCCGTGCCGCTGAAGCTGTTCTCCGCCTATGCTGTCGTGAAGAACCCCTGGGCAGGGCAGGGCTTCGTCGAAGACCTCAAGCCCAAAATTCATGCGGGCGCGCCGGTGCTTGGCGAGTTGCTCACCAAGATGATCGTCGATGCCGTCGGGTCGGGCGAGGCTGTCGAAGCCTATGGAAAATCCGCCGTTGTCGGCCTGGACGGCGAGATCGAACACGCGTCCGCGCTCATTCACACGCTGCGCTTCGGCAACTTCTATCGCCATGCCGTCGGTGCCAAATCCTATCTCGCCTTCTGTAACACACGCGGCCCTGCCAATGCGCCGATCATGATCCCGCTGATGGACAAGAATGACGAAGGCCGCCGCTCGCACTATCTGACCATCCAGACCTCGATCCCCGACGCGCCTGCTGCCGACGAGATCGTCGTGGCTCTCGGCGCTTCGGTCGGCGGACGTCCGCATCACCGCATTGGCGACCGTTACCAGGATCTGAAAGACCTGGGGCAGGACGTCACCAATCCTGCGGGCGTTTGAGGGAGCGCTCTGACATGCTGACAGCCAGATCGAGCAAAGACGCCGCTGCAGCAACGAGCGCCGCCGGTGCCTTGCCCCGAAAGAGGACGGCAAGCGGAACGGCCTATCACGAGTCCGGTAGCGGGGAACCGCTGGTTCTGATCCATGGCGTCGGCATGCGGCTCGAGGCCTGGGCTCCGCAGATCGCCTTTCTATCGGCCGGTCATCGCGTCATCGCTGTCGATATGCCGGGACACGGCGAGAGCGCGAAGCTGGCGGCGGGCAGCCGCCTCGAGGAGTTCGTCGCCTGGTTCGGGCGCTTTCTCGACGACATGGCGATCGAAATGACGAATGTCGCCGGACATTCCATGGGGGCGTTGGTCTCCGGCGGGGCGGCGGCGACCTTCGGCGAACGGATCAGCCGTGTCGCATATCTCAACGGCGTCTACAGGCGCGACCCTGAAGCAAAGGCTGCCGTCCTTGCGCGGGCTGCCGCCATTCCGGTAACGGGGGTTGACAAGGAAGGCCCCCTGGCTCGCTGGTTCGGCGACGATCCGGACAGCCTCGTTGCGCGTGAATTGACACGGGAATGGCTGAGCCTCGTCGATCCGGAAGGCTATGCCGTCGCTTACGCTGCCTTCGCCGGAGGAGACGAAACTTACGCCGATCGCTGGAAGGACGTCCGCGGCCCGGCCCTGTTCCTGACGGGATCGGATGATCCGAACTCGACGCCTCTGATGGCAACGCAGATGGCGGCGCTTGCGCCCAAGGGCTGGGCCCGCATCGTCGAAGGTCATCGTCACATGGTGAACCTGACCGCGCCGGATATCGTCAATTCGCTGCTCGCTGAGTGGCTGTCGTTCGGGGAGGATGAACGATGACAATCCAGACTGTCGATCCCAGGGCGTTGCGAGATGCATTCGGGGCTTTTCCGACCGGCGTGACCGTCGTCACCGCCTGCGACGGCGAGGGGAATCCGATCGGGTTCACGGCGAATTCATTCACTTCGGTCTCCCTCAACCCGCCACTGCTCCTCGTTTGCCTTGCCAAGACATCGCGCAACTTCGCCACCATGACCGGCGCGCGGCATTTCGCGATCAATGTGCTGTCGGAAACGCAGAAGGACGTGTCAAATACCTTCGCGCGCCCTGTTGAAGACCGATTTGCGGCGGTCGAATGGACCAAAGGGGCGGCAGGCTGCCCGGTCTTCTCGAACGTAGCAGCATGGTTCGAATGCGCCATGGAAGAGGTCATCGAGGCCGGCGACCACGTCATCCTGATGGGACGCATCGAATCCTTCGACAATAGCGGCCGCAACGGTCTCGGTTATGCCCGCGGCGGCTACTTCACGCCGACGCTCGCAAGCAAGGCGGTTTCGGCGGCAGCCGAAGGCAACATCGAACTTGCGGCCGTCGTCGAACGCCGCGGCGAGGTTCTGCTCCTCGGCGAGGAGGTGCTTTCCCTTCCAAGCATCGACGCCCATGACGGCAACCCGACCGAGGCGCTGGAAAAATACCTGGAGACATCAACCGGGCTGAACGTCAGCATCGGCTTTCTCTATTCCGTCTACGAGGGCAAGAGCGACGGCAAGCAGCACATCGTCTACCACGCCGTCGCCGGCGATGGGGAACCGGCGAGCGGCAGGTTCCTGAAACCGGACGCTTTGTCGGGTGCGCAATTCAAGACCAGTTCGACTGCCGACATCGTCACCCGTTTCGCGATGGAAAGCTCGATCGGCAATTTCGGCGTCTATTTCGGTGACGAGACCGGCGGCAAAGTTCATCCCATTCCAGCCAAGGGCGCAAAAGCATGAAGTTCTCCCTCTTCGTCCATATGGAACGGCTCGACGCCAGCCAGAGCCACAAGAGCCTCTACGACGAATTCGTCGCGCTCTGCGAGATCGCCGACCAGGGCGGCATGCATGCGATCTGGACGGGCGAGCACCATGGGATGGATTTTACTATCGCGCCCAACCCGTTCGTCACCATTGCCGATCTCGCCCGCCGCACATCCCGGGCAAGGCTTGGCACCGGGACGGTGATCGCCCCCTTCTGGCATCCGATCAAGCTTGCCGGCGAAGCTGCCATGACCGACATCATCTGCGACGGGAGGCTAGATATCGGCATTGCCCGCGGCGCCTATTCCTTCGAATATGAACGTCTGCTGCCTGGTCTCGATGCCTGGGGCGCCGGCCAGCGGATGCGCGAGCTCATCCCGGCGGTCAAGGGCATATGGAAGGGCGACTATGCCCATGACGGGGAGTTCTTCAAGTTCCCCGCGACGACCTCGGCGCCGAAGCCGCTGCAGCAGCCGCACCCGCCGATCTGGGTTGCGGCGCGCGATCCGAACTCGCATGAATTCGCCGTCGCCAACGGCTGCAACGTCCAGGTCACGCCGCTCTGGCAAGGTGACGACGAGGTTCAGTCGCTGATTGACCGCTTCAACGATGCCTGCGCCAAGAATCCTGAAATCGAGCGGCCGAAGATCATGCTGCTGCGCCACACCTATGTCGGCTCGTCGGAAGAAGACGTCGCCCAGGCAGCCCATGAGCTCAGCGTTTACTACAACTATTTCTTCGCCTGGTTCAAGAATGAGAAGCCGGTCAACCAAGGCCTGATCGAGCGGATTCCGGACGAGCAGATCCGAGCGAATGCGATGCTGTCGGATCAGGTCATGCGCACCAACAATGTCGTTGGCGACGCCGAGACCGTTATCGCGAGGCTGAAGGCCTATGAAGCGCTCGGTTACGACGAATATTCCTTCTGGATCGACACCGGCATGAGTTTCGAGCGCAAGAAGGCGTCGCTCGAGCGCTTCATCACCGAGGTCATGCCGGCATTTCAGGAGTAGGACCATGCGGCGTTTCCAACATTATATCGGCGGCGAGTTCTCTGACGGCGAGGCTCATTATCCCAGCATCGATCCGGCGACCGGCACGGTCTGGGCTGAGATGCCGGAAGCGCGCGAGGGCGATGTCGACCGGGCCGTGAACGCTGCCGAAAAGGCGCTATACGACAGTCCCTGGGCGAAGATGACGGCGACGCAACGCGGCAAGCTGCTCTACAGGCTGGCTGACCTCGTTGCCGCCAACGCGCAGGTTCTCGCCGAACTGGAGACGCGCGATACCGGCAAGATCATCCGCGAAACATCCGCGCAGATCGCTTATGTCGCCGAGTACTATCGTTATTATGCCGGCATAGCAGACAAGATCGAAGGCTCCTATCTGCCGATCGACAAGCCCGACATGGATGTCTGGCTTCGCCGCGAGCCAATCGGCGTCGTTGCCATGGTCGTGCCGTGGAACAGCCAGCTCTTCCTGTCGGCGGTCAAGATCGGTCCGGCGCTCGCCGCCGGCTGCACGATGGTGGTCAAAGCCTCGGAAGACGGCCCGGCGCCGCTTCTCGAATTTGCGCGTCTCGTGCACGAGGCGGGCTTTCCCGCCGGCGTCGTCAATATCATCACCGGTTTCGGCGCCTCCTGCGGCGCTGCCCTCGGCCGCCATCCGAAGGTGGCCCACGTCGCCTTCACCGGCGGTCCTGAAACCGCGCGGCAGGTGGTTCGCAACTCGGCAGAAAATCTTGCTTCCACCTCGCTCGAACTCGGCGGCAAGTCGCCCTTCATCGTCTTTGCCGATGCCGATCTCGAAAGCGCCGCCAACGCCCAGGTCGCGGGCATCTTCGCCGCAACGGGACAAAGCTGCGTTGCCGGATCACGCCTGATCGTCGAGCGCAGCGTCAAGGACAAATTCGTCGCCCTGCTGCGACAGAAGGCTGAGGCGATCCGGATCGGCGCACCACTCGACATGGCGACAGAGGTCGGCCCGCTCGCCACCAAGCGCCAGCAGGACAATATCGGCGCCCTCGTCGAAAAGTCGATCGAAAGCGGCGCCCGTCTCGTGACCGGCGGCAGCAAGATCGACGGCGAAGGTTTTTACTTCCCGCCGACGATCCTCGATTGCGACAATGTCGCCTCGCCCTCGCTGATCGAGGAATTCTTCGGACCGGTCCTGTCGGTCGTATCCTTCGAGACCGAGGCCGAGGCGCTGCGGCTTGCCAACGATACCCGCTATGGCCTCGCCTCCGGCCTCTTCACCCAGAACCTGACACGGGCGCATCGGCTGATGAAGGGCATCCGCGCCGGCATTGTCTGGGTCAATACTTACCGTGCCGTCTCGCCGATCGCGCCGTTCGGCGGGTTCGGCCTGTCCGGCCACGGCAGGGAAGGCGGCATGGCCGCGGCGCTCGATTACACCCGCACCAAGACGATCTGGCTCCGGACGTCGGACGATCCGATCCCCGATCCCTTCGTGATGAGATGACGCCGATGTTTTACGAAATCCGGACCTATCGGCTGAAGAACGGCGCGATCCCGCAATATCTCAAGGTCCTCGAGGAAGAGGGTATCGAGATCCAGAAGAGCCATCTCGGCACGCTGGTCGGCTACTTCTTCTCGGAGATCGGGACGATCAACGAAATCGTTCACATCTGGGCCTTTGCGAGCCTGGACGAGCGCGAGGCGCGCCGTCAACGGCTTTTGGCCGATCCCCGGTGGCAGGCGTTCCTGCCCAAGATTCGCGATCTGATCGAGGTGGCGGAAAACAAGATTATGAAGCCAGCAAGCTTTTCTCCCAGGAGCGAGGCGCACTGACGGCATAAGGCATACCGTAGGACAAACCAGAACAAGGATAAGGGAACATGAAAACAGCATTTGCTTTCGCGGCGGTTGCCGCATTCGTGGCGGTCTCCGCCCCGGCCAAGGCCGACAACCTGGTCTTCTCGAGCTGGGGAGGAACGACGCAGGACGCACAGAAGGCCGCATGGGCAAGCCCCTTCACCGAAAAGACCGGCGTCACCGTCGTGCAGGACGGGCCGACGGATTACGGTAAGCTCAAGGCGATGGTCGAGGCCGGCCAGGTCGCCTGGGATGTCGTCGACGTCGAAGGTGACTACGCAGCCCAGGCGGGCAGGAACGGCCAGCTCGAGAAGCTAGACTTCTCCGTCATCGACAAGTCCAAGCTCGATCCGCGTTTCGTCACCGACTATTCGGTCGGCAGCTTCTATTATTCCTTCGTCATCGGCTGCAACGCCGATGCCGTCAAAGCCTGCCCGAAGACATGGGCTGACCTGTTCGACACGGCGAAGTTTCCGGGAAAACGCACATTCTACAAGTGGTCGGCTCCCGGCGTGATCGAAGCGGCGCTGCTTGCCGACGGCGTGCCTGCCGACAAGCTCTATCCGCTCGATCTCGACCGTGCCTTCAAGAAGCTCGATACGATCAAGTCAGATATCATCTGGTGGTCGGGCGGTGCGCAGTCGCAGCAGCTGCTGGCCTCCGCCGAAGCGCCCTTCGGCAGCGTCTGGAACGGCCGCATGACCGCCCTTGCGGCAACCGGCATCAAGGTGGAGACCTCCTGGGAGCAGAACATCACCGCTGCTGATGCGCTCGTCGTGCCGAAGGGTGCGCCGAATGCCGAGGCTGCGATGAAGTTCATTGCGCTGGCGACCTCCGCCGAACCGCAGGCCGCCCTTGCCAAGGCCACCGGATATGCGCCGATCAATGTCGAGTCGGCCAAGCTGATGGATCCGGAGACAGCCAAGACCCTGCCGGACCAGCAGACGGCAAGCCAGGTCAATGCCGATATGAACTACTGGGCCAACAATCGCGATGCCATCGGCGAGAAGTGGTACGCTTGGCAGGCAAAATAGGCTGAGACTTCAGATGGACGGGTACGGCGAAATGTTCGCCGTACCTCCCGCAGCGACGCCTGTCGGATGGCGCCTGCGGAATTGACGGGTGGGAAGGACTGTCATGACGACGTATAGCGATGCCTCCGGCGCGATCATGCCTCTGCCAAAGGCGCGCAGGGCAACAGGTTTTGGCGGGGTCGTTCCGGCTCTGGCCTTCGTAGGAATCTTTTTCGTCGTTCCGGTGGTGGTCCTGCTGCTGCGAAGCGTATTGGAACCGGTCCCGGGTCTTGGCAATTATGCGCAACTGATCGGGTCGGCGACCTATCTCAAGATTTTCGCCAATACCTTCATCGTCTCCGGTTTTGTCACGGTGATTTCGCTTTTGATCGGTTTTCCCGTGGCCTGGGCGCTGGCGATCATGCCCGGCCGGCTGACGTCGGTGATCTTTGCGATCCTGCTCCTGTCGATGTGGACTAATCTGCTGGCCCGCACTTATGCCTGGATGGTGCTGTTGCAGCGGACGGGGCTGATCAACAAGATGCTGATGGGAATTGGCCTGATCGACCAGCCGCTGGCGCTGGTCAACAATCTCACAGGCGTGACGATCGGCATGACATATATCATGCTGCCTTTCATCATCCTGCCGCTCTACGGCGTGGTCAAGAAAATCGACCCCTCGACCTTGCAGGCCGCAGCCCTTTGCGGCGCCAACCGCTGGCAGTGCCTGACCCGCGTTCTGCTGCCCTTGGCGATGCCCGGCATGGCGGCCGGCGCCCTCATGGTCTTTGTCATGTCGCTCGGTTATTTCGTGACGCCGTCGCTTCTCGGCGGTACCGCCAACATGATGCTCGCGGAGCTGATCGCGCAGTTCGTGCAGTCGCTGGTCAACTGGGGAATGGGCGGTGCGGCGGCGCTGGTGCTCCTGGTGGTGACCTTGTCGCTCTATGCCGTGCAACTGCGGTTCTTCGGCAGCCAGAACCCGGGAGGACGCTGAGATGCTGCTCAATTTCGACCGTCTCGGCTGGTGGAAATATCTCCTCCTGGCGATCACGCTTCTGACCGCCGCCTTCCTGCTGCTGCCGATCGTCTTCATCGCGGCGCTGTCCTTCGGCTCGTCGCAATGGTTGATCTTCCCGCCGCCGGGCTGGACATTTCAGTGGTATAGCGAGCTCTTCGCCGACCCGCGATGGCTGGAATCAGCTTTGACGAGCTTCAAGATCGCGGTCATTGTGACGATCCTGTCGGTGCTGCTCGGGCTGGTGACGTCCTTCGGGCTGGTGCGCGGTTCGTTCCTGTTCCGCGATGCGCTGAAGGCGCTGTTCCTCACACCGATGATCCTGCCGGTCGTGGTTCTCGCGGTCGCGCTGTACGCCTTCTTCTTGAGGATCGGTCTTGGTGGCACGCTGACGGGCTTTGTCATTGCGCACCTGGTGCTGGCGCTGCCCTTCTCGATCCTGTCCATATCGAGTGCGCTCGAAGGTTTCGACAAGTCGATCGAGGATGCGGCGGTGCTCTGCGGCGCCTCGCCCTTGGAAGCGAAGATCAGGGTCACGCTTCCCGCAATCAGCCACGGGTTGTTTTCGGCGGCCGTCTTCTCCTTCCTGACATCCTGGGACGAGGTGGTAGTGGCGATCTTCATGTCCAGCCCGACCCTGCAGACGCTGCCCGTGAAGGTATGGGCGACGCTGCGGCAGGATCTGACGCCTGTCGTCGCAGCCGCGTCCACCCTTCTCATCCTTTTGACGATCATCTTGATGGCGCTGGTCGCCGTCGTGCGTAAGGTACTGAAACAATGAACGAACCATTCCTTCAGATCCGCGGCATACGCAAGGAGTACGGCCCCGTTGTCGCCGTGCACGACGTCAATCTCGATGTCCGGCGCGGTGAGTTCCTGACCTTTCTCGGACCGTCCGGATCCGGCAAGAGCACGACGCTCTACATCCTAGCCGGCTTTGAAAATCCCACGAAAGGCGACATTACCCTCGAGGGCAAGACCCTGCTCGCCACGCCGTCGCACAAGCGCAACATCGGCATGGTGTTCCAGCGCTACACGCTGTTTCCGCATCTGACCGTCGGCGAAAACATCGCCTTTCCGTTAAAGGTCAGGCGCAAGTCGAAGACTGAGATCGACAGCAAGGTGAAGGAGATGCTGCGCCTCGTCCGCCTCGAAGGCTTCGAGGATCGCAAGCCGGCGCAAATGTCCGGCGGCCAGCAGCAGCGCGTCGCGCTTGCCAGAGCGCTTGCCTATGATCCGCCGGTGCTGTTGATGGACGAGCCGCTGTCGGCGCTCGACAAGAAGCTGCGCGAGGAAATCCAGCATGAGATCCGCCGCATCCACCAGCAGACGGAAGTGACGATCCTCTACGTCACGCACGACCAGGAGGAGGCGCTGCGGCTCTCCGACCGTATCGCTGTCTTCTCGAAGGGCGTCATCGACCAGATCGGGACGGGACCTGAACTCTACGCCAATCCTCGGACGCGCTTCGTCGCCGAATTCATCGGCGACAGCGACTTCATTTCCTGCGACCTGGTGTCATCCTCCGATGGACAAGCCACCATTGCGCTCGGAGGCGGGACGATCTTCGATCAAATTCCGGTGCATGGAAAAGGGACCTCCGGCGCCCGGGCGGCGCTGATGCTGAGGCCGGAGCGCATCCGCCTGTCGCGCGCCAGAGCCGCCGGCGCGGGTCTTGCCGCGACTGTCAGCGACATTACCTTTCTCGGCAACAATATCCACGTCTCCACAGAGACGGTGACAGGCGAGGCGCTTTCGGTCCGTTTGCCGTTCGGACATGAGGCTATTGCCGGGCTCAATCGTGGAGATATAGTCCATCTCGATTTCGATCCCGGTGCCGCTCACGTATTCTGCTGAAAGTTGTCCCATGAAGCTCAATGATCCCTCGCTGTTCCGTCAGGCTTGCCCCATCGCCGATCGCTGGATCGAAGTGGAAGGGCGCCGGGCGGCCATGGTCCACAATCCGGCGACAGGTGAGGTGCTGGGCGCGGTCCCCGACTTCGGTGCGGCGGAGACGGAAGAGGCCATCCAGGCTGCCGTGGTCGCCCAGAAGCTTTGGGCCAAGAAGACCGCAGGCGAACGCGCCGCCGTTCTCAAGGCATGGCACCGCCTGATGATCGAAAACCGCGACGATCTGGCGATGATCCTGACGCTGGAGCAGGGAAAGCCGCTCGCTGAAGCCAAGGGAGAGATCACCTATGGTGCGAGCTTCATCGAATGGTTTGCCGAAGAGGCAAGACGCATCAATGGCGAGACCATACCCGGACATCAGCCGGACAAGCGGATCCTCGTTCTGCGCCAGCCGGCCGGCGTCGTGGCGGCGATCACGCCCTGGAATTTCCCGAACGCGATGATCACCCGCAAGATCGGCCCCGCGCTTGCCGCCGGCTGCGCCGTCGTTCTCAAACCGGCGCTGCAGACGCCGTTCTCCGCAATTGCGATCGCCGTTCTCGCGGAGCGCGCCGGCCTGCCGGCGGGGCTGCTCAACATCGTCACGGGAGATGCGGCCGCAATCGGCGGGGCGCTGACTGCGAGCCGCGACGTTCGGGTCCTGACATTCACGGGCTCCACGCGGACGGGCGAGCTGCTTTACCGGCAATGCGCGCCGACGATCAAGAAGCTTGGTCTCGAGCTCGGCGGCAATGCGCCCTTCATCGTGTTCGACGACGCCGATCTCGACGCCGCGGTCGAAGGAGCGATCATCGCCAAGTTCCGCAACAACGGCCAGACCTGCGTCTGCGCCAACCGGCTTTACGTACAGGACAGCGTCTACGAGGCGTTTGCCGCCAAGCTCGCCGCGGCCGTTTCGGCATTGAAGGTCGGCAACGGGCTGGAACGCGACGTCGTGCTTGGCCCGCTCATCGACGACAACGCCGTCGCCAAGGTCGAAAGCCATATTCAGGATGCCGTTGCAAAGGGTGCCGGGATCGTTTCGGGAGGCAAGCGCCACGCGCTTGGCGGTCATTTCTTCGAACCGACGATCCTGCGCGATGTCGATGCCGGCATGCAGGTCGCGCGCGAGGAAACCTTCGGGCCACTTGCCCCACTTTTCCGTTTCCGCGACGAGCAGGACGTCATCGAGCAAGCGAACGATACAGAGTTCGGCCTGGCTTCTTATCTTTACGCGCGCGACCTGTCGCGGGTGTTTCGCGTCGCCGAAGCGCTGGAATATGGGATGGTTGGCGTCAATACCGGTCTCGTCTCGACGGCGGAAGCGCCGTTCGGCGGCGTCAAGATGTCGGGTCTCGGCCGCGAAGGGTCAAGCCACGGATTGGACGAATATACCGAACTCAAATATGTATGCCTCGGCGGCATCGCCTGAGCTGGTCGATGCTTGCGCTTCCCGTGGAAATCCTGACGAAGCTTTGCGCCGCCAGGGACCTACTTCGTAAATCGCTGCCGTAACATAATCGGACATGGCGCCGTAGCGCAGAGACTCCGAGCTGTGCCAGGCTGTGCGTCGCGTTGACGAACGCAGTAATCTCGCGGGGGAGAGCAGAGGAATGGCCAGCGTTGGATTGTTCAGGAGGCGCAGTCCCTGTTCCTCTACCGGCAGGTGGTCCGCCAGCAGGGCGGCCGTTCCAAGTACCCCTGCGGCAAGATCGGAAAATGACGACCAATCGGCTGTGGCGACTGTCCAGCCTACCTCTCACGCCGCTGCGTCCCGACCGGTTCTGAGGACCGGTAGGCCTAATCGTGATGAATATGACAATACATGCTACGCTGCCCACGAGAAGATGAACGAAGGGTATGCCCATGGCATCCGGTAGTATTCATGTGAAGGTCAGCGGGAAATTGCAGGATCATAACCAGCAGCAGGTTGGCCACGACGGCCTCCATGAAACGCCGACGAGCATATTCGTGCCCTCGTTCGCCGCGACCTGCAGACGCGTGATAAGGCCTGGGATTTGCTGCAAGTGGAACTCGCGCCGGCCATGCGGGCCGAAGACAGCGAATTCGTCGCGGTTTCGGCCAAAGACGTCATCCGCCGCAACAAGCGCCGATAGCCTGATGGTGACAATTTGATTTTATCCGCGCTGAGGAGCGCAGGACAAGATTTGGCGTGACACGGTTGAGGCGTGGGGAGAGAAGCAGGCGGACGCCTATATTCTCGGGCTGCACGCCTATTTGCAGCGTTTGTGCGAGGATCGGTCGATCTGGCGACAACTTCCGCAACGTCTGGCAGTTCCGGCAGACATCAAGCGTTCAGCCTATTTCGGCCGCTATGAGCATCACTGTGTTCTTTCGCGAGCTTAAGAAAGGCGATCTCGGTGTCATGAGCATTCTTCACGAAGGGATGAATCAGCCGGTCCGGCTCAAAGAGGATCTGGCGGCTCTCTTAAACAAATAACCGTGAGGGGCGGGATCTTCGGTCGGTAGGATTGCTCCTCGATGTGGGCTTTAACCCGGTCTCAGAACCGGTGCTCCGCTCCCTCCATCGGATTTGCCCAGACCGTCATACCTGATGCAAACGGCGTCTCGCCTTCGGCACGCACGATCATTTCGCCTAGTTCGGGGACATCGAGATAGAGGATCGCGTCGGCGCCGAGCCGTTCCACATGTCGGATTCTGCCTTGCCACTGGCCGGTGCCTTCCGAAAGCCTGATATGTTCCGGGCGGATGCCGTAGGTCGTGCAGTTCATTCGCCGTGCCGTCTCGCCGCCATAGAGGTTCATTTTCGGGCTGCCGATGAAGCCGGCAACGAAGGGTGTGGCGGGATTGCGGTAGAGCTCCATCGGGCTGCCGATCTGCTCGACGGCGCCACCGTTTAAAACGACGATCTTGTCGGCCATCGTCATCGCCTCCACCTGGTCGTGGGTGACATAGATCATCGTCGATTTTAAACGGGCGTGGAGTTCCGAGATCTCCAGGCGCATCTGTGCCCGCAGCGAGGCATCGAGATTGGAGAGCGGCTCGTCGAACAGGAAAACCTTGGGATCGCGCACGATCGCCCGACCGATGGCGACGCGCTGCCTCTGGCCGCCGGAAAGCGCTTTCGGCTTTCTCTGCAGCAGATGAGTGAGCTGCAGCGTTTCGGCTGCTGCCGCGACCTTCTCGGCGATCTCAGCCTTCGGGCGGCGGGCGAGCGAAAGTCCGAAGCCGATATTCTCGGCAACCGTCATATGCGGGTAGAGCGCATAGCTCTGGAACACCATGGCGATGCCTCGCTCGGAAGGTTCCGCATAGGTCACGTCCTTGCCGCTGATGGTCAGCCTACCCGAGGTCGTCTCTTCCAGGCCGGCGATGATGCGCAGCAGCGTCGACTTCCCGCATCCCGACGGGCCGACGAAGACGACGAATTCGCCAGAGGCAACCTCCAGATCGATCCCCTTGATGACTTCAAGTGCGCCGAAGCTCTTGCGAACCTGTTTGAGACTGAGTTCAGCCATTCTGCTACCCTTTGACTCCGCCCGCCGTCATGCCCGCGACGATCTGGCGGTTGAAGAAGATGAATACGATCAGCGGCGGGATCGTTACGAGGAGGATGTTCATGAAGAGCAGATTGTACTGGCTCGAATACATGCTCTGGAAATTATAGAGCGTCAGCTGCACCGTCACATTCTCCTTGCCCGGCAGGTAATAGAGCGGATTGGTGAAATCGTTGAAGATCGCGATCGACTGGACGACGATATTGGTCACGGTCACCGGCTTCAGCAGCGGCAGGACCACGCGGAAGAAGATCTGCCGGGGCTTGGCGCCGTCGATCAGCGCCGCCTCGTCGAGATCGCGCGGGATGGTCGAAATGAACGACCGATAGAGCAGGACCGAAAAGGAGAGATTATAGGCAACCTGGATCAGGATCATTCCGGTCATGGTCTTGAAGAGGCCGATGTCCTGCAAAAGGCCGATGGTGGGAACAACGGCCGGCGGCATCATCAGGCCCATGAACAGCGCAGCGAAGGCCACGCGGTTCCATGCGGTCTTGCGGCGCTGCATCACATATCCGACCATCGCCGACAGCAGGATCAGGATAGTGACGGAAACGACCGTGATCAGAGTCGAATTGAAATAGGCGAGCACGAGCTGATAGTCGCGCGCCTTGAAGACGGCGACGAGATTGTCCCAGAACAGCCAATGCTCAGGAAGTTCGAAATCGAGGCGGGAGGCCTCCGATTTGGATTTCACCGCCTGCAGAGCGACGAAAACGAAAGGCATGACGAAGATGACCGCCCCGATGGCAAGGGCAATTGCACCCGTCACATAGGGGCGGACGCTTCTCATTCCTCGACCTCGCGCCGGTTGAACCACAGGGTGAAGGGCAGGATGATCACGGCGATCAGCGCGAACAGGATGACGTTTCCGGCCGTCGACAGACCATAGAAGCCAGCCTGGTACTGCTTGTAGATGACCGAGGCGATCACATCGGAGGAGAAGCCGGGGCCGCCGCGAGTCATGGCCCAGATCAGGTCGAAGGATCGCAAGCCGCCGATCAGCGACAATGTCACGACGATGACGGTGGCAGGGCGCACGAGCGGCAGGGTGATCCGAACGAATTGCTGGAGCCGTGTGGCGCCGTCGATCCTGGCGGCCTCATAATAGTCGGGACTGATCGCAGCAAGGCCGGCGATGAAGATCAGGGTGGCAAGGCCGACCCCCTTCCAAACATCGACCAGGGCCACCGAAAAAAGCGCGAGCGTCGGATTGGTCAGCCATCCCGGCCCCGGCATTCCAAGCGTCTCGAGCGTAACATTGATGATGCCCTTGGTCGGATGCATCATGACCGTGAAGGTGATGCCGATGCCGATCGTCGAAACCAGCACGGGAAAGAAGACCAGCGTGCGCAGAAAACCGCGGGCGAAGATATTGCTGGTGAGCAGCACGGCCAGCAGCAGTCCGCAGACCGTTTTCAGGCCGGATGTCGTCAGCGCGTAGATCAGCGTGTTGATCAGCCCCTTGACCAGGAACGGTTCGGAAAAGAACTGCTGGAAATTTTCAAGCCCGATAAATTGGGCTGTCGAGAGATCCCAGTGCGTCAGGCTGTACCAGAGAGACGATATGGTCGGAAAAAGGAACAGCACGCCGTAAATGATGGCGGCGGGGATAAAAAACCATAGGGGGTAGGGCGAATTGCGCGAGCGCGGGCGTATCTCGGTCATGACTACCTCTTCGATCGGGAAACCTCGCCCTTCAGGAGCGAGGTTGATGACCCGAGCGTCCGCTACCAGTTGGGCAGGGCGAGTTGCTTGGCCTGTTTGCGCACATCCTCGTCATAGAGCTTGGCGGCTTCCGCAGGCTGACGGATGCCGGAGCCGACTTCGACGGTGATCTGCTCCAAAGCCGGGCCCTTGACCGGCGAAACGAACTCCAGCGCTGGCGTCGTTTTGTCCTTAGCCTCGAAATAAGGAAGCATGTCCTTGATTGCAGGCGGCACGTCCGCCGGGAGATCGCAACCGTCGACGAGGGAGGGCCCTTGCACGGCGTTGGTTTCCACCATCACCTTGCAGCCTTCGACGCTGCCGGCAAAATCAATGAACTTCTTTGCTTCCTCGGCGTGCTGGCTGGTGGCCGGAATATAGAGGCCAGGCGGCATCCAGACCGTCAGGCCGTTCGTGGCTGCCTCATCGCTCGGTTGGGCGAAGAAGCCGACATCGCTGAGGTTTTCAGGATAATTCTGTTTAATTGCGCCGACCGCAAAGCTCAGCATCGGATAGTGCGCCGCCTCGCCGGTGGCCACCATTCTCAACCCGTCATCATAGCTTGCTGCGCCGAAGTCTTCATTCATCAGCCCGGCGTCATGAACTTCCTTCAGGCGTTCGAAGCCTTTCATCGCTGCCGGCGTCTCTGCGTATTTCGCCTTGTTGGCGGTATAGTCGGCAGCGAAGTTCGGAACGGCAGCATGCAGGTTGTAATAGTCGGCCAATACGAACAGCTGCGAGGTCCAGGTATCGCGATAGGTTTGCGCGACTGCGACCTTGCCCGATGCCTTGACCTTGGCGTTGTTCGCCATGAACTCCGCCCATGTCTTTGGCACCGAGAGGCCGAGGTCCTGGTAGATCTTTCTGTTGTAGAGAATCCCGCCGGCCATCGCCGTGCCGAAGGGAACGCCATAGACTTTGCCGTCGGCACTAACGACGGCCTTGAAGTCGCCGGACACTTTCGCCTGCGAGGCGAGACCGCTCAGATCGACAAGCGTTTGCGTCGGCTTCAGCGCCTGCAAGAGCGACCCGGAATTATACAGGAACACATCGGACATCTCCCCCGTCGCCAGACGCGTCTTGACGATATTGTCGCCTTCGCCACCGCCCGGCCGCTGCTCGATCTCGATCGTCACGTCGGGTGCCTTGCTTTGATAAGCGGCAACGAGCGCCTCGGCCGCCGCGACCGTATCGGGATTGTTGTCGATCAGGAATGACAGCGTGACTTCGGCCTGCGACGGGCCGGCCGCGGCCAAGGCCAGAAGCGCGGATGCGCCGGCAAGAATGAGCTTTATCCGATGTGTCATGACGTTCCTCCTCTGAACGGTTTGACCTGTATGCTCCTCAATAATCGGGTAGGGAAAAGACCAGCCTATGCGTGCCTGGGGGAAGAACCGCCTCCTCAATGACAGGCTCGCCATTGAGTGACGCATTGTGGTGCCGCCGGCCGGGCCGGAAGCGGCCGACGCAACCCTCCGGGAGCGTCAGCACATAGGTGACCTCGCTGCCGGTGCAGTGCCAGCCGGCCTCGATGCGCCCCTGGCTGATATCGTGATAGGTCGAAACCGGCGAAAGCGACGGGATCGGCGTCGGGTCGACGATCACTTCGGCAAAGCCGGGTGCGGCCGGGCTCGGCGAAATGCCGGCGACACATTCGAACAGCCATTGGCAGACCGCGCCATAGGCGTAGTGGTTATAGCTGTTCATGTCGGGTTCGTAGATGGTGCCGTCGGGCGCCATCGAATCCCAGCGCTCCCAGATCGTCGTCGCCCCCTTTGAAACCTGGTAGAGCCAGCCCGGCACATCCTCCTGCAGGAAGACTTTTTCGGCGAGGTCGTCCATGCCGAGTTTCGTCAGCGCCGGCAAAAGGGCCGGAGTGCCGATGAAGCCGGTGCCGATCTTGTAGTCGGCATCGACGACCACCTGCCTGAAATGTCGCCGGGCGGCCTCATGATGCTCACCCGGTATCAGGTCATACAGGAAGGCCAGCGCATAGGATGTCTGATCGTTATGGGCGAGCCGCCCGGCCGGCGTGATGAACTCGTTGGCAAAAGCCAGCCGGATCTTGTCGGCGCGGCCCTTCATCTGCTCTTCGAGCGCATGCTCGCCGAGAACGCCAGCGACCTTTGCTAGAAGATCCGTCGAAATGAAGTGGTAGAGGGTCGCCGCACAATCGTCGGCAATGGTCGGGCGCGGCTTTCTGTTATCGCCGACCGGCTGCAGCCAGTCGCCGAAGGTGAAGCCGCGGGCGCCCCAATGCGAGGGCGGATGGACAATCGGGCCGTCCGAGATGGACCAGACGAAATCGACCCAGCGCACCATGGAATCCAGGCATTCCGAAAGAACGGCTCGGTCGCCGTAATGGGTGTAGAGGACCCAGGGGATCACGACAATCGCGTCGCCCCAGCCGGTCGAGCCGGCATAGCCCGGGAAATTGCCGGGGTGCAGACGCGTCGGGTCGGGCGAGAAATGCGAAACGGCGCCGTCCTCGCGCTGGTCGGCCATCACATCGCGCAGATATTTCTTGAGGAAGGACTGGCTGTCGCTCAGCCAACAGGCCGTCGCGGCAAAGACTTGGGCATCACCCGTCCAGCCGAGCCGTTCGTCGCGTTGCGGGCAATCTGTGGGCACTTCGATGAAATTGGCGCGCTGCGACCAGATGGTATTTTCAACCAGGCGATTGACGAGAGGATTGCCCGAGGTGAAGCCGCCCGCCGGTTCCGGCACCGAGGAGATTGGGATCGAGGCGATTTCAACAATCTCCGCATCGCCTTTGATCGTCACCCTGGCATAACGGAAGCCGTGAAAGGTGAAATGCGGCGCGTAGGTCTCGTCACCACCTCCGCTGAGCGTATAGAGGGTATGCGCAGCGGCGGCGCGATAATTGCGATTGTCGAAATGGCGTTCCGGCCCAAGGACTTCGGAGTGCTCGACCCGTACTTCGGTGCCGCTGACGCCACGGACCGTGTATCTGACGTAGCCGCCGACATTCTGGCCGAAATCATAGATCGTCCTGCCTTCATGATCGGTCCAGCTTTCGATGGGGGCGAGCGGCTGCAGCTCCCGCACCGCTGTCGTCTCGTGCGCGACGAGCAGCCCCGTGTCGAACGGCAATCGCTCGGTCCCGTGGGTTTCGGCGACCTTTTCCAGGCGTGCATCGTAAATCTCACCGTAATAGATCCCCGACTTCTGGATCGGCAGAAGGCCGCTTTGCCAGGTCGTATCGGTAGAAAGAATGGTGCCGCTGGGGCCGACCAGATCCGCAATGGCCCCGATCCTGTCGCCCCAGCAGTTGGGAATAGCCTGGGCACCCCACATGATGGGCGAGCGGTACCATCCATCGGCGAGCCAGATTTCTATCCGGTTAATGCCTGACTTCAGAAATCTCGAGATGTCGTATCGCTGATAGGCAATGCGGGCGTCGTAATTCGTCCAGCCGGGCGTCAGCAGATCGTTGCCGACGCGGGTGCCGTTGATGAAGCAGCGATAGAGGCCGAGCGCCGAGATGAAGAGTCCGATCGGAAGGTCGGTGCCGTCATGATCGAAGGTCTTGGAGACGAAGCTTGCGGCCGTTCCCTGGCCGCGGTCCGACAGTGGTGCGATCATCTCTCCGGACCAGGCGCGATAAACGAGATTGCCGTCGATGGCTGCCGGCTGAAAGTTCATCAAGTCCTCCCGCAGAGTTGTAGAACGTTCTCCATATAACGTTCTACATTTTTTTCGGAAGTGCAATAGAAATTTCGTCACCAGTCTGCCATGGTGTTTCTAAGGGCGATTGTGACCGCCCGCAGCGCAAGTCCAGAGATTTCATGTCGATCGAAGAGAAAAAAAGACTGCAACGAAATGATCGCGTGACGATCCGGACGGTGGCAACGCATGCAGGCGTATCGGTCGCCGCGGTCTCGAAGGTGATGCGCAACGCTTACGGCGTCAGCGAAGCGCTGCGGGCAAGAGTGACCGACGCTATTGAAGCGCTTGGATATCGGCCCTCACGGGCGGCGCGCGGGTTGCGCGGCCGGAGTTTCACCATCGGCGTGCTTTTGATCGACATCCGCAACCCCTTCCTGCCGGAGGTGATTGCCGGGGTAAACGGTGTGCTGGCGCCTTCGCATTACCAGGCGATGATCGGCGTCAGTGATGCGCGCGTACAGCTGGAGACGTCGTTGATCGAGTCGATGATCGACTACAAGATGGACGGCCTGATCCTGGTTGCGCCGCGCCTGCCTTCGGACATCATCGCAAAATTCGCGGCTCAGATACCGATCGTCGCCGTCGGTTATCACGATGCCGGCGCCACGGCCTTCGATACGGTCAATGCCGATGACCAGCGTGGAGCCGAGATTGCGGTGGAAGCGCTGCTTGCCTGCGGCTATCGCGACATCGAAATGCTGAGCCTCGGCGAGCGTGAGGGGCACCAGGTCTCTGTCGTGCGCCAGCGCGAGATCGGCTTCCGCCGGGCGATGCAGCGTGCCGGACTGGGATCGTCTGCGCCGATCACCAAAATTCCGATCGCCCCGCCAAAGCGGGAGGAAACGATGCGAAAGTTCCTGTCGAGAAAGAACAAGCCGCGCGCCGTTTTCTGCTGGAGCGATCTCGACGCCATCACTCTTCTGAGCCTGGCGATGGAGATGGGTGTGCGTGTGCCCGAGGACCTTGCCGTCATCGGATATGACAATTCGTCGACCGCAGCGCTCGGCCTCGTCAATCTCGCAAGCATCGATCAATCGGGCAGGGAACTCGGTCAGGTCGCCACCCGGACGTTGATTTCGAGAATAGAGGGCCGCACCGGCGCGGAGCATATTTTCCAGATGCCGTCGCTGGTCAGCCGCAACAGCCTGACCCGATCCGGCAATGCCACGGATACTTAGAGCGCCAGAAATGGAAAGGCCGGCAGCTCATCTGCGCTGCCGGCCTCGTAATCTCAGGCGGCCTTGCCGAACTTCGAAGGACGCGTGGCGGCGGCCTTCTTGACCATGGCGGTAACCTCCGCCCGGCGGGCGCCGGATAGCGGCAGGCGCGGCATGCGTACGCGTTCCGAGCCGCGGCCCATGATCTGCTCGGCGAGCTTGATCGACTGCACGAGGTCATGCTCGGCATCGAGATGCAGAAGCGGCATGAACCAGCGGTAGATCCTGCGGGCCTCTTCCCAATCACCGCGTTCGGCGGCGGCAACGAGCTGCACGGATTCCTCCGGGAAGGCGCTGGTCAGCCCCGAGACCCAGCCCTTGGCGCCGAGCATCAGTCCTTCGAGCGCGACGTCGTCGAGGCCGGCGAAGATATCGAAACGGTCGCCGAATTCGTTGATGAGATCGGTGAAGCGGCGCGGATCCGGCGCGCTTTCCTTGACCGCCTTGATATTGGGCACATCGGCAAGCACCTTCAGCACATCGGCGCCGATGTTGACGCGGTAGGCCGGCGGATTGTTGTAGAGCATGATCGGCAGCGAGGTCGCTTCGGCGACGGTGCGGAAATGCGCGATCAGCTCTTCGGGCTTCGGCACATAAACCATGGCCGGCAGCAGCATCAGCCCGTCGGCGCCGAGTTTTTCGGCGTCGCGGGCATAGGCCACGGCACGGCGCGTATCGAATTCGGAGACGCCCGTCACGACGGGGACGCGGCCGTTGACGACCTCGACGGCGGCTTTGAGGATCGTACGCTTCTCATCGGGATCGAGCGAGTTGTTCTCACCACATGTGCCCATGACGATCAGCCCATTGACGCCGTCGTTGACGAGCGCGTCCTGAACACGCTGGGTTGCGGAAAGATCCACGGAAAGATCTTCGTTGAACTGCGTCGTTACGGCGGGAAATACGCCCTTCCATCCTGTTGTCATCGATCGAAACTCCGTTAAAGTCGATTTGTTATATACAAACTGTCGACAAGACACAATCGCCATGATTTGTAAATTCGTGGGGCGTTGCCGAAATCGGCCAAAACGCATTACAAGGCTCACATCAAGGGGAGGGACGCATGCAGAACGACGTGGAAAATGTGCGGGTGCGCGGTTCCGGCACGCAGAGCATCTATGCCGCGCTGCGCCGGGAGATCCTGTCGATGGCGCTGGAACCCGGCAGCCCGCTCGATGAGGTGCGGCTGTCGGAACGTTTCGGAATGTCGAGGACACCTATTCGCGAAGCGCTGTTGCGCCTTGCCGCCGACGGGCTGGCCACGACGCTGCCGAACCGGAACACGATCGTTGCGCCGATCGATTTCGCCAACCTGCCCACCTATTTCGAAGCGCTGACGCTGATGTACCGGGTGACGACGCGCGGGGCCGCCGGGCGGCGGAACGACGTGATCATGGAAACCATCCGCCGGCACCAGAAGGACTTCGCCGGCGCGGTTGCTAAGCGCGACGCCTATGCGATGATCGAGGCCAACCGTGAATTCCACGTGGCGATCGCCGAGCTTGCCGGCAATACCTATTACACGGCCTTTTTCGCAAAACTGCTCGACGAAGGCCGGCGCATACTTCGCCTTTATTATTCGACCTTCGACGACCGGCTGCCCCGACAATATGTCGATGAACACGAGGAAATCATCGCTGCCATCGAGGCCGGCGACGCCGAGCGCGCCGATCGGCTGGCAATCGCCCACGCCGGCCAGATCGTCCGCCAGATCCAGGACTATCTCGCCCGCGACCTTGATCGGCCGGTGGCGATCGGCCTGTCCTAAAGCACCGGTCGCGGCGCGGACAACAGAAACGGCAAGAACAGGAAAACGACATGTGGTGGCACCACCCCGTACCCCGCATCACTGAAGACGAACGGCAAGTTCGCCTCACCAGGCTTCGAGAAGCGATCGACGCAGAAGGACTGGCCGGCGTGCTTCTCGGGCCGACCGAAAGCTTGCGCTACTTCACGGGGCTCGTCTGGCATGCGAGCGAAAGGTTCCTCGGCGCGCTCGTCACGCCGACGGCCGTTTCCTATATCGTTCCCGGCTTCGAGCGCAGCCGCGTCGAAACCCTGCCGCATCTGCCGGGGGAAATTCTGGTCTGGGAAGAGGAGGAGAGCAGTGCTGCCCTCATCTCCCGGCTTGTCGGCCGAGGCGGCAGGCTCGCGCTCGACGATGGTTTGCCGTTCTTCTTTTATCACGCCCTGGCAGCGGCGATGGGCGCCGACAGGCTCGCCGATGGCGGCCGGCTGATCCGCGGCCTGCGCCGCATCAAATCCGCCGCGGAGATTGCGCTGATTCAATATGCGATGAACCTGACGCTCAATGTGCACAGGCAGGTGCATTCGCTGTTGAAGCCGGGCATCACCTCATCCGAGGTGGTCGATTTCATCGATCGGCAGCATCGCCAGGCCGGCGCCGACGACGGCTCGACATTCGCAATCGTCTCCTTCGGGCTAGCGACCTCGCTGCCGCATGGCGCCGACGGCGATCAGACCCTCGGCGACGACGACGTCATTCTCGTTGACACCGGCTGCCGGATCGACGGTTATCATTCCGATATCACCAGAACCTATATGCTCGGCGGCGGCAACAGCGACTTCGAGCGCGCCTGGTGGATCGAGCGCGAGGCGCAGCAGGCCGTCTTCGACGCTGCCCGGATCGGCGCTGCCTGCTCGAGCCTCGACGATGCGGCCCGCAAGGCGCTCGCCAAGCATTCGCTCGGCCCCGACTATCGCCTGCCGGGGCTGCCGCATCGCGCCGGTCATGGCCTCGGGCTCGAGATCCACGAGGAGCCTTATATCGTTCGCGGCAACGACACCCCGCTTGCGGCCGGCATGTGTTTTTCCAACGAACCGATGATCGTCTTTCCGGAGAAATTCGGGATCCGACTGGAAGACCATATCTACATGACAGCCGAGGGACCGCGCTGGTTCACCGCGCCGGCGAGGGGACCGACCGAACCGTTCTCCGCAGACGGCGCCACGCCTTAGCCGCTCCGGTTAGGTCCTTGAGTAGCAACGGAACAACGAGCCTACATAAGGGCCACTTCGGCGAGGCTGCTTCTTCGGCCCGACGCGGTGTGAGTGACTAAGTTCAAGTTTCAATTCGCATTGTGGAAATGAGCTCCTCGCGCTTGGCTAAAGCTTGAATGGCCCGCTCCCCAAGTTCGCGGGCCACAAGATTAAGCAAGCCTTCGCAGAACACGATATAGGCGCCCATGCTGTTGCTGAAAAAGCTGCTCGCATGGGGCACGAAAAATGCGTGCCGCGAGGGGCCGACGAGAGGGGAGGCGCGCGTGTCCGTCACCGCTATGACGATGAGGCCGAGCTTCGCCGCGATTTCGGCCACATTTGCGACGCTGCGTGTGTATGGCGCGCAGCTCGCAACGACGACGACATCGCCTTTCTCCAGTTGGGCCAAGGCCTCGGCGACGCCAAGACGAGGCGCATCCAGCAGCGAGACATCGCTGCGCAGCATCCCCAGTCCATAGGTCAGAAAGCTTGCGAAGGCATGGAATTGGCGGACGCCATGGATCCTGACGCGGCGGGCGTTTGCAAGCAAACCGGCGGCTTCAAGCAGCGAATTCGGCTCGATCTGAGCCAGAAAGCCGTCGATGTTGTTCTTGGTCTCCAGGCCAAGTCGGTCAAAGATATGCAATTCCTCCTCGCTGTCTTCCTTCGTGGAAAGCAGACGACCCGCCTGGCGGCTGTAAAAGTACCTGTCGTCAGAGGAAAACGCCTGGCGGAAAACACTCTGGAAATCGCTGAATCCGGCAAAACCGAGCTTTTGCGAAAGCCGTGTCAATGTCGAAGCATTCACCCCGAGAGCGTCGGCCAATTCGGATATGGTGCGAACCGCGGTTTGCTCTGGCGTGTCCACCAGCTTCGCCAGCACATCGAGCGCCTTGTTGCCGAGCGAGATATTGGCATTCTCACGATTGATCCTCACGGTGAGGTTCCGAAGCTCCTCAATTGTCGCCGGCTTCGCAAATCCGGCAGCCTCATCCGTCACGGTCATGCCCCGCCTCGATGTCACATTGTCGCGATCTTTAGGCCCATATTCTCAAAACGAGCCACCGATCCCGCTCCATCATAAACGGCCCAATCGATGCTGTCCTTGCCGATCTTGAACACGGCGGTCGCCAGCGTGTTCTCGTTGTCGGGATCGTCGGGCTGGGAGCGATAGATCGGAAGCGCGTGACGTTTTCGATCCCAAAGGATGGACAGTGGGTCCAATGATTCATCGCTTGCGTTGAGCATATCCTGTCCGCGATCCTGACGTGAGTTCGACGACCCTGTTATGATTTGCGGCTCGGATGCCATCTCCGCATGCACAAGATGGTTCGCGTGGATGGATGGGCTGGTGATGTCCGCGATCGAACAATTCCTGTGGGTGAATTCGACACTGGCCAGTCGGGATTGCCCTGCCTGCGCCAGCGTCAGGTGAAACGCACCGGAGCGGGGCGCACCGGAAAGCAAAGTCAGCGCAGCATCGATCGTCGGGCAGTCGAGGATCGCGCGGGTCAGCACCATGCGCGGCAACCCGTCTCCGCCAAGTTTTGAGCGGATGTTGTTCACGGTCAGCACGAGGCCGCTGCCATTGATCGCGAATGTATGTCCGGGTATGGAGCCCGGATAGACGAATGCCGTGAACGGCTGGCCTTGTTCCGGGACGATGGTTGCCAGTGCGCATCCCGGTCGCAAGCCTGGATCACCGTCCTCATTATGGGCGACGACCGGGAACCGGCCCGGCATCTGAACGGTGGTGCAGCCATCCGGCGCCATTGCCCAGAGGTCGCCTCTACAGTTCCACGCAAGGACGTCGTCGAAGGGCAGCCCCAGTCCGTCCGCCAGGCCGGAGAGCTCCTGCCAATAGTGCGGATAGTGCTGTTCGACCAGCGATCTTGCCATCCGTACCCGGTCGTCGTGCTTGAATGCCATCACCGTTGCCCAGGCATAGGTCTTGACGAGATGAGCGTGAACGAGGGCAGCGCCCTGGCGCCCGAGACCTTGACCGATGTCGTAGTGGCTACCCCTCAGGGTCAGGCTGGCAAGGCGATGGGCGGTATCAGTGGACATGCTGCAGGAACTCGCGGAGACGTGGGTTTTCGGGGTTGTCGAGAAGAAGGGCCGGATCACCGTCGACGGCGATGTCGCCGTTTTCCATGAAGATCAGCCTTGTTCCGACTTGGCGGGCGAAACCGATTTCGTGTGTCACCACGATCATCGTCATGCCCTCTTCGGCCAGCGATTGCATGACGCGCAGCACTTCATGGCGCAGCTCCGGATCGAGCGCCGAGGTGGGCTCGTCGAACAGCATCAACTTCGGTTTCACCGCCAGGGCACGCGCAATGGCGACACGTTGCTGCTGGCCGCCGGATAACTCCGATGGATAGTGATGGCCGCGATCGGCAAGTCCGACCTTCGCAAGCAGGGCCGATGCCTGCTCGGTTGCCTCTGCCTTGCCGAGTTTGCGAACCCTGCGTGGACCGAACGCAACATTCTCAAGCGCGGTCATCTGCGGGAACAGATTGAACTGCTGAAACACCATCCCGGCTTCCTGCCGGATCAGCCGGACCTTAGAACGGCTTTCCCGGACGCTTATTCCATCGACGATTAGATCGCCGCCGCTGATCTCCTCAAGCGCGTTTATACAGCGCAGCAGGGTGGATTTTCCCGATCCTGACGGGCCGATCAGCACGACGACTTCGCCCTTGCCAATCTCGAGGTCGACATCTTTCAAGACTGAAACCGGCCCAAAATTCTTGGTGACTTTTTTAAATTCGACGAGGCTCATAGGATTCGCATCCTCTTCTCGGTTACGCGCAGGAGGAGGGTCAGCGCTCCGGTCATAATCAGATAGAACACGGCAACGGCCGACCAGATCTCGACGGCGCGAAAGTTCGCCGCCATGATTTCCTGACCTTGGCGGGTCAGTTCGCCGACGCCGATGACGATGAACAGGGATGTGTCCTTCAAACTGACGATGAACTGATTTCCGAGCGCCGGGATCATGCGCCGGAAGGCCAGTGGCCCGACAACGTAGAACAGCACCTTCCAGAGGGGCAGACCCAGCGCGAGGCCTGCTTCCCTCAACCCCTTGTGAATGGACAGGAACGATCCCCGGACGATTTCGGCGATGTAGGCGCTCGCGTTGACGATGATCGAAGTGATCGCCGCCGTCATCGGATTGATCCTGATGTCGGCGATCAGCGGTAGTGCGAAGTAGATGAACATCACCTGCACGACGATCGGCGTGCCACGGATGAGTTCGACATATATCAATGCGATGCCATTCACGACGATATTGCCATAGGCGCGCATCAGGCCGGCAACAAGGCCGATAACGAGGCCGCCGACAAGCCCGGCGAGCGCGATCATGACCGTGAGTTGTGCGCCCCTGAACAGTTCCGGCAGTGCTTGCCAAACGACAGACCAATCGAATTCCATGTGAAGCATCTCCAAGCGGGAAAGGAGCGCCGGCAGGGCCGGCGCTGGTAAACTCGTTTGGAGATCAGCTCTTCGGTGGTTCGGTGCCGAACCATTTCTTGTAAATGGCGCTGTAGGTGCCGTTGGCCTTCAACTTGGCCAGCGAGACGTTTACCTTGGCGACAAGCTCGCTTCCCTTGGGAAAGGCCATGCCGTACTGCTGTGCCATCATCTGGGAACCGACGGTCTTCACTTTACCCTGACCGTTGGTCTTGATGTAATAGAGCACGTTCGGCGTGTCGTGCATCGCGGCGTCGGCGCGACCGGTCGCGACTTCCAGATAGGCATTGTCGCTATTGGGGAATAGGCGAAGCTCCGTACCCTTGAAGTTTTCCTTGGCGTAGTCGGTTGCTGATGTTCCCGTCTTGACGGCGAGCGTCTTGCCCTTGAGATCCTCCGGCCCCTGGATGGTGCTGTCCGTCGGAACCATCAATAGGAAGCCGCTGTCATAATAGCCGTCCGAGAAATCGATGACCTTCTTGCGCTCGTCCTTGATTGTGATGCCGGCGAGGCCGACATCGACCTGCTTGGTTTGAAGGGCGGGGATGATGCCGTTAAAGTCCATCGGCTGCAACGTGTAAGTGACGCCTATGTCCTTGGCGACGGCATCCCAGAGGTCGATATCGAAGCCGACATACTTGTCGCCTTCCTTGAATTCGAACGGCACGAATGCCGTATCGGTGGCCACGATCAGATCGGCGGCCTGTGCCGGAAGCGAGAGCGCGATTGTCGCCGCGACGGCGGCTCCAAGCAGGTATGCAAATCTCAGTTTCATGTGAGTTCCCCTTTTTGGGCAAAAAGCATGCGGCCTTTGCCTTTGGTCAACAATTGCAAATATAGAATGCTTTTATCGTGTTGTCGCATTCGAAATTTGCGCAAATACGCTGACGGGTATGTATGGGTAGCCAGTAGCGAGATGCCGTTCGCAGTGAGGAAAACCGCAAATTGAGGGTCGGCAGGCTGTCGATCGCGCTGATTATCTGATATTTCAATTGGTTAGCGTAATGCGGAAATACTGATGCAAAATCGCCGCTTGCTGGCTGCGCCTGGAAAATATCCAACTCGATCAAAATATGATCCACTTAGATCATAAAATTTAATCAGGAAACAAATAGATCACAAATTGTTACAAAGCTCGCTTGAAGGGCGATGACCTTCGAGCCCGATCGTGATTATCGCGGTATCCTTGCTCTTTGAAGCGCCGGGGCCAACATCTGCAGCGCCGGCTGCTGGGATCGTGCAAGTCAGCAGAAGGCATGAGGCCGCGAGGCCCTGAAGATGTTCATCATGGCTGTTTTAGTCTCTCTGGATGACTTGGGCGCGCGCTTTTTAGCGCGTCACCTCACCGGATGGACGCGAGGGACGCATCAACGGCATCGCCAAGACGTTCGACGATGGTATCGACATCCTGCCGGTTCACGATGAAAGGCGGCGCCATCAGGACGTGATCGCCCGTCTTCCCGTCGATCGTTCCACCCATCGGATAGACCATCAGCCCGCGAGCCATGGCTTCCTTCTTGATGCGCGCGTTCAGTTTCAGCGCCGGATCGAAGGGTGTCTTTGTGGCCCGGTCGCTGACGAGCTCGATACCCCGGAACAGGCCACGCCCCCGGATGTCACCAACATGATGGTGGTTGCCAAAACGCTCGCTTAGCCTCGTTTCAAGATGGCTGCCCATTTCGATGACGTTCGCGAGCAAGCCATCGCGCTTCAGGATCTCCTGCACGGCAAGGCCGGCGGCCGCCGCCATCGGATGGCCCATATAGGTGTGTCCATGCTGGAAGAAGCCGGAGCCGCCGGCGAAGGCCTCGAAGATCGCGCCGGATAAGAGCACCGCGCCGACCGGCTGATATCCGCCTCCGAGCCCCTTGGCGATCGTCATCAGGTCCGGTGCGATGCCATCCTGCTCGCAGGCGTGCAATGTGCCGGTGCGACCCATCCCGCACATCACCTCGTCAAGGATCAGCAGAACGCCATATTTGTCGCAGATCGTCCGGATGCGCTTGAAATAGTCGGGGACCGGCGGAACGGCGCCGATTGTGGCGCCGACGACCGTTTCGGCGACGAACGCGATAACCTGGTCGCCGCCCAGCTCCAGAATCTTGTCTTCGAGCTGTTGTGCGGCGCGGACTGCGTATGTTTCGTCGCTCTCCCCTTCTCTCTGGAAGCGATAGGCGTAGCAGGGGTCGATATGATGCGTCTCGATCAGCAGCGGTTTGAATTGTGACCGGCGCCATTCGTTGCCGCCGGTGGCAAGCGCGCCCAGGGTGTTGCCGTGATAACTCTGACGGCGTGCGATGACGTGACGTCGCTGTGTCTCGCCTTTTTCCACGAAATATTGCCGTGCCATCTTCAGCGCTGCTTCGACGGCTTCCGAGCCACCACTGACGAGATAGACGTGATCGAGCCCGGCGGGCGCATCTGCAACAAGCCGATCCGCAAGTTTCTCCGCTACTTCGGTGGTGAAGAAGCCGGTATGTGCATAGGCCATTTTGTCCAGCTGCTCGTGCAGCGCCTTGATCACATCGGGATGTCCGTGCCCGAGGCAGGATACGGCAGCGCCTCCGGACGCGTCGATATAGGCTTTTCCATCGGCGTCGAAGAGTTCGATACCCTTGCCGGCGACGGCGACGGGGAGCTGCGCGTGAATAGCCCGGTGGAGAAGGTGCGTCATGGCGATCTCTTCATGTTTCTTGGCTTTAGGTGGATGTTGAATGCGGCCAGCTGCTCGTCGAAACGGCGGAGTGCCTGGACGGCCTCTTCTCCCCCCTGGCCCGCGAGCAGCGCGCCCAAGACCTCGGCAACGGCGAAGGCTGGTGACATGGTATGAAAGAAAGATGGACCCTCAGTCGAGACCAGAATGGTCGCCGTTGCGAATTGTGCGAGCGGCGCGACTTCGCTGTCGGTGATGGCGACGACCTTGATGCCGCGGCTTTGGGAGTATTCGGCAATTTCGATTGTTGCCCGGGTGTAAGGCAGAACGCTTGCGACGAGCAAAACGTCTTCCGCCGTTGCCGTGCCGATCGCATCCGCGCCTGTCCCGGCGATGCCATCGAGCATGGTCGATTTTTCGCCGATCAGCGTCAGGATATAATAAAGATGCCAAGCGATAGAGTGGCTGGCGCGCAGCCCCAGGCAGTAGACGCGGCGAGCCTTTGCCAATGTCGACGCGGCGTTGACGATCCGATCGAGGGATCGCGGCTCGGCAAGCCGGGCGATCTGCCCGCCGATCGAATTCAGCATTTCCGCCGCAAGAGCGTGGTCGCCCTTCAGCTTCTGGCTCAAGGCCTGGGCTCCGGCCTTGCCCGCAAAACCACCATCCGCACCGCGCATCGCCTCGGCATAGAGATCCCGGACATTGTCATAGCCAGCCAGGCCAAGATGTTTCGCAAAGCGCGTCATGGTTGCCGGCTGTACGCCAGCCTGGCGCGCTTGTTCCCGCATGGACAGCAGGGCGACATCGCTTGGATGGTCGAGCACGTAACGTGCGGCCGCTTGTAGCTGGGCCGACATGCCGTCGAACGCCTTGATGATCGCTCCTGCCAAAGGTCCCTGGTTCATGGTCGTTACCTACATGGGTTCGATTTAAATTGCAACGTATGTTTCAGCATGTGATATAATGATCTATATGGATCACATTTAGGCAAGTTGATGAAGATGAATGCAGAAACTGCTTTGAATTCGATTGCAATAGCCGTCGCGCCGAACGGAGGGCGCCGTACGAAGATTCATCCAGCCATACCCCTGACGCCGGCCGAGTTGGCACAAACGGCGGCGGAATGCCTTGAGGCTGGCGCCGCCATGATACACGTGCATGTCCGCAAGCCCGATGGCTCGCATCTGCTTGACGCCGACGCCTATCACGCCGTCATCGCCGCCATAGAGGCTGAGGTGGGCGATCGGATGATTGTTCAGATCACCAGCGAAGCGCTTGGAGTGTATCGACCGCAGGAGCAGATAGCGATCGTCAAGGCCGTCAAACCGGAAGCAGCGTCTCTGGCTCTGCGCGAACTTGTTCCTGATGAAACATATGAATTAGAGTTTGCGAACCTTTTGTCATGGATGAAAAAGGAACGGGTCCTGCCCCAGATTATTCTTTACGACCGCGCAGATGCTCTCCGTCTTGCCGACATCATGCGACGCGGACTTGTTCCATGGAACGACATACCGACTTTATTCGTACTCGGCCGCTATACGGTCAATCAGTTGTCTCAGCCGCGAGATCTGCTACCGTTTCTGGGGGCCGAGATGCCACGCTTTGCCCATTGGAGCGTCTGTGCCTTCGGACGTCATGAGGCGGCTTGTGTGGCAGCAGGCGCGCTACTCGGTGGACACGTTCGGGTGGGTTTCGAGAATAATCTTTGGCAACCGGGTGGTATGTTGGCGGAGGCAAACGCGAAGCTGGTTGAACCAGTCAAAAAATCGCTCCACACGATGGGAGTAACTATTCAGAGCGGTTCCGACCTGCGATTGTCGTTGAATCAGCTTTGCGGTGAGGCCTAAACGTCGGTCGGTCCCTCCCTAATGTCAGGTTTACCGGCCTCAACGCCATTACCATTCCCGGCACTCTGCGCGCGACAGCCTCAATCTGCTCGCGATCGTGCTGGAGCAGGGACCGAGCCTCAGCCGACCGAGATCATGACCGACAAGGCCAGATAAACCGACATACTTCTATGTCGGGCACGCTTGACCCCTTGCCCGACTACGGTTGACGGCAACGAACAGTTCGGCAAAGCCGAGCAGCTTGGCGCCTTGCCTGATTTCGAAGCGATTGAGCGACTCTCTTGACATCCGTGGACGTTCAGCCGGGAGCCTGTATCTTGCTGGCCTCGTACACTTCAAGCTATGTCAATTGTGGAGGCAGATCGGCATGTCGTTGAAAATCGCTAAGTCGCCGGGGGAATTGCGATCGGCCCGCTGGTTCGCATCCGAGGACCTGCGCGGCTTCGGCCATCGCTCGCGCCTGATGCAGATGGGCTACGATGCCGGCGACTGGACCGGCAAGCCGCTGATCGGCATCTTCTCCACCTGGTCGGACCTCAATCCCTGCCACGCTCATTTCAAGCATCGCGTCGAAGACGTGAAGCGCGGCGTGCTGCAGGCCGGCGGCTTTCCGGTGGAGATGCCGGCGCTGGCGCTGTCGGAAAACTTCATGAAGCCGACGACCATGCTCTACCGCAACCTCCTGGCGATGGAGACCGAAGAGCAGATCCGCGCCCACCCTGTCGATGGCGTGGTGCTGATGGGAGGGTGCGACAAGACCACGCCGGGCCTCATTATGGGCGCGCTCAGCGCCGGCGTGCCGATGATCTACCTGCCGGCCGGGCCGATGCTGCGGGGCAATTATGCGGGCCAGCAGCTCGGTTCCGGTTCGGACGCCTGGAAATACTGGGATGAGCGGCGCGCGGGAACGATATCGGACAAAGAATGGGCGGGCATCGAAGCCGGCATCGCGCGCTCCTACGGCCATTGCATGACGATGGGCACCGCCTCGACGATGACGGCGATTGCCGATGCGATGGGACTGACGCTGACAGGGGTCTCTTCGATTCCCGCAGCCGATGCCAATCATATCCGCATGTCGGCCCAGACTGGCCGGCGGATCGTCGAGATGGTCTGGGAAGATCTGACGCCGGACCGGATCGTCACCCCGGCGGCCATTCGCAATGCCGCGACGGTCGCGATGGCGACCGGCTGTTCGACCAATGCCGTCATCCATCTCCTCGCCATGGCGCGCAGGGGAGGGGTCACGCTGACGCTTGACGATCTTGACGCGCTTGGCCGTGTTACTCCGGTGGTCGCCAATGTCCGTCCGTCCGGGAAGACCTATCTGATGGAGGATTTCTACTATGCCGGCGGTCTTCTGGCGCTGATGTCGCAGGTCCGCGAGCGGCTCGATCTCGACGCATTGACGGTCTCGGGCGAAACGTTGGGCACAGCGCTGGCCGATGCCAAGATCTATAATGACGACGTGATCCGGCCGCTTTCCAATCCGATCTATCCGGAGGGCTCGCTGGCCGTGCTCAAGGGCAATCTGGCGCCCGACGGCGCGGTGATCAAACCCGCGGCATGCGACCCGCGCTTCCATGTCCATCAAGGTCCGGCTCTGGTCTTCGACAGTTACCCCGACATGAAGGCGGCGGTCGAGGACGAGACGCTTGATGTGACGCCTGATCATGTGATGGTGCTGCGCAATGCCGGACCGCTCGGCGGCCCCGGCATGCCGGAATGGGGCATGCTGCCGATGCCCAAGGCTTTGCTGAAGCAGGGACATCGCGACATGCTGCGGCTGTCGGATGCGCGCATGAGCGGCACCAGCTATGGCGCCTGCGTGCTGCACGTGGCGCCCGAAGCCCATGTCGGTGGCCCGCTCGCTCTGCTGCGCAACGGCGACATCGTCAGGATCGATATTCCGAACCGCCGGCTGGATATGCTGGTCGACGAGGAGGAGCTGATCCGGCGCCGCGCCGCCTGGACGAAGCCGGCCGATCGTTTCGGCCGCGGCTACGGCTGGATGTACGCCTCCCATGTCAGCCAGGCCGACAAGGGTTGCGATTTCGATTATCTGCTGCCCGAATTCGGCGCTGCAGCCGGAGAACCGGACATCTTCTAGGAGGACACGCAGGAATGACGACACTTTCGGACAGCACGCGCGACAAACTCATGCGGGTCAGCGTCGCCACCATCAGCACGGCGCTCTTCAAGCGCGGCCTGCGCAACCAGACGATCCAGGATGTTCAGCCGGTCGCCCGTAAAGGCCGCAACATGGTCGGGCCGGCCTATACGCTGCGCTACATTCCGGCGCGCGAAGACCTGAACAAGCTCGAGGTTTTCCGCAATCCCGAACACCCGCAGCGCGCCTGTGTCGAAAGCTGCCCGCCGGGCGCCGTGCTGGTGATGGACAGCCGCAAGAATCCGCGCGCCGCCTCCGCCGGCTCAATCCTCGTCACGCGGCTGATGGTGCGCGGCGTGGCAGGTGTCGTCACCGATGGCGGATTCCGCGACAGTCCCGAAATAGCCGGGCTGTCGATCCCTGCTTATCACAATCGGCCCTCGGCGCCGACGAACCTGACGCTGCACCAGGCGCTCGACATCAACGTGCCGATTGGTTGCGGCGACGTGGCGGTCTGGCCGGGCGATATCATGGTCGGCGACGATGAAGCGGTGATCGTCATTCCCGCGGAACTGGCCGACGAGATTGCCGAGGAGGCTGTGGAAATGACCGCCTATGAGGATTTCGTCACCGAGCGCGTGCTGGCTGGCCAGTCGATCATCGGCCTCTATCCGGCAACGCAGACGCGCCATCTCGAGGAATTCGCCGCCTGGCGCGCCAGGAGCGGCCGGTGACTCGCAGCATCCGTCACTTTCTAGTTTGGCGCGCTGGCTGCGGTTTCACCCGGCGGCAAGATCCGGAACAAAAAGGTTGAAACCTTCTCCCCCGGCTTGAAGGGTCCTGGAACCTGATTAGCTACCGGTTTTAGGCTTTGAAGGTACGCTGCAATTGATGTCACGTCCTCGTCGGTGAGCTGCGCGAATGCATGCCATGGCATGATTGGCGCCAGGATGCGACCGTCCGGCCGCTGCCCGGACTGAAGGGCAGTCACAATTTGTTCTCTGGTCCAGCTCCCGATGCCGGTCTCCTTGTCAGGCGTAATGTTGCGGCCGACAAAAACGCCCTCGCCCGGGATCTCAAAGCCAACATCCGATCCACCGAGAAACCGCGCAGTGTCCGGCTTTCCGAAGAAATATCCCGGTGTGTGGCAGTCGTTGCACCCGCCGACGGTGACGAGATATTCGCCGCGGGCAATCTGCGGATCATCGGCCGCTGCTGCCATGCTCAACGGTAGCTCCAACGCACAAGCGGCTATAAATGCGAGCCGAACGCTCAATCGAAACATTTCACCCTCCGTGTTTACAGCCGCTCGCAGCCGAAAAGGAGTGAATATCACGATGAAGTTGTTCGATATATTAGCCACTTCGAATTAATAGAATGGTACGCGGCGCAGGCCGCCAGGCCAGCAGTGAAAAAGGGCCGCGACGAAGCAGGCCTCTATGAATTTTCGCGAGCACGGGGCGGCGCGGCAGCTGCTATTCAATCCGCGACAGCCCGATTGTTGTCGCTTCGCTCGGGGGCGGTCGGCCACCAGCGGCACCTTGCCCGATTTGGAAGCGATGGAGCCGTTGTCGAACGCATGGCAGGACGCGCAGGCGGCAGGATGCCGCCTGCGGGGGAACACGTCCCGCGGTCTTGTTCCGGGGGAGGGAACTCGACCGAAGAGCTTGCCATCAAGATTCACCGAGCCTCGCCCGCAGCGGGCGTGGGACTATCCGGCTGATCGCTCGGCGGAAGGCGATCATCGTCGACCTCCCCCTCGCCGCGATTGCTCGGGCTGGAAGGTGATTGCCGCGTGATCGTTTGAAGCTTCCGGTGCGCTCTCGGTGGTTTCCGGTTCGGCTCGACGGAAAAGACGCTTGAGCGCCTCGTCCAGGTCATCCACGAAGGTGAAGATGACGGGGATGACGACGAGGCTGAGCAGCGTCGACATCATCACGCCTCCGATTACCACGATCGCCATCGGCTGCCGGAAGCTCGAATCGCCGCCGGTCAGACTGAGGGCGACCGGAAGCATGCCGCAAGCCATCGCGATGGTGGTCATGACGATCGGCCGGGCGCGCTTATGGCAAGCGTCGACGACGGCATCGAACCTGGACATGCCCTGGCGGCGCGACATGATCGCGTATTCGATGAGGAGGATGGAGTTCTTCGTCACCACGCCCATCAGCATGAGCAGCCCGATGACGGCGGCCAGCGAGAAGCTGGTCCCGGTCACCACCAGTGGCACGAGCGCGCCGCCGAGCGAGAGCGGCAAAGCCATCAGCAGCGTGAGCGGCTGCAGGAAATCATGGAAGAGCAGGACGAGGACCGCATAGATGCAGAACACGCCGATCGCCATTGCCAGCGCGAAGCTCTGGAACAGTTCCGAGCTGCGCTGAAGTTCGCCCTGTTCGACGAGTGTCACGCCCGACGGCAGATGCTGGAGCGCCGGCAGCGCCTGTGCCTCGCGGTTGACGTCGCCGAGGATACGGCCGTTGAGTTCGACCGACACGGTAACATTGCGCATCCGGTCGATGCGGTCGATTTCGGAGGGGCTGCCGCCGATCCGGATATCGGCGACCGATCCGAGATCAACATTGCCGTTCGTGCCCGCCACCCGCATGTTCTTGATATCGTCCAGACTGGTGCGCGACTCCGGGCTGAATCGGACGACGATCGGAACCTGGCGCTGCGGCAGGTTGAGCTTCGGCAGGCTGGCGGAGTATTCGCCGTTCGTCGCTACGCGTGCGGCCTCGGCGATGGCGCTCGACGTCACCCCCAATGCGGCTGCGCGCGCAAAATCGGGGGTGATCTGGATCTCGGGCGCCTGCCTTGCCGCCGTCGACGTCACCGCTCCGATGCCGTTCAGCGTGCGGAGCTGTTCTTCGAGCGCGGTGCTCGCGCTGTCGAGGGCGTTGGCATCGTCACTGGCAAGGGTGATTTCGAGCTTCGTGCCGTTGGCGCCGCCGCCGACGGCAACGCGCACGCCTGATAGAACCGACAACGCCTGCCGGATATCGTTTTCGATTCCCGACTGCTTGCGGTCACGCTCGCCGATGGCCGTCAGCACGGCGACGATCGTGGCGGAATTGACGCTGCTCGTGGTGCTGGCGTCGGGGCCGCCACCGCCTGAAGATGTGGAGCCGACCGAGGAGAAGACACGGGTGACGTCCTGAAGCTTGCCGACGATATCGGCGGCTTTCCTGGTTGCGGCGTCCGTCTGCTCGATGGTGGCGCCCGGCTGCATGGTGAGCGTGATCTGGGTCCGCGCATCGTCGGAAGCGGGCAGGAAGCCGGATTTCAGCAGGGGAATGGTGGAAAGGGAAAGCGCTACGATGACGGCGGTCACGGCCACCGTGGTCTTGCGGCGGGTCATGGCAGCCTTCACGATTGCCAGATAGGCGCGCATGATGCGGCCGTCTTTTTCCTCCGTGGGAGGGGCGGCCTTCATGAAATAGGCTGCCATCATCGGCGTCAGCAGGCGGGCAACGACGAGCGAGGCGAGTACGGCGACGGCGGCCGTGACCCCGAACTGCCGGAACAGAAGTCCCGGAATGCCACTCATAAAGGCGGTCGGCAGAAAGACGGCGACCAGCGTGAAGGTGGTTGCGATGACGGCAAGCCCGATCTCGTTGGCGGCTTCGAGGGCGGCATCGATCGGCCGCTTGCCCATCTGCAGGTGGCGGGCGATGTTCTCGATCTCGACGATGGCGTCGTCGACGAGGATGCCGACCACCAGCGACAGTGCCAGCAGCGTGATGATGTTCAGGCTGAAGCCACAGAGGTACATGACCAGGAAGGTCGGGATCACGGACAAGGGCAGCGCCACGGCCGACAGGATCGTTGCGCGCCAGTCCCGCAGGAAGAGCCAGACGACGATGATCGCCAGGATCGCCCCTTCGAACAGCATGTGCATCGAACCGTCATAATTGTCGATGATCGGCCCGATCGTGCTGTAGGCTTCGTCGATCTGCACATTGGAATGTTTGGCGGCGAACTGTTTGATCGCCTTGTCGACATCGCCGGCGACACCGCTGTCCGAAAAGCCGTTCGAGCGCTTGATCTCGACCGCGATCACCGGTTTGCCGTCGAGATAAGCCATCGAGGACCGCTCCGCGAAGCTGTCCGTCACCGATGCGACTTCGTCGAGGCGAACCTGCTGGCCGTTGGCCAAGGGAATTCTCAGTCCTTTCAGAGCCTCGACCGATGGAAGAGCGCCGAGCGTGCGCAGCGTTTGACGAGTGCCGCCGATTTCGCCGAGGCCGCCCGATGTATCCGCCTGCACCGCCTTCAGCTGCGACGATACGGTCGCCGCAGTGACCCCGAGCGACGCCATCGTCGCGGGATCGAGATCGACGTGAACCTCGCGGTCGATCCCGCCGATGCGGTTGACTTGACCGACGCCGGACACCGAGAGCAGCGCCTTGGTGAGATCATTATCGACAAACCAGGAAAGCTCGGTTTCGTTGAGAGCAGTCGAGCGGACGGCATAGGTGACCAGCGCGGAGCTTTGGACCGTAACCTTGGTGACGCTTGGTGTCTCCATCTGCGCTGGAAGATCGCCCTTGACGCTGTCGACGGCGTTGCGGACTTCGTTCAGGGCCGCTTCGCTGTTTTTCTCCAGCTTGAAAGAAACCTTGATCGAGACGGTGCCGTCGGTGATGGTCGTGGTGATGTGGTCGAGATAGCTGAGCGAAGCCAAACTGTCTTCTATTGTGCGGGCGACCTCGGTTTCGAGCTGTGTTGGCGCCGCACCGTCGAGCATCGCCGTGACGCTGATCGTCGGAAGGTCCATATCGGGGAAGTTCTGGACCGCCAGGGTCTTGAAGGCCAAGAGTCCCCCGACCGTCAGCATCGCAAACAGCAATATTGCCGGGACGGGGTTGCGGATCGACCATGCCGAGAAGTTCATCAGTTTTTCTCCGCGATCTTCACGAGGTCATTGTCCGAGAGGAATGCGCCGCCCGACGTCACCACCTTCGACGTCCGGTCTATGCCGGAGACGATTTCCACCTCGCCGTCGTTGCGACGGCCGGTTTCCACCCGCACCCTTTGCACCCGTTGATCCTCGCTCGCGGTGAAGACGTAACTGATCCCGTCCCGGAACACGATTGCCGTCTCGGGCACGGTCAGCGCCGGGGAGGTCTGCAGCTCGATGTTGCCTGTGACGTAAAGGCCCGTGCGCGGACGGGCGTCGTCCGGCAGCGTGACATAGACGATTGCCCGGCTGGTATCGGTGCTGACCGACGGCCCGACAAGCCTCACCTTGCCCTCGATGACGTGACCTTCAGGCCCGTTGACCTGGACGTTCAGGCCTTGCGAAATACGCGGGAGATAACGTGCCGAAACCTCGGCCTGCCATTCGATCCGCTGCTGGCGAACCATGCGGAACAGTTCCGTGCCGGCGGAGACGACGGCGCCGAGATCGGCGGAACGCGAGGTGATGAGGCCGTCGTCGACGGCCGTAATGGTCGTCTGCGCAAGCTTGATCTTTTCGCTGTCGAGTACGGCCTCTTCGGATGCAAGACTTGCCGTCGCGGTCTGTTCGTTGGCGAGATACTCGACGATCTTCTCATCGGAGAGCGCACCCGAAGGCTGGAGCTGCCGCGCCCGGTCGGCATTGGCATTGGCCTTCGAAAGGCTCGCCTTGGCGGTCGCGACGGCCGCCTCCTGCTTGCGAAGATCGGCGAGCACGCTCTCCTGGGAAAGCCGCACGAGCGTCTGGCCCTTGGTGACGACGGAACCGACATCGGCCAGAACATCGGTTATGCGCAGCCCGCTCGTCTCGGAGGCGATGACCGCTTCCTGCCATGGTTTCAGCCACCCGCTCGCGGGAACGGTCTCAGGCCAGTCCCGCTGAGCCGGCGCCGTCAGAGAGACGGTGAGGGCGGTTGCCGCAGCCTGTTGCGCCATGGCGTTGCGGAGGGGAGCAAACAGCGCCATCGCAACGAAGGCGGAGGCGAATAGTCTGGAGGTTTTTCTCAACGACGCACTCCTTGTGGTCAAGGCATCGGTGCCTTTCCCGATCGGCGCAATCGACTGAAGGATTGCCGCTCATCCACGGCAACCGGCTTTCAGCGCGCGACGATGTCATCGCAGGTATGTAACGGGGCGAACGTTAAGTGCGGTCAAGTTAGTGTTAAGTTGAGTAAAACTTACCCGCATGAGTGCGATTGTGCTGTATGGCATGCCCGGATTGATAACGGATAACGCGAATGAACAAGGTTCTCCTGATCGACGACGATGCGGAGCTGACGACACTTCTGCAGGAATATCTGGTCGAGGAAGGATATGACGTCATAACGGATACGGACGGCCGCGCCGCCATTGCCGCGGCTGCCGGCAATACGGTCGACATCATCGTGCTCGACATCATGATGCCCCGCATGAACGGCATCGAAGTGCTGCAGCGGATCAGGAAGCTCAGTCAGGTTCCGGTACTGATGCTGACGGCAAGAGGCGATGACGTGGACAGGATATCCGGTCTCAATCTCGGCGCCGACGACTATGTGCCGAAGCCGTGCTCGCCGGGCGAACTTGCGGCGAGGCTGCGGGCCATCCTGCGCCGGGCGGGTCAGCCGGCGGCCGGCGTATCGACTGATACGGTGAGGGCAGGAGAGCTCGTGATCCATTCCGGCAGCAGAAGCGCCGAATGGCGCGGCGAAGCTTTGGAGCTGACCGGCACGGAGTTCAGCCTGCTCGAAGTTCTCGCCCGCAGCGCCGGCCAGCTGGTGTCGAAGCAGGATATTTCCAAGCGCGCCTTCGGCAAGCCGCTCACCCCGTTCGATCGCCGGATCGACGTCCATATCAGCAGCGTTCGCCAGAAGCTCGGACTGAGGGAGGACGGACAATCCTGGATCCAGTCCGTTCGCGGTCAGGGCTATCAACTTCTCGTGGATTGACCATGCCCCGGCTTTTCTGGAAGTTCTTCGCGATCATCTGGCTGACGCTGACCACGACCCTCGGCGTGATCATCCTGCTCGTAAACCTTCTCCAAGGCGTTCCTTTTGCGCGGGAACTGGAACAGGAGCGACGGTCGATCGCGTTGAACCTAACCGCAAATGTGCTTGCGAGGGACGGCGAGGAAGCGGCAGCATATTTCGTGCGTTCAAGTGAAGAGACGCTGCCGCACGGTCTGACCATCTCCAAAACCGCAAAACCCGATGCCTGTTCGGATCCGAAGGCGGCTGATACGCGATCCGTTCTGAAGGAGGGGATCTGCTATCGGATATTCCTGCCAGCCCCTCCCACTTTCACCTTCGAAAATTTTGGCCCGTTTATGCCGTGGCTCACGATCCTGATCTCCAGCACGATATCCGCCTGGGCACTGGCACGATACCTCATCCGCCCCGTGGTGCATTTGCGCGATGGCTTGAGCGCGCTTGCGCATGGCCGCTTCGACTTCCGCATCGGCGAAAAGATGGCCGGCCGGAAGGACGAGGTGACAGCGCTTGCCCATGACTTCGATTCGAGCGCCGCACGGCTTCAGGAACTTCAGGACGCGCAGCAGAGGTTGTTTCACGACGTTTCTCATGAACTGCGTTCGCCTTTGTCCCGGCTGCAGGCCGCCGTCGGCGTGCTCCGGCAAAGCCCGGCCAAACTCGGCGCCATGCTGGATCGCATGGACCGGGAGGTCGAACGGGTCGACGTGCTGGTGGGCGAGGTCCTGACCCTTGCCAGGCTGACGGCAGGATCCGGCCTGCCGCTGAAGACGCAGACCGTCGATGTCATCGAGTTGTTGAACGAAATCCTCGGTGATGCGGCCTTCGAAGCCCAGGCACGGGAGGTCTCGATCACGACGAGCGTCGAGGGGGTCTTCCGAGCCGAGGTCGAAGGCGAGCTAATCTACCGGGCGCTGGAAAACGTCGTTCGCAACGCGGTCAAATACACGGCCGAGCATTCGTTCATATCCGTGTCCTGCGAGACAGCTGCCGACCGCATCAAGATCTGCGTCACAGATCAGGGGCCAGGCGTAAAAAGGGACGAACTCGAACGGATCTTCCAGCCGTTCTCACGCGGGAAAGAGGCGGTGCCGAGAGGCGGATACGGCCTCGGCCTCGCCATCACCAGGCAGGCTATCGAACGCCATGGCGGGCGTGTGCATGCATCGTTGCCGGAGGCGGGCGGACTGGCGATCACATTGGAGCTTCCCAGAAAGCGCTGATCCCTTCTGCCGGGTTTTACCTAACTTTTACAGTTTCTTAACCGCCATTAACGCTGGCGTCGCTAAGCCTGAACCCACGATTCCCGTTCAGAGGCTCCCCCGTGAGTACGTCGCTTCACACAAGATTATCGTCCCTCCGCTACGCCGCATCCGCGTTCACACTGCTGCTCGCAGGCTGCGTCAGCGGCCCGGATCACGTTCCCCCAGAGATGCCGCTTCCCGCGAAATTCGAAGCGGGGGGTAACAAGAGCAACGGCGATGTCGTGACGGTAGAGTGGTGGAGAGCCTATCGCGACAAGAAGCTCGACGGGCTGGTCGCTCACGGCCTCAGCGACAATCTCGATGTGCTGCAGGTGCTCGAGAGCATCAACTCGGCTTCCGCCAACGTGACGGTTGCCGGTGCAGGCGCTCTGCCGAGTCTGAGCGTGGACGCATCGCACACGGTATCAGGCGAAAAGGGGCGGCTGCGCACGACGGTCGGCACCACGAACACGACGGGAGGCGATGTCAGCCTGTCCTGGCTGCTCGACGTCTTCGGCCAGTATCGCCGCTCGAAGGAGAGCGCGATCGCCTCGCTTGGGGCCGCTTATGCGACGGCCGACAATGCGAAGCTCACCTTTCTGAAAGACCTGGTCGAGAGTTATATCGACGCCCGCTACTATCAGGAGCGGATTGCGCTCTCCCAGGCGAGTTTGAAATCCCGCCAGCAGACTTACGAACTCACGCAGCTGCAGCTGAAAGCCGGTGCGGCCTCCCGCCTCGACGTCGTCCAGGCCGAGGGCCTGGTACAGTCGACAAAGGCCGACATTCCCGGCCTTGAACAGAGTTTTACCGAATCGGCCCATCACATTGCTACTCTGCTCGGAATGCCGGCGGCTTCGCTGACGGACGAGCTGCGCAAGAATACAGGTCAGCCGGTGTTCCGCGGCGACATTCGTGCCGGCATTCCGGCCGATCTCATTCGCAATCGTCCCGATATAAGGAAGGCCGAACGCGAGCTTGCGGCAGCTGTGGCCGATATCGGTGCAGCGCAAGCCCAGCTGTACCCGTCAATCTCGCTCTCCGGCTCGATTTCGCCGAGCTGGGTCAAAGCATCGGGCGCCAGCGGCGCCAGCCTCACCAGCTGGTCGTTCGGACCGACGCTCAACCTGCCGATTTTCGACGGCGGCAAGTTGCGGGCCAACGTCGACATCGAGAAATCCGATGCCAGAACGCAATATCTGGCGTGGAAGGCGGCGGTGCTGAACGGGGTGGAAGAGGTCGAAAACGCGCTTTCGGCCGTTCGCCACGATACGCAGACGCT